>NZ_SNYJ01000011.1 GCF_004363045.1 Aureibacillus halotolerans
CGTTCACTTAGCCTACAACGCATCAAAATTAGCCATTGATCGGCTCAAAAAGAACCAATCCATCGCTGCATAATCATTGGTTTCATTCGTTTTTTAAAGCATCATTGGTTTTCTGTTCTTCTATGATTTTTTAAAAAGACGCATTATGAAATTGATTCAATTGAACTCAAATATATACGAAAAACGCCACTTGTTATTTCTAAAGGTGGCGTTTTAACTGTGGATAGATATTAATCTTATCTACGTCGTTTCATGAAATATAAAGATGTAGTATAATCTCCCTATATTAACTTTTTATAGAAAATGGTGAGACGATGAGCAGCAATTTTTCATTCTTACGTAAAAAGTGGAAGGTGCTTGCGAATTTAGGCGAAACCGCTGAGAAAAATGTTTACCATGACCCCCATACAACGATCATGAAATTACGCTTGTTTGCAGAAACATTGGCACAGATTATTTTTGCATCGGAAAACCTTATTGAAAAAAAAGGTGCGTCGCAAATTGATCGAATTCATTTGCTCAAAAAAGAAGGATTGCTTGAACCAGAGTTGGTTGATATTTTTCATATGATAAGGAAAAAGGGGAATAACGCTGTACATAATGCTGACGATGTGGAGACTGTTGAGGCGATGGCTTTGTTGCAGCTTGCCTTCCGGTTGTCTGTTTGGTTTATGGAGGTGTATGGAGAATGGAATTTTGCCGACCATTCGTTTCAAGCGCCTGTAAAGGAAGATATAATTGATTTAGATCAGCTTCAAAAAGAACATAACGAAGAAGTAAAGAAATTAGAACGTGAATTAGAAAAGGCACGTTTTCAAGCTGAAGCCGAGCAGGAAGAAACAAGAGCAAAGCGAAAACGTCTGTCGGCGCAATTTGTACAACGAACAAAACTAACAGAAGCAGAAACGCGATCAATTATTGATGAAAAGCTGCGCGTAGCTGGATGGGAAGCAAACACTTCGTCTTTAAATCATTATAATTGCGGAACCTTGCCTGAAAAGAACAGAAACATGGCTATTGCCGAATGGAAAGTGAAAGGTGGACGTGTGGATTATGCCCTCTTTATTGGGTTGAAACTCGTTGGACTTATTGAGGCGAAAGCGGAACATAAAACGATCCCTAGTGCGCTGGATAGTCAAACGAAAGTGTACGCTAAAAAGGTGAAACAATTGGCGAATGAGGAGATTGAACCGACGTCAGGGGATTATCTTGTTCCTTTTCTCTATGCGACAAATGGAAGACGTTATTTGAAGCAGGTGAAGGAAGAGTCAGGCATTTGGTTTTGGGATTCTAGAAAACCGAAAGTGCATGCTTATGCATTGGAAGGGTGGCATTCTCCAAGTGACTTAAAGAGTTTGCTAAAGCAAAATGATCAAGAAGCAGATGAAAAACTAAAAAAAGAAGACATTACGAAATTTGCTCTTAGACCATATCAGCGAAAAGCGGTATTCACTGTCGAGGAAGCATATTCAGATGGAAAACGAAAAATGCTTCTCGCTATGGCTACAGGTACAGGAAAGACACGAACAGCAATTGCGCTCATGTATCGGTTAATTAATACCAAAAAGGCACGTCGAATCTTATTCCTCGTGGATCGGAATTCACTAGGTAAACAGACAGAGGATGCAATAAAGGATACAAAAGTTGACGGTCTATCATTTTCAGACATTTTCGATGTGAAGTCCCTGGAAGATATGGCTCCAGAGCTAGTAACGAAAGTCCATATTACAACCGTTCAAGGCATGGTTCGCCGATTGTTTTATAGTTCAGATGATAAAACAATTCCTACTGTAGGTCAGTATGACTTCATTATCGTTGATGAAGCACACCGAGGCTATACAAGCGACCGGGAGATGTCAGATGAAGAAATGGAATTTAGAAACCAAGACGATTATGTGAGTCAATATCGACGTGTGATCGATTATTTTGATGCCGCATGTCTAGCTTTAACGGCAACACCTGCGTTGCATACAACGGATATTTTTGGGATGCCCATCTTTAAATATTCATATACCGAAGCTGTTATAGAGGGGTTTCTAGTGGACCATGAGCCGCCATATCTGTTTAAAACAGAGCTATCCGAAGCAGGAATCTCCTTTGAAAAAGACCAGGAAGTCGAAGTCTACGATGATGCAACAAAGGAGGTGGTGTTGGAGAAATTAGAAGATACTGTGCACTTCGACGTAGACCAATTCAACAAAAAGGTCATCACAGAACCCTTTAACAGAGTGATTTTAAATACGTTGGTTGATTATATAGACCCTTCTAGTAAAGAAAAAACGCTTATCTTTGCGGCCACTGATCAGCATGCCGATCTCATCGTGCGTTTATTAAAAGAGGCTTATCAAGCGCGCGGAGACGACATTGAAGACGACGCTATTACGAAAATTACAGGCTCTATTTACAAACCTTTGGACGCGATAAAACGATTTAAAAACGAACGACTACCAAACGTTGTTGTAACAGTGGACTTGTTGACTACTGGAATCGATGTTCCCGCGATTACAAATATCGTATTCATGCGCCGAGTTCAATCAAGAATTTTGTATGATCAAATGCTAGGACGTGCTACTCGCTTATATCCTGAGATTGGCAAGAGCCATTTTAATATTTATGATGCTGTGGGCATTTACAACAAATTGCAAAAGTATACCGAAATGAAGCCTGTTGTAAAGCAACAATCAATGACAATTCGTGAGTTAGTGGATGGGTTCTCACAAGCTAAGACAGAGAAGGAAACGAACTATTTTAGAGAACAACTGACTGCTAAGCTGCAGCGTAAAAAGCAGGGAATGGACACTGAAGCCAAGGAAAAATTTTCTGAGCTCGCCAATGACAAGTCTATTGATGAGTGGGTAAAGGAAATCCAATATTACACCCCATCTGAGGTTAAGCAACATGATATTCTTTTCGAGTATTTGGAGGTCTATCGTACGAAAGGCGATAAACGTTTTATATCGTATTTAGACGATGCCGTTACTGCGGTTGAAAGAGGATATGGTGAAGCAAACCACAGACCTGAAGACTATCTCAATGGGTTTACGAAGTTTATTAACGAAAATCTCAACGAAATACCAGCCTTGCAGTTGGTTTGCACGCGGCCACGTGATTTAACAAAAAAAGATTTGCGGGAACTAATGGCGGTTCTTGAAACGAAAAATTTCAAGCAATCCCACTTGCAAACTGCCTGGAAACAATCTAAAAATGAAGATATCGCTGCAGATATCATCAGTTTTATTCGTCAAGCCGCGTTAGGGGAAGCGCTGGTTGACCATGAAACACGAATCAAACGTGCTATGCAAAAGGTACATTCGCTTCATGAATGGACACCAAGGCAGAAAAAATGGTTGGACAGAATCGAAAAACAACTGTTACAATTCCCTGTGCTTGCACCTAATTCAGAGGATGCTTTTACCGAAGAACCATTTGTCAGTCAGGGTGGTTACAAGCAATTAAGAAGAGATTTTGGAGATCATATTGATGCAGTTGTCGAAACGATCAATGATCAATTGTATGCATCAGCAAGTTCATAACAAAAATCGCCTCTAATTCTGAGGCTTTTTTTGCGCTATACTAGTAAAGTAAAATCATACAAGAACTTTGGGGGACAACATGAACAATCAGGAAATCATTCAAAAGCTTTGGAATTTGTGCAACGTACTGCGTGATGATGGCATTACATACCAGCAATATGTAACAGAATTAACGTACTTACTGTTTTTAAAAATGATGAAAGAGCAAGAGCGAGAAGAGGTTATTCCTGATGGTTACCGTTGGGATAACTTAGTTAAAAAAGAAGGCATGGAGCTTAAGGATTTCTATCAGGAGCTTTTGCTTACATTAGGAAAAAACGAACATGAACGTTTACGCTTAATCTATAGCGATGCTTCCACAAGTATCACTGAGCCTAAGAACCTTGAGAAGATCATCAAGTCAATTGATGGCCTGGATTGGTACAACGCAAAAGAAGAAGGTCTCGGAAACCTGTACGAAGGCCTTCTCGAAAAAAATGCAAGTGAAACGAAATCGGGGGCAGGGCAGTACTTTACTCCTCGAGTTTTGGTTGATGTCATGGTTCAACTTGTTGATCCGAAAATTAAAGAGCGATGCAATGACCCAGCCGCCGGAACCTATGGCTTTATGATTGCGGCAGACCAATACTTGAAAAACAAAACAGATGACTATTTTGATATCGACCCTCAAACGGTCAAATTTCAAAAGGAAGAGGCTTTTAGTGGAATGGAGCTGGTCAAAGGAACACACCGTTTGGCAATGATGAACGCGTTGCTACATGATATTGAAGGCCCTTTGGAGAATGGGGATTCGCTCTCAAGCAACGGCAAATGGATGAAAAATTATGATGTCATCTTAACGAATCCCCCGTTTGGAACAAAAAAAGGGGGAGAACGTGTATCACGTGATGATTTGACGTTTGAAACAGCGAATAAACAATTAAATTTTTTGCAGGTTATTTATAACGCCTTAAAAGACAACGGGGAAGCACGTGCAGCAGTCGTCCTGCCAGATAACGTTTTATTTGAAAGTGGCGTGGGAGCTCAAATCCGTCGCGATCTAATGGACAAGTGTAACCTACATACAATTCTGCGTTTACCAACCGGAATTTTCTATGCCCAAGGAGTCAAAACAAACGTCTTGTTTTTCACGCGCGAAAAAACGGACAAAGGCAATACAAAAGACGTCTGGGTCTACGATATGCGGACCAATATGCCGTCCTTTGGAAAGCGCAATCAGCTCACAATGGCACATTTTGAAGACTTCATGAAAGCGTACATTGCCGAAAAACGCGAAGAGATTCAGGACGAACGCTGGCACAACTTCAGTCGTGAAACCATTGCCAAAAAGAACGACAGCCTAGACATTGGCTTAATTGCCGACGAAACCTTATCCTCCTACGACAACCTACCAGACCCAATCGAATCCGCCGAAGAAGCCATCGCCAAGCTCCAAAAAGCCATGGATTTATTAGGTGAAGTTGTTGAAGAACTGAAGGAAACAGAAGAAGATAAGGTGAAGAACTAATGGTGAAGAAAAATAAAACAATAGATGAGTTGTTTGAAGAGGCACTGGTGCCGGAGGAAGAGCAATCTTATAGAGTTCCGGACAATTGGGTTTGGACAAGCAATAAACATATTCTAAATAAAATGATATCTGTTAACCCGAATAATTTCAATGAAGCCTATTTTTGTTATATTGATGTAGAAGCGATAGATAATAAATGCCAAGAAGTAAGAAGCCCTAAAGAAATAAAATCGAGTGAAGCACCAAGTAGAGCAAGAAGAAAAGTAAAAAAAGATGATATTGTTATTTCTCTAGTTAGACCTTACTTAAGAAATATAGCAAAAATAAAAATCGATAACAAAAACTTAATAGCTTCAACTGCCTTTTATGTATGTTCGGTGAAAAAAGGTATACTTTCAGATTATCTTTATTACTACCTCTGCTCTCCTTTAGCGACAAAATATCTCATTGATAATACAAGAGGTGACAACTCACCATCGGTAAAAAGTACTGATTTCGAGAAGATGTCTGTCCCGCTCCCATCACTCAACGAGCAAAAACGAATTGCCGAAAAGGTCGAGCGGCTTTTAACCAAAATTGAAGAAGCAAAGCAATTGATCGAAGAAGTCAAAGAATCTTTTGAACTTCGGAGGGCTGCTATTCTTGATAAAGCTTTTCGTGGGGAGTTGACGTGGGAGTGGCGAGATGAAAAGAAACTTGCGAATTTATATGAAGTAGTTGATTTAGTAAACATTCAAAATGTTAGATTGGAAAAATTTGAAAAAGAATGTAGTCTTGTAACGAAAGGTAAGAAAAAAGCGAGATACAATAAACCAGTGTATTTTGGAGAGGTGAAAGATGAAGAACTCAATTCTCTCCCTGTAATACCAGAAGAATGGAAGTTTAGTTATCTAGGGAATATCTCTGAAATTGTAAGAGGAGCCTCTCCCCGTCCGGCAGGCGACCCGAAATATTTTGGGGGTAATATACCTTGGATTACTGTTGCAGAGATTACTAAAGATGAAGGAATATATCTAGAACATGTATCTGCTTATCTAACTGAAGAAGGAGCAAAGAAAAGTAGACATATACAAGAAGAAACTCTAGTCTTAACAAATAGTGGCGCAACTCTTGGTGTACCTAAAATCTTAAAAATTTCTGGTTGTATAAATGACGGTTCTGTTGCATTTATTGAACTAACAAATGTCAGTAAAGATTATTTATATTACTTTCTGCAAACTCAAACAAAAAAATTAAGAAGTCTTAAAGTGGGTGCTGCACAACCGAACTTAAATACAAGTATCGTAAATCAAATTATTATTCCTTTACCTTCCTTAAAAGAACAAAGAGAAATAGTGAGAGTTATTGAATTGCTATTTGAAAAAGAAATCAAAGCCGAGCATTATAGTACTGTTAATTCCATTCTTAATGATATTAAACAATCCATCCTCTCCAAAGCCTTCAAAGGGGAACTTGGAACAAATGACCCATTAGAAGAGAACGCGATTGAATTGCTTAAGGAAGTACTTCAACAAAACGAAAAATAGGATCATCTATATGAAAGCTACCATGCGGTCGCTTTCACCATAAAGGGCATAAGCGTTACATCGACTCGTGAGGACCTCGTCGTGATTTTTTGGTCGCTAGGCTTCTACTGCGCCTCCTCGATGGCGAAGTAGATGATGCGCTTCGGGCACTCGTTGAAATCCTTCTGCCTGAAACGATTTACTTACTTGTGTTGAATTTTGATGCATACATCTCAACTCACTTTTCCATTTCCAAATTCAAACGAGACAAGAAATATAACCACACTTTACGAAAAGATAAAACGCCAGCGTAGTCAACATACGTAGACTCCTGCGGGAACAGCGCGAGCTGAAGATCCCGCAGGAAAGCTCTAGCTTTCCGAGGAAGCTGAAACCGTGCCCGCGGAAAGCGAAGTATTTTGACGAAGCAGCCCTCATTTCATTTAACCTAAAGGGATAAGTGCAACATCGACTCGAAAGGACCTCGTCGTTTATTCTTTACACAAGGAGTCTCCCTATTAGCCGCATTTGGTTTATTGTAAAAGAAGAATAAAGTGACTTCATTCTCAACCGTCACCAAACTAAATAGGATGAAAGGCACTTTACAATTCTAAAACTTCTTTTATGACCCGGAGCTCGTAGTTCGTTTGCGAAAAAGAAAATCCCACCCTATTCCTTCCATTACACTACCACTAAACCCCTCGCGAAATCTCTTCCAACTAAAAATATTCTCTAACCCATACCCATGTCAAACCTTCTAACAACAACGTTGTAAGCGAATTCATGAAATGCCCTGAAAAAAAACAAGTGAAGAATCAGAAAAATGAGGTTGACTGAACATCGTTTAGGGCGTAAGATAGTCCACAACAAAGCAAAATATACATCATAGACTAAAGCAAATGTCAGGAGAGTGATGGTTATGGCAGAACAATGGGTCTTTATCCATGACCAGCTCGTTCCAAAAGAGCAAGCGAAAATCTCTGTTTTTGATCATGGCTTCTTATATGGGGACGGCGTTTTTGAAGGCATTCGCGCGTATCACGGCAATATCTTTCGATTGGATGAACATTTAGATCGATTGTATCGCTCAGCTCGCTCGATCATGCTAGAGGTGCCTTACTCACACGAAGAAATGACCAAGATTATTACAGACACTCTTTTGAAAAACGAACTAAAAGACGGATACATTCGCGTGGTCGTCTCAAGAGGCGTTGGTGATTTAGGCATTGATCCATTCAAATGCAGCCAGCCTCAAGTGATCGTCATTGCGCAACAGCTTGCATTGTATCCAAAAGAGCTTTACGAAAACGGTCTTGAAATTGTGACAGTGGCCAGTCGGAGAAATCGACCGGATGTGCTTAGTCCAAAAGTAAAATCGTTAAACTACTTGAACAACGTGCTTGTTAAGATCGAAGCCAACTTGGCTAACGCTGGTGAAGCTTTGATGCTTAATGATCAAGGGTATGTCGCAGAAGCATCAGCGGACAACATCTTTATTGTCCAAAAAGGCGAACTCGTCACACCACCAGGGTATTTAGGTGCACTGGAAGGCATTACACGTGATGCGCTCATCCAATATGCGCAGGACGCTGGGTATCAGGTCAAGGAAGAACCATTCACAAGGCATGATGTTTATGTCGCTGATGAAGTGTTTCTCACTGGAACCGCCGCTGAAGTCATCGCCGTTGTAAAAGTTGATGGTCGAGTCATTGGTGATGGGACACCTGGTGCATACACAAAAGACTTATTGCGTATATTTAGAGAGAAGGTTCGTACAGACGGTCATCTCTATATAAAATGAAATCAAGTTTAACCATATAAAGCAAAAGCAGTGAGAAGGAGTAGTAACAGATAAGCCTATTCTACAGAGAACCAACGTAAGCTGAGAGTTGGTGACTAGGCCCTGTGAACTCACCTTTGAGTGTTCTGCTCAACTAGGCAGAACCGGGATGGAATACCCGTTACCAACTAGGCGAAAGCCATAAGGCGCATGTTACAGTGCGCGAATAAGGGTGGTACCGCGGAAAGAAAAACCTTTTCGCCCCTTGCTGACATGACACGTGTCGCAGGGGGTGAGAAGGTTTTTTTCTTTTCTCTTGCAAGACACATACGATGCAAACCGATGGCAACCCCATCGTTCTTTATACCAAACCTAAGAGGAGGGCGTCAGATGAATGCAAAATTGACTGCTGAAAAGAATGAGCCAGTCAAAAAAATAATGAATGGTGCAGACATGCTCATTCAAGCATTGAGAGAAGAAAATGTAGAACTGATTTTTGGATACCCTGGCGGCGCGGTGCTTCCCATCTACGACAAATTGTATGATTCGGGCATGCGACACATTTTGACACGCCATGAGCAAGGAAGCATCCATGCAGCTGAAGGCTATGCTCGCGTATCTGGTAAACCTGGTGTTGTCATTGCCACGTCAGGTCCAGGAGCGACCAACATTGTGACTGGATTGACAGATGCAATGATGGATTCATTGCCGCTCATTGTCATTACTGGACAGGTAGCTTCAGGCGTGATTGGCTCTGATGCGTTTCAAGAGGCTGACGTGATGGGCATTACGATGCCGATCACAAAGCACAGCTATCAAGTGCAGGATGTCAGAGAATTGCCGCAGATGATGAAAGAAGCATTTCATATTGCGACGACTGGACGTCCGGGGCCTGTATTGATTGATATCCCGAAAGACATTGCTGGGGCTGAAGGCATGTTTGACTATTCTCAAGAGCTACAGCTTCCAGGATATCAGCCAACCGTGAAGCCGAATCATATGCAAATTCGCAAAGTGCTCGACGCAATTGCGGAAGCGAAAAAACCTGTCATTTTGGCAGGAGCTGGTGTCCTTCATGCTCACGGTCATGAGGAACTCAGAACATTTGCCGCGACGCAGAACTTGCCATTGGCCCATACGTTGCTTGGCCTAGGTGCATTCCCGGCAGATCACGAGCTATTCCTTGGCATGTGCGGCATGCATGGCACCTATGCCGCTAACATGGCGATTTATGAGGCGGATCTTTTAATTAATATCGGGGCGCGCTTTGACGATCGCGTCACTGGCAACTTGAAGCATTTTGCACCAAACGCCAAGGTCGCTCATATCGATATTGACCCGGCAGAAATCGGAAAGAATGTACCAACGCAAATTCCCGTCGTAGGGGATGCGAAGGAAGCCTTGCAAATCTTGAACCAAACGACAAATGCCGTTGGCGATTTTACGGAATGGCATGAACGGTTGAATGGCTGGAAAACGGAGTATCCACTTGCGTATCTTGAGGATGGCGACGAGTTAAAGCCACAAAAGCTCATTGAACTCATTCATCAGACGACCAATGGAGAAGCAATCGTTACGACAGATGTGGGACAGCACCAAATGTGGGCAGCGCAATATTACAAGCTGAACAGCCCAAATCGTTGGGTAACCTCAGGAGGTCTTGGCACGATGGGCTTCGGCTTCCCAGCAGCGATTGGTGCACAGCTTGCTGAGCCTCAGTCCACTGTAGTTGCAGTTACCGGCGATGGCGGATTCCAGATGACACTTCAGGAACTGTCTGTTTTACAAGAGTTGAACTTACCTGTAAAAGTCGTCATCCTGAACAACAAATCTCTAGGAATGGTTCGACAGTGGCAGCAGCTGTTTTATGAAGAGCGTTACTCTCATTCTAAAATTCCGGTGCAGCCTGACTTTGTAAAACTTGCCGAAGCGTATTCAATTCGGGGCTGGAAAACGGAAACAGAAGAGGAAACGAGAAAAGCGCTTGAAGAAGCGTTGGCTCATCCTGGCCCGGCATTGATTGATGTTCGTGTCGCTCAGGAAGAAAATGTGTACCCGATGGTCGCTACAGGCAAAGGAATTCACGAAATGGTGGGGATTAAGCCATGAAGAGAATTGTCACAGCAACAGTCAACAATCGTGCCGGCGTATTGAACCGTATTACAGGGTTGTTTACAAAACGCCAATTCAATATTGAGAGCATTACGGTAGGTCACTCTGAAGTGCCTGGCATTTCAAGAATGACGTTTGTCGTGCAAGTGGATGACGACAACAAAATCGAACAGCTCATTAAACAGCTTAACAAACAAATTGATGTTCTGAAGGTGAACGACATCACATCACAATCGTATGTGGCCCGTGAGCTTGTTCTAATCAAAGTTTTGGCGAATGCGCAGACACGTTCTGAAATTAATGGAATTCTCGATCCGTTCAGAGCTTCAGTGATTGACGTCAGCAAGGAAAGTCTTGTTGTTCAGGTCACTGGAGAATCAGAGAAAGTCGAGGCACTCATTGACTTGCTTAGCCCTTATGGCATTAAGGAGCTGGCAAGAACAGGTCTGACAGCCTTTACGAGAGGAACCAAGCAAAAAGCGGTTACAGATATAAAACACTATACACTCATTAAATAATCCAAGGGAGTTGGCAAGAGATGGCAAAGGTTTATTACAACGGAGACGTAAATGATGCAGCAATTCAGGGGAAAAAAGTAGCCATTATCGGGTACGGATCACAAGGTCACGCGCATGCGTTGAACCTAAAAGAAAGCGGTATTGATGTTGTCGTAGGAATTCGTCCAGGGAAATCACAAGAAAAGGCTAAAGAGGACGGTCTTGAAGTAACGACTGTACGCGAAGCTGCAGAGCAAGCAGACATCATCATGATCTTGCTTCCTGATGAGAGTCAACCGAAAGTGTATAAAGAAGAAATTGAGCCTGGTCTTAAAGAGGGCAATTCCCTTGTTTTCGCTCACGGCTTTAACATTCATTTCAACCAAATCGTTCCTCCAGCAAACGTTGACGTATTCCTCGTAGCGCCTAAAGGCCCAGGACATCTTGTGCGTCGTACATTTACTGAAGGCGCTGGTGTACCAGCACTATTTGGTATCTTCCAAGACGTTACAGGCAATGCAAAAGACATCGCCCTTGCCTATGCAAAAGGTGTTGGTGGCGCTAGAGCTGGTGTGCTTGAAACAACATTTAAAGAAGAAACGGAAACGGATCTTTTCGGTGAGCAAGCCGTTCTTTGTGGCGGTTTATCTTCCCTCGTCAAAGCAGGCTTTGAAACGCTCGTAGAAGCTGGATACCAGCCAGAGGTTGCTTACTTTGAGTGCTTGCATGAGCTAAAACTCATTGTAGACCTAATGTATGAAGGCGGTCTTGAAGGCATGCGTTATTCAATTTCTGATACTGCGCAATGGGGAGATTTCGTCTCTGGCCCACGTGTCGTGGATGCAGGCGCAAAAGAGCGCATGAAAGATGTTCTTACAGACATCCAAAATGGTACGTTTGCTAAAGGATGGATTCTTGAAAACCAAGCAAACCGTCCTGAATTTACAGCAATCAATGCGAATGAAAGTGAGCATCTAATTGAAAAAGTGGGCCGTGACCTACGTAAAATGATGCCGTTTGTGAACGCAAAGTAATAGGCAAAGGATGGGATGAAGGTGCAGAAAATCCAAATTTTTGATACAACATTGCGTGATGGCGAGCAGTCCCCTGGCGTGAATTTAAATAAATCCGAGAAGTTTCAAATCGCTAAGCAACTCGAGCGATTTAACATCGACATTATGGAAGCGGGTTTCCCCGCTTCCTCAAAAGGAGATTTTGAATCCGTCAAGGAAATCTCAAATCATGTGCGTGGTTGTTCTGTGACCGGTTTGTCCCGTTGTAAGCAATCAGATATTGATGTGGCGTGGGAGGCTCTCCAAGGGGGAGCCGAACCCCGCATCCATCTGTTTCTTGCAACCTCACCGATTCACATGGCGAGCAAGCTGAAAATGACAGAGGATCAAGTAATTGAACGTGCTGTGGAATCTGTACAATATGCTGCAAAGTTCTTTCCACATATTCAATGGTCCGCAGAAGATGCATGTCGGACAGAGCTTCCGTTTCTTGCAAAGATTGTTGAAAAAGTAATTCGTGCAGGAGCCTCAGTAATCAATATTCCAGATACGGTTGGCTTTATTACACCTAAAGAGTACGGAGAGGTGTTTCGCTATCTAAAGACCAATGTTCCGAATATTGAAAATGTCATCCTTTCAACCCATTGCCACGATGACCTTGGAATGGCTGTCGCCAACTCTTTGGCTGGTGTGGAGCATGGGGCGCGACAAGTGGAAGGCACTATCAACGGTATCGGTGAACGGGCAGGCAATGCGTCACTAGAGGAATTTGCTGTCGCTTTACACGTGCGAAAAGACTATTATCAGTGCGGCACAGAGTTGGTTTTAGCAGAAACGAAGCGCACAAGTGATCTTGTGAGCAAGCTTACGGGAATGCAAATACCGGCGAACAAAGCCGTTGTCGGACGAAATGCCTTTGCGCATGAGTCGGGGATTCATCAGGACGGTATGCTGAAAAACAAACAAACGTATGAGATCATTTCCCCAGAGTTGGTAGGCGTAACAGCGGACCCATATGTGCTAGGCAAGCTTTCTGGACGTCATGCCTTTAAAACGCATTTGCAGAAGCTTGGATTTTCAATCAATGATGAAGAGATGCAGACGTTATTTACAGCATTCAAAAGTCTTTGTGATACAAAAAAAGAAGTCACAGACGATGATATCATCGCACTTGTGACAGACAATAAGCTAGGCAAAGAGACATCTGTCTATGAACTGAAAAGTATACAAGTAAACTATGGAACAAATGATGTGCAAACAGCGACCATTACATTAACTCATCCTGATGGCACCGAACAGTGTCAGGCAAGCACAGGGGCTGGGAGTGTTGAGGCCATTTACAATACAATTGAAACGATGCTCGATGTACCTATTGCGCTTTATGATTATCGAATTCAATCGGTTGGTGGCGGTAGAGATGCACTTGCAGAGGTATACGTCACAGTCGATGTGCAAAACCATCGGGTGTCTGGACGCTCCGTTTCACAAGATGTACTTGAAGCGTCAGCAAAAGCGTATATTTCCGCAGTAAATCGTGGACTCGTACGAACACGTCTTGCTCAAGAAGAAGCTCAGAAAGCGTAGGAGGCCGTTAAGTTGACTAAAAAAATTGCTGTTCTTCCTGGTGACGGAATTGGCCAGGAAATCACAGAAGGTACAGTAGACATTCTTCATACATTTTCATCACTATTTGATCGCTCCATGACGTTCGAGTATGGACTGATAGGCGGCCATGCAATCGATGAGACGGGAGATCCGCTTCCTGAAGCTACGGTAACGCTTTGCCAATCAAGCGATGCTGTCCTTCTTGGTGCTGTAGGTGGGCCAAAGTGGGACCGTAATCCGTCTCATCTCCGTCCGGAAAAAGGGTTACTTGGTATTCGTAAGGCGTTGGGTTTGTTTGCCAACTTACGTCCAGTGAAAGCCATTCCCGCTCTTTTGTCTTCATCTACTTTAAAGGAAGAAGTCGTTCGTGATGTCGATTTGCTCATTGTCCGTGAGCTTACTGGCGGCCTGTATTTTGGCGAACCAAGCGAACGCCGACAGGTGGCAGGCGAGGATGCAGTGGTCGATACACTCTTTTACACAAGGTCTGAGATTGAACGCATCCTTCGAAAAGGATTCGAATTGGCACAGATCCGTAAAAAGCGAGTGGTATCAGTCGATAAAGCGAACGTGCTTGAATCCAGTAAACTGTGGAGAGAGATTGCCGAGGAAATTGCCGGCGACTATCCAGATGTCACGCTTGAACATATGCTTGTCGACAATGCGGCGATGCAACTGATCCGGACACCAGCTCAATTTGATGTCGTTGTCACGGAAAATTTGTTTGGTGATATTCTTAGTGATGAGGCGTCTATGCTTACAGGGTCATTGGGCATGCTGCCATCAGCAAGCCTCTCTGAAACGGGCCCGGGGCTTTTTGAACCGGTGCATGGCTCAGCTCCTGATATTGCAGGGAGAAATGAAGCAAATCCAATGGCAATGATTTTGTCAGCAGCAATGATGGTTCGTGTTTCCTTTGGTTGGGAAAAGGAAGCCACTTTGCTGGAGGAAGCAGTGTTTCAAACATTAAAAGCGGGTGTCTGCACGAAGGACATTGCAGCAGCAACGAACCGTGCGCCAGTAGGCACATCAGATGTGATTGCGGAAATAAAACGGCAACTACAAGAATTGGCAGAGACTAAGAGCTAAATGCAAGGGGGAACCGGAGATGAGTGCAAAAACAATCATTGAGAAGATTTGGGAAAAGCACACTGTTGCGGAAGAGCAAGGAAAACCGGCTCTTCTATATATTGACCTTCATATGGTGCACGAGGTGACGTCGCCTCAGGCTTTTGAAGGCTTGCGTTTAAAAAATCGCGACGTGCGTCGTCCCGATTTAACCTTTGCGACGATGGATCACAACGTACCTACGGTGAATCGTTTTACGGTTGTTGATGAAATTGCCCAAAAACAGATGGAAACCTTGTCTGCCAACTGCCGCCAATTCGGAATTGAAATTGCGGACCTGGAAAGTCCCGATCAGGGGATTGTTCACGTCATTGGTCCAGAGCTGGGCCTAACATCTCCAGGGAAAACGATTGTTTGTGGAGATAGCCATACATCAACACACGGGGCATTTGGTGCACTAGCATTTGGCATTGGCACAAGTGAAGTAGAGCACGTTCTCGCCACACAAACGATCTGGCAGTCAAAGCCAAAAACGATGCAAGTCCATGTTGAAGGAAAGCTCGGCTTAGGCATTTCAGCAAAGGACGTTATCCTCGCGATCATCGGCAAATACGGCGCTGACTTCGGTACTGGACACGTGATCGAATTCACTGGTGATGCCATTCGCAACATGACCATGGAAGAACGCATGACCGTTTGCAACATGTCGATCGAGGCAGGAGCAAAGGCTGGATTAATTGGTCCTGACGAAACAACCTTTGATTATTTGCGAGGACGTCGTTTTTCTCCAGACAATTTCGAAGAAGCGACACAAGAGTGGTCTGCATTAGCAACAGATGAAGGTGCCGAATACGATGCCAGAGTGACGATTGCTGCCGAGGACATTGAGCCACAGGTGACATGGGGAACCAATCCCGGCATGTGTATTTCTGTGAATAAAGCTGTTCCAGACCCTGAGTCCATGACAACTGAAGCAGGTAAAAAAGGGGCGCGTCAAGCATTGGCTTATATGGGTCTCGCCCCTCATACGCCGATGGCTGATATTCCAATTCAGCACGTCTTTATTGGCTCATGTACGAATTCGCGTATTAGTGATTTGCGTGCAGCTGCGGAAGTGGCAAAAGGACATACAGTCGCTGCAAATGTGCGAGCGATGGTCGTGCCCGGCTCGCAAAAAGTGAAACTACAGGCAGAAAAAGAAGGACTGGATCAAGTCTTTTTAACGGCAGGATTTGAATGGCGTGAATCCGGTTGTAGCATGTGCTTAAGCATGAACCCAGATTTTGTCCCTGAAGGTGAGCGTTGTGCCTCGACTTCCAACCGTAATTTTGAAGGCCGTCAAGGAAAAGGGGCACGTACACATCTTGTCTCGCCAGCAATGGCTGCGGCTGCCGCCATCAAAGGTCATTTCTGTGACGTGCGTACGTTGGAAACAGAGCCAGTAAGCTAACGAGGAGGAGACAAAATGAGCGGTTTAGTTTTGCATACAGGTAAGGTCGCACCTATGGATCGTGTCAATGTCGACACGGATCAAATTATTCCAAAGCAGTTTCTAAAGCGAATTGAACGTACTGGATTTGGTGCATTTCTGTTTTATGATTGGCGTTTTCGCCAAGATGGCTCAGAAAATCCCGACTTCGAATTAAACAAACCAGAAAACCAAGGAGCCTCACTGCTTGTTGCTGGCCATAACTTTGGTTGTGGATCTTCCCGAGAGCATGCTCCTTGGGCGTTAAAGGATTATGGCTTTCATGTCATTATCTCTTCAAGCTTTGCTGATATTTTTTACAACAACTGCTTGAAGAACGGTATTCTTCCTATTCGACTAAGTGAGCAAGATATTGACTTGCTTCTCGCGCGTGCGGCAGGTGCCTCATATGAACTGACAGTGGATGTAAACGCCCAGACAGTGCAAGACAAACAGGACTTTAAGGCATCGTTTGAAGTCGACGCATACTGGAAGGAAATGTTGATGAACGGCTGGGATGAAATTGACGTCACGCTTGGTTACAAAGATCAAATTAAAGCATTTGAACAACAAAAAGCATAACGATACAAAAGCAGAAAACACGTCGACCTTGAACATTCAATCCTTGGTATGAAAAAAGCAGTCCATTCCTCATCCGAGGGTTGGCTGCTTTTTCTCTTTTAGCTTTACAATCATTCGGTGTTTACCACAAACGTAGTTAAGAAGACTTGTAATTGCATGAAGAAAGGCCCCAGTGTTTCGGAGTATGCATGCCGTGGAATCTCTTCTGCGTTTTTGCTTTCAATAAATGGTCTGCGCTTTAGCCGTTTTTTGAACGTACCGCTTCACTCAAATTCAAACCACTCAGCTAGTTGCAAAATGAATTGAACACAATGTGACAAAAAATTGATCAGATCACCTTTCACGACATGTGCCAATGCATATTTTGAAACGTTATTTCAGGTTGTGAGTTGAATTGAGTGAATGAACTTGATACACTTACCATTAAAAAAGAGCCGAGCGGTGACATACATGAAAAACAAACAGTCTAATGTTGTTGAATTCCCGAAGCTGAAAGAACGCTTAACAGAGATGGCTCTTGAAGCCATAAAGAATAAAAAGTATGAGCAAGCATTGTCATGTTTTGATCAGCTTGGTGATGAGCGATTGCCTTATGATGCGGGCGTTGCTCGAGTCATGGCCCTGATGGAAATGGGACGTTATGAAGAAGCACGGTCTCAATGCTTTTATTTATTAACTGAGCAGCATTCTGGAAGTTTTGATCTTATTGAAGTGTATTTAGGGATTCTGGTCCATTGCAATGCACAAGAAGAAGCGGCAGAAATTGCTAAAAATATGATTCAATCGAAAGATACTCCCGAAGAATTAGTGCCTTTGTTTGAGAAATACGTTCACTATGCTGACGTTTCAAAAAAAGAGCCTGAAGGTGATGCTTCTTATTTCTTCCAATTGAAAGAAAACAATGATGACTGGCGATATGTGGACTATTTGCAAAATGTGGACGCTAGGCTGTATCTGAAAGACGTAGAATCATTTCTCTTAAATTCGACAAAGAGTCCTTTGCTCAAGACGACTTTGCTACAAATTCTAAAGCAACAGGAAATAAAGAAAGAGATTCGATGCGAGAAGCACGGACACATCCTCGTCATTCGTCCGGTCGACCTTCCAAATGTCTTTGAACAATCTTTCTTTAGGCGTGTGTTAGTATCGATGGAATCTCATGTCGAATCTGAGAATCCGACGCTCTATCAACAGCTTAGAGAACTTTGGGAGCAATATGCGTTCTATGCATATCCCGATGAGCTGACCCCTGAAGAGCCTGAGGCTTGGGCGGCAGCGTTGCATTATATTGGCCAGGAACGTAGTGGCTTTGATGAGCAAGCAAATGCCATTGCAGCGTTGTATGAAAGCGATACGGAATTGATGAACTTGGCCATTCGAAGGTTACGTTCATTTGAAGAAAATGTCTTTCAATAGAATCCATTTTAGTTCTAGGTGGGTTGGCTTGAAAGCTATTAAATCTATGGTATACTATAGTGGTTGTAGAATGAAGAAATCAGGCACATATTGAACTTTGTGCCTTTTAAACTTGCTATATCTTAAGTATTCGAATGAGCAAGAAAACGAGATGTTGGAGGGAAACGCATGTCTGTGAAGTGGGAAAAAAAAGAAGGCAATCAAGGGGTTTTAACAGTAGAGGTTGAAGCTGAAACATTTAACCAAGCCCTTGATGGCGCATTTAAAAAGGTAGTAAAAAATGTTCAGGTTCCAGGATTCAGAAAGGGACGTATTCCGCGCTCAATGTTTGAAAAACGCTTTGGAGTTGAATCTCTTTATCAGGATGCTGTAGATATTGTTCTTCCTGAAGCGTATGCGAATGCGGTTGAAGAAGCAGGCATCTTTCCTGTTGACCGTCCTGAAATTGACATTGAGAAAATCGAACAAGGCGAGCCATTGGTATTTACTGCGACAGTAACAGTAAAGCCAGAAGTAGAGCTTGGTGAGTATAAAGGTCTTGAAGTGAAAGAAGAATCTACTGAAGTGACTGACGAAGATGTAGAGGCTGAAGTTACTCAGCTACAAGAACGTCAAGCTGAACTCGTTGTAAAAGAAGAAGGCAGTGTTGAAAATGGGGACACTGTAACAATGGATTTTGAAGGCTTTGTAAACGAAGAAGCTTTCGATGGCGGTAAAGCAGAAAACTATTCTCTAGAAATCGGTTCTGGTTCATTTATCCCTGGCTTCGAAGAGAAGCTTATTGGAGCGACTGCAGGTCAAGAGCTTGACGTTGAAGTAACGTTCCCTGAGGAGTACCATGCAGAGGAACTTGCAGGTAAACCAGCTGTTTTCAAAGTGAAAGTACATGAAATCAAAACAAAAGAGCTTCCTGAAGTCAACGACGAATTTGCGAAAGACGTAGACGAGGAAGTTGAGTCCCTTGCTGAACTTAAGGAAAAAACAAAAAATCGTCTGCAAGAAACAAAAGAACGTGATGCAGAAAATGCGAAGCGTGATTCTCTTGTTGAACAGGCGACAGACAATTCAACGATCACAATTCCAGATGCGATGATTGAAAGTGAACTTGAGCGCATGTTGAAAGAATTTGAACAACGTCTCCAAATGCAAGGAATGACTTTAGAGATGTACTTCCAATTCTCAGGACAGGATCAGGACGCTTTGAAAGAGCAGATGAAGGAAGACGCTGAAAAACGCGTGAAAACAAACCTTACGCTTGAAGCCATTGCTGCTGAGGAAAAGCTTGACGTGACGGAAGAAGAGATTCAGAGTGAACTAGACAAAATGGCAGAAATGTACCAAACGTCTACTGATAATTTAAAAGCGATGCTTGGCGGCACAACTGAAACTTTGGAGAACGACATCAAGGTTCGAAAAGCCATTGACTTCTTAGAAGAAAACAGCAAAGCAGTTTAATAGCTCATTTTTAGAAAACAAGGCACTGGTTGTGCCTTGTTTTCTACAATAAAAAAACATAAGAACTGCGGGACAGAAATCCCGGTGCGAGAGAAATGTGAAGAACCATTTCTTCGCCCCGTGATGTTCTGCCCTCCGTTTCAAAACGCGCTCGCCTGCGCTTTTCGTTGTCTAGCTGCGCGCTGTAGAAGCTGCGGCGCAGAAATGCTTGGGCTAGAGAAATGAAAGAACCATTTCCCTGCCCAATCATGTTCTGACCTTCGCTTCTGAACGTACAGCGCTCCGCTTTTCGTTTTTTTTTAACACATTAAAAGGATTACACATAGAATAAAAAGGCAATACATAAGTAAACATAAGGAAGGTCATGTTGTCTTTGGTGTTGGATGACTTTGAATGACAGCGTTGCGAATTGTTTTGAAGATCTGTTTACTTATGGTACAATCTCATACATATGAATTAGGTAAGTAAAATAGTCTGCATTGGACAATTGCAATTGAGTCAAAAAGGCAGTACGATACAGTATAATGTAAGGAGCAGAGCCTTCGCGATTCGTAACGTTATGCATGGATGTAAGATGGGATCAAGGTGGTTTGTGCAATATCGTCGTTAAGAAATCACAGAAGATGCACAAGGATGTCCGCTGCCCTTCTCGTAATGTTTTGAGACTAACGCAAGGGGTGAAGAGTTTTATGTTTAAATTTAATGATGAAAAAGGGCAATTGAAATGCTCTTTCTGTGGAAAAACACAAGACCAGGTGAGAAAATTGGTCGCTGGTCCTGGCGTATATATTTGCGATGAATGTATTGAACTTTGCACGGAAATCGTGGAAGAGGAGCTCGGTTCTGAAGAGGAAGTGGAATTCAAAGAGGTTCCTAAGCCTATGGAGATCAGAGCCATTCTGGATGACTATGTCATTGGACAGGATGAAGCGAAAAAGTCATTGTCTGTCGCTGTATACAATCACTATAAGCGCGTCAACAGTAACAGTAAAGTGGATGATGTGGAGCTTTCTAAGTCCAATATCGTCTTGATGGGACCTACGGGTAGCGGAAAGACATTGCTTGCCCAAACGCTTGCGCGTATTTTGAACGTGCCGTTTGCGATTGCAGATGCAACGTCTCTAACTGAAGCTGGCTATGTTGGTGAAGATGTTGAAAATATTCTTTTAAAGCTGATTCAGGCCGCGGATTATGACGTTGAAAAAGCTGAAAAAGGAATTATTTATATTGACGAAATCGATAAAGTGGCACGTAAATCAGAAAATCCTTCAATTACGCGAGATGTTTCTGGGGAAGGCGTGCAACAAGCCCTTTTGAAAATTCTTGAGGGAACTGTGGCGAGTGTACCTCCACAAGGGGGACGTAAACACCCACATCAAGAATTTATCCAAATTGATACGACCAACATTCTGTTCGTTTGTGGTGGAGCTTTCGATGGCATCGATCAGATTATCAAACGTCGTCTCGGCAAGAAGGTTATTGGATTTGGAGCCGATAATGCGAAGGAAGAAATGTCCCAAGGCGACTTGTTGGCTAGTGTGTTGCCAGAGGATCTGCTTCGCTTTGGTCTCATCCCTGAATTTATCGGTCGTTTGCCGGTTATCGGTTCATTGCGTCCACTTGATGAAGAGGCATTGGTTGATATTTTGTCTAAGCCTAAAAATGCACTAGTCAAGCAATATGAAAAGTTGCTGGAGATCGATGACGTGGAGCTTATATTTGAAGAGGATGCACTTCGTGAGATTGCTAAAAAAGCAATTGAGCGCAAAACAGGAGCTCGTGGTCTACGATCCATTATTGAAGGCCTCATGCTTGATGTGATGTTTGATCTTCCATCGCGCGATGATGTAAAGCAATGCATCGTGTCGTCTGAGACGGTTAAAGGTATTGATTTCCCACGACTTGTCCTTGAAGATGGGTCTGTCGTTGATCAGCCGAAAACGTCACCAGAGAGTGCGTAACGGGCTCCCTAGTTAATGATAGAAAAAAAGCACCATAATTCGCGTCGAACGCGGTATTGTGGTGCTTTTTTGTGTGTGCATTTGCTGTGTTTGCTTGACTTTGTATCATTTTAGGAAAGTGAGTGATTTGCCTGTTTAATGATTCCATCCTGGGGCGATACTAGCAATTAGTAGAAGGAAGAAAGGATGAAAAGGGATGGGACTTACAGGCGTTGTTTTACTCATTCAGTTGTTTTTTGGGGTCGTGATTGGCCTCTATTTTTGGAATTTGCTACGAAATCAAAGAACACAAAAGGTATCTATAGATCGCGAGTCAAAAAAGGAAATGGAAGCCTTGCGAAAGATGCGGTTGATTTCATTAACTGAACCACTTGCGGAGCGCGTTCGGCCGAAAACGTTTGATGACATCATTGGTCAGGAGGATGGGATCAAAGCGCTAAAGGCAGCATTGTGTGGCCCTAATCCGCAGCACGTCATCATTTATGGCCCTCCAGGTGTAGGCAAAACAGCTGCCTCAAGGCTCGTGCTTGAGGTCGCTAAGCGTAATCAACGCTCGCCATTTAAACCTGCGGCTGTATTTGTCGAGCTAGATGCGACAACGGCACGGTTTGACGAGCGGGGCATTGCCGACCCGTTAATTGGATCGGTCCATGACCCGATTTATCAAGGCGCTGGGGCGATGGGTCAGGCGGGAATTCCTCAACCTAAACAAGGGGCGGTATCCAATGCGCACGGTGGTATGCTGTTTATTGACGAAATTGGCGAATTGCATCCGATTCAGATGAATAAAATGTTGAAGGTTCTTGAGGATCGAAAAGTGTTTCTTGAGAGTGCGTATTACAATGAGGAAAATACGCAAATCCCACGTCATATTCATGACATCTTCCAAAATGGCTTGCCAGCAGATTTTCGTTTGATTGGTGCGACGACGCGTACCCCAGAGGATATTCCACCGGCAATCCGTTCACGTTGCTTGGAAATTTTCTTCAGAGAACTGGATCATCGCGAAATTAAGCAAGTGGCTAAAAATGCTGTGGAAAAAATTTCAATGACTGTAGATGAAGCAGGTATTGATAAAGTGGCTTCCTACGCAAAAAACGGACGAGAAGCAGTAAACATCATGCAGACAGCTGCTGGGATCGCTATTAGTAAGGATGTAAAGGACATTACGCTGCAAGATATAGAGTGGGTCATTCATTCAAGTCAAATGTCTCCTCGCGTAGAAAAACGCATCCATCAAAAGCCAACCATTGGTCTTGTCAATGGTCTAGCTGTCTATGGACCGAACACGGGGGCGTTGCTGGAAATTGAAGTGACAGCATTGAGGGCGAAGGATGAAGGCAGCATTAACATTACAGGTGTGGTAGAGGAAGAGAGCATCGGGAATAGCAGCAAAAGCATCCGGCGTAAAAGTATGGTTAAAGGGTCAATTGAAAATGTGAGAACGGTTTTGCGAGCAATGAATGTTACTGCCGATGGGTATGATGTGCATGTGAACTTCCCGGGTGGGATTCCGGTGGATGGACCATCCGCTGGAGTTGCGATGGCCGTTGGATTGTATTCAGTGTTTCGTAAAGTGCCTATCGACAATAAAATAGCCATGACGGGTGAGATTAGCATTCATGGGCAGGTGAAACCGGTTGGTGGCGTCTATGCTAAAGTGAAAGCAGCCAAGGAGGCTGGAGCGAACCGGGTCATCATCCCAAAAGAAAATGATCAGGCATTGCTTCATGAAATTGAAGGCATTGAAATCATTCCAGTGACACATATGCTTGAAGTGTTCGACGTTATATTTGCTCAAGCAACCCCATTGCAGTCAACAGACACAGAAGAAAGAGAAGCAAAAAACGCTTAGAGAGCAGCTTGGCAATGTAAGTAGCTAGCGCTCATCTGAGCGTTTTAGCTATGTTTAATGATACACACCAATAGACAAATGTTCATCTTGTAAGATAGAATTGTACAAGATGCTTTCCCATGGTAGTCATATAGAGAAGGTTTTCGCAGGAGGTGTTGGTCGCATGGTGAAATCAACAGAAAAAATTGTACCATTACTACCATTGAGAGGACTGATTGTGTATCCGTCAATGGTGCTTCATTTAGATGTAGGACGTGACAAGTCCGTTCAAGCATTAGAAAAGGCAATGATGGAGGATCATTTAGTTTTCCTTTCTACACAAAAGGAGATTGGTCAGGACGATCCAACACATGAAGATATTTATGCCATAGGTACGCTCTCGAAGGTGAAGCAAATGCTAAAGCTTCCGAACGGCACGATCCGAGTGCTTGTGGAAGGGTTATCGAGAGGTAAAATCGATTCATTTGTTGAAAACGAGGATACTTTTGTTGTTCGTATTGATGCTCTTGAAGAAGAGCCTGATGCAGATGTTGAAGCTCAGGCGCTCTCAAGAAGCTTGCTTGCACAGTTCGAAAAATATACGAAGCTGTCTAAGAAGGTGACGACAGAAACGTACGCCACGGTTTCTGATATCGACGATCCTGGTCGCATGGCAGATTTAATTGCTTCTCATTTGTCACTGAAAATGAAGGAAAAACAGGAGATTCTGGAGACGCTCGATGCCAAGGAACGTTTGCGTAAACTAATTAAGCTCATAACCAACGAGCGTGAAGTGCTGGCGATGGAAAAGAAAATCAGTCAGCGCGTAAAGCAGTCAATGGAACGAACGCAAAAAGAATATTATTTACGTGAACAGCTTAAAGCCATTCAGCAAGAGCTCGGTGATCGCGAAGGCAAAACCGGTGAAGTGGCAGATCTTAAGGAACGTATCGAAGCAGCCAATATGCCAGAAAATGTGTCTGAGGCAGCGTTGAAAGAGTTGGATCGGTATGAAAAGATTCCAGCTTCTTCAGCCGAAAGCTCTGTTATTCGAAACTATATTGATACGCTTTTGTCCTTGCCATGGACAGAGGAAACTGAAGATGTACATGACATTGAACGTTCAAGCGATATTTTAAATGACGATCATTATGGACTTGAGAAGGTCAAAGAAAGAGTGCTGGAATTTTTAGCTGTCCAACAACTGACCAAGTCCTTAAAGGGACCTATTCTTTGCCTTGTTGGTCCTCCAGGCGTGGGGAAAACATCCTTGGCGAACTCCATTGCTGAATCACTAGGAAGAAAATTCGTTCGAGTGTCACTCGGAGGCGTTCGCGATGAGGCGGAAATTCGTGGCCATCGCCGTACGTATGTGGGCGCTATGCCGGGGCGAATGATTCAAGGAATGAAAAAGGCAGGGACAATTAACCCAGTCTTCCTTCTTGATGAAATTGACAAGATGGCAAATGACTTTCGTGGTGATCCAGCATCGGCAATGCTTGAGGTGCTTGACCCTGAACAAAACCGTCATTTTAGGGATCATTATTTGGAAGAAACGTATGACCTTTCAAATGTAATGTTTGTAGCCACTGCCAATAACCTTAGTACGATCCCTTCGCCTTTGTTAGATCGGATGGAAATTATTCATATCGCAGGATATACGGAGGTAGAAAAGCTTCATATTGCCAAAAATCATCTGTTTCCTAAACAGTTAAAAGCCCACGGTTTATCAAAAGGGAAACTGCAAATGAGAGATGAGGCCATTCTAAAGCTTCTTCGTCATTACACAAGAGAAGCTGGGGTTCGAGGACTTGAACGTCAGCTGGCGAATCTTTGCCGTAAAGCAGCGAAACAAATTGTGTCCTCCGAAAAGAAACGCATCATTTTAACGGAAAAAACGATTGAATCGATGCTTGGAAAACCGCTCTATCGATATGGCCAAGCTGAGGTGAAAGATCAGATTGGTGCAGCGACAGGGCTAGCGTATACGATCGCTGGTGGTGACACGCTTTCAATTGAGGTGTCTTTATCACCGGGAAAAGGAAAACTCATATTAACCGGTAAGCTCGGTGATGTAATGAAGGAATCTGCGCAGGCCGCATTTAGCTATATTCGCTCTCGTGCAGATGAGTTAGACATTGCTCATGATTTCCATGAAACACGAGATATTCACATTCACGTGCCTGAGGGTGCCGTACCAAAGGACGGACCTTCAGCTGGTATTACAATCGCGACAGCGTTAATCTCTGCACTCACAGAACGTCCTGTACGTAAAGAAGTGGGTATGACGGGTGAAATCACTTTAAGAGGTCGTGTGTTGCCAATTGGCGGCTTAAAAGAAAAAACGTTAAGCGCTCATCGGGCTGGTTTAACGACGATTATTGCACCATTAGAAAATAAAAAAGACTTAGAAGACATTCCGAACAGTGTTCAAGAGGTGCTTGATTTTCATTTTGTGAGTCACTTGGATGAAGTGTTGGATATTGCTCTTCTTAAGGCGGAGAACATGTCATGAAGGTCATCTCAGCAGATTTAGAAGTCGTTGCCGTTAAGCCTGAACAATTCCCGAAGGATCGTCGTCCGGAAATCGCTCTTTCCGGCCGTTCGAACGTCGGGAAATCATCATTTGTTAACACAATGCTTGCGCGAAAAGCGTTGGCTCGTACGTCACAACGTCCTGGTAAAACACAAACGTTGAATTTTTACAGTATTAATGAGGCCTTTTATTTTGTCGATGTTCCTGGATATGGCTACGCGAAAGTGTCAAAGACCGAGCGTGCTAAATGGGGAGAAATGATGGAAAATTATTTTTCTAACAGTGAATGTCTAAAAGGAGTCGTTCAGCTCGTCGATGCGCGTCATGCGCCCTCGGTGGATGATGTGCAAATGTATCACTTTTTAAAGCATTTCGAGGTTCCAGTCATTATCGTTGCAACGAAGGTTGATAAATTGAAAAAAACACATGTGCCAAAACATGTGAAGCTTGTGAAACAAACATTGGATTTTGATGACCAAGATCAGTTCGTATTGTTCTCCTCGATGACAGGTCAAGGGAAGGACGATGCGTGGGGAGCGGTTCGTCAGCTCATTCAAATATAAAAGGCTGTCTTGGTCGTCAACTGACGTCCAAGCAGCCTTCTTTTAGTGTTTTTTTATAAGCATAGTGCTACCGACAAGAATGAGAAGCACGGGCCAATAGGTAAATGGAAGCTCAGGCACCCACTGTTTTGGTGCAAATGCCAAAAATCCAGCAATTGCTGTAAAGAGAATCGCCAATACGAGACCTTTTTTGTTTGTAAAAAAGAGAATGAAAAAAGCGATACCGATAATAAGAAAAAGAATCCAGTAGGATGAAAGAAAGTTGCTTGGCAAAAGGGAGCTCAGCATAAAATAAATGCCTATGCCGACTAAAATCGCACCAGGAGCAAAATAAAAAGGTTGCCTGCCTAGTGAGGCACTCAGCAGGAAGGAAGAACCAATGAGCACTAACAGCATAGGTGGTGATGAAAAAGGCGTCAGCCAGTCAAAATCGAGTGTGTGACCCAAACAATAAATGCCTAACGAAATAAATAATAATCCAGGAAAAAGTAGCTGTGATTTCAATATATGCGCCTCCAAAAATGTCTTCCTCTTGAAAAATGTCCGTACTTTTGTTACATTTTTGTAAGATTGCTTTTGATGGAACATCTTCTATCATAGCATAGGGTTGTTGATTTCTGTTCACAATTGTTTAGTCGGGAAAGGGTTCACATTTGTTATACTATAGACAGAAGCTAGAATAACTCGCACGAGATAAAGTCAATAAACAGTAGTGAAAAACGCAAAGGCTGAATGAAAACGTTTGTCTTTCAGATGCAAAGATTTGAAAGGCTCGGTGTTGTTTTTGTGGGCATTGAGCACTGGATAAGGCGAGGCAATGGAGAAAGTGAGCGTTGTCACGAAGCAAAACAGTTTGCCTACGAATGCAAATATAGAGATAAAGGGTTTGTATTCTAACAAAGTACACATCCTATAAGTGAAGCTTTTGGAAAGAAGGTTGGGTGAGGGACATGCATATCATCGCTATGAGCATGAACTATAAGACAGTTCCTGTCGAATTTCGGGAGCGCGTGTCATTTGACAAGGAATCAATGCCTGAAGCGTTGCATACGTTACGAGAAGCGAAAAGCATCCTTGAGAATGTGATTGTTTCAACATGCAATCGCACAGAAATTTATGTCGTTGCTGACCAGGTACATACTGGTCGTTATTACATGAGGTCTTTTTTAGCAAAATGGTTTGACATTTCTTTGGGTGAAGTTGAAGAAGGCGTCACGTATTTTGAGGACGACGATGCGATCCAACATTTGTTTGAGGTAAGTTGTGGACTAGATTCTATGGTTCTTGGGGAGACACAGATCCTCGGTCAAATAAAGGATAGCTTTTTGATTGCTCAACGTGAACAGACGACTGGAACCCTTTTTAACCAGTTATTTAAGCAAGCGATCACACTTGCAAAGAGGGCACACGCGGAAACAACAATTGGAGAAAGTGCCGTTTCTGTCGGTTATGCAGCCGTGGAGTTAGGCAAAAAGATCTTTGGCAGCCTTGAGGGCAAACACGTGCTTATTGTTGGTGCAGGAAAAATGAGCGAATTGGCGGCTAAAAATCTTGAAGGTCAAGGGGTCGCAAGCGTATCCGTGATGAACCGTACGTACGAGCGTGCGAAAGAGCTTGCAGACCGCTTTGATGGCGATGCAATGACTTTCGATGGCGCTCTTGATGCACTGGCGAAAGCTGATATTTTGATTAGCTCAACCAATGCAAGCCGCTATATTATTACGAAGGATATGGTGCAAGCCGTTGAAAAGAAGAGAAAAGGCAAGCCATTTTTCTTAATTGATATTGCCGTGCCAAGGGATTTGGATCCGGCGATTCATGAGCTTGACCATATGTTTTTATACGATATCGATGATTTAGAAGGCATTGTTGAAAGCAATTTGGAAGAGCGTAAAAAACAGGCAGAAAATATCCGGACGATGTTGGTAGCGGAAAAGCGCTCGTTTCAAGAATGGTTGAATACGTTAGGTGTCGTACCGATGATTACATCATTGCGTGAAAAAGCGCTTGATATTCAGTCGGAAACCATGAAAAGCATTGAGCGTAAAATGCCTGATCTCACAGATCGTGAACGCAAAATTCTCAACAAACATACAAAAAGTATCGTCAATCAGCTTCTGAAAGGACCGATTACAAAGGCGAAAGAGCTCGCAGGAGAGTCTGGTTCAGAGGACGCATTGAAAATGTTTGCAGAGATGTTCGATCTTACGGAGACGGAAACTGCGAAAGAAGATACGCAAAAAGTGTTCGTGTCTGTTGCTGACGATGATGCAAGTGAGAGGAAATGGAACCGCGCAACCGCTGGAACATAAGCATTAGCTCCAGAAAGGTTGGTCATGATGATGATAGATCCTTCTTTACGCTGGCTCTTTGATGCAGCGGTAATCCTTTATGCGTTGAGCATACTATTTTATTTTATAGATTTTGTCCAAAACAACCGGAAGGCCAGCCGAATTGCCTTCTGGTTGCTTGCCGTTGTATGGGTATTACAAACGACTTTTTTTATTTTGAAAATGATTGAGATGGGTCGTTTTCCGGTACTTTCAATGTTCGAAGGGATGTATTTTTATACGTGGCTGCTCGTGACCTTTTCACTGGTGATGAATCGATTGATACGAGTGGCATTTGCTGTCCTTTTCACGAATATTGTCGGATTTTGTTTTCTTGTCTTGCATTTGTTTTCACCTCAGCAATATGAGTCTGCAATGCTAAGCGAGAAGTTAATGTCAGAGCTGGCCATTTTACATATTGCTATGGCGTTTATTGCGTATGGGGCATTCACGCTGGCCTTTGTGTTTTCCCTGTTGTATGTCTTGCAGTACAAATGGTTGAAAAAACGTCAATGGGGCACAAAGCTCCAGCGTTTAAGTGATCTGTCGCACCTTGAGAAGCTCTCGTTTGTCTTCACCATCCTTGGTGTGCCATTGCTTTTTTTATCGCTTATTTTAGGAACCTTTTGGGCCTCGCTTACTGTCGCTCATTTTCAGTGGTATGACCCAAAGGTCGTTGGCTCATTTCTAGTGCTGGCCGTTTATAGTGTACTCCTGTTCTGGAAAGCGTCCGGGCGATTGTTTGGCCTGTCGATGGCAAAATGGACGTTTATTAGTTTTTGCGTGCTCGTAGCCAATTTTTATTTGGTCGGTATTTTTTCACGATTTCATATTTGGTCTGCTTAAAAATGAAGCTTCATTACGGAGAGGTGTTTTGCATTGAGGACAATAACGATAGGATCAAGACGAAGCCAATTGGCTTTGACACAAACACGTTGGGTGATCGAAAAGCTAAAAGCCAATAATGTCCCTTTTTCATTTGAGATTGAAGAAATTGTGACAAAAGGAGACCGTATTTTAGATGTGACGTTGTCCAAAATTGGAGGCAAAGCTCTTTTCGTAAAGGAAATTGAACAGGCCTTGCTTGAAGAGCGAATTGACATGGCGGTTCATAGCATGAAGGATGTCCCGTCTGAAGTTCCCGAAGGCTTTGTCATTGCATGCATTCCTGAAAGGGAGGATGAGAGAGATGCCTTTATCTCAACATCCGGTCAACGGCTTGAAGAGCTACCTGAAGGCGCTGTAATTGGAACAAGCAGTCTGCGACGTGGCGCACAGGTCCTTGCGAAACGTCCAGATGTAAGAATTGTCCCTTTGCGAGGCAATATTGACACACGACTTAAAAAGCTTAAGGATGAGCCGTTTGACGCCATTATTTTAGCTGCTGCAGGTTTAAAAAGGATGGGTTGGTCAGAAGAAGTTGTGACCGAATACTTGGCACCGACGGAATTTATTCCTGCTGTTGGACAAGGCGCATTGGCGCTTGAATGTCGCAAAGAAGATAGTGCGTTAATTGAAGCGCTACAAGCTTTGCATCATAAAGAGACGGCATTGCGTGTCGATGCTGAAAGAGCCTTTTTGTATGATATCGAAGGAAGCTGTCAAATTCCGGTTGCAGGCTGGGCAGAGCTTTATGAAGATGGTGTTCGGCTTACGGCACTCGTGGCATCCCCAGATGGGAAAACCATTTTACAGGAAACGGTAACAGGGAAAGATCCAAATGCAGTGGGGAAAGAAGCGGCACGTCGGCTTGTAGACCGTGGTGCGAAAGATCTTTTGAAGTCCTTAGAAGGCTATGAAGGAAAGTAAACCAACCAAAGTCCTTATCCCAAAAGCCTATCAAGACGCCTCAAACCTTGCTGCGATGATTGAAGAAAGGGGCGGCGTTGTCGATTGCTTCCCTGTTTTGAAGATAGAGGACTTCGATATGAGCCCCTTGAATGAGTGGTTAGTACATGACTGGATTGTTTTTACGAGCGTCCATGCAATTGCTTCAGTTAAGCGCCAGATCGGCTTAGAGTGGCTTTGCGATAAAAAGGTTGCTTGTGTAGGGAACAAGACAGCGATGTGGTTACGATCGGAAGGTATCGCTCCTGTTCTCGTTCCTGAGCGCTATTCTTCGCAGTCACTAGGTGAAAAGCTTTTGGTGCAAGTGACTGTTAACGAATCGCTGCTGCATTTTTGTAGCAGTTTATCGGAGGATCGTTTCATTCAAACCTTACGTAGTCATGGCCTCAACGCTGTGCAAATGGTCGTCTATCAAAACCATGCGAATGAAGCGATTCGTCCTGATCTACAACGCTCTTTGGAAAGCCAAATGTGGGATATCGCTCTGTTTACAAGTCCATCAACCTTCGAGTACACACTCCATTTAACGAATACCACTCCTGAGGCATGGAAGCAGGTTCAGTGCTTTTGTATTGGGCCAGCAACGGCAAAAGCCTTGAAAAATAAGGGGATTGTACCAAAAGGAATTGCAAGTGAGCATACGCTTGAAGGCTTACAGGAGACGTTGTCTTCTGCGCAAGTGTTGTAAAACAACTTCTAGGAGGAATGCTGTATGACATTTGACAGGCATCGGCGCTTACGTCGAACAGCGACAATGCGATCCATGGTCAAGGAGACGACATTATCCGTCGCCGATCTAGTGTATCCATTGTTTGTTGTTGAAGGAAAGCACATACGGAATGAGGTCGCTTCAATGCCTGGGGTGGAGCATGTATCCTTAGATGAACTCCCTAAGGACATTTCCGATATTCAAGAGCTTGGCATTCCAGCCATTTTATTGTTTGGTGTTCCGGGAGCAAAGGACGATGTAGGGTCTCAGGCTTATGCTGATGAAGGCATCGTACAACGTGCAACAAAGCTCATTAAGGAACTTGCGCCAGATCTTCTGGTCATTGCTGACACGTGCTTGTGCCAGTATACGGACCATGGGCATTGCGGCATTATTCATGATGGGTATGTGGACAATGACGAATCGCTTTCACTTCTTGTGAAGACGGCGGTATCGCAAGCCGCGGCAGGCGCAGATGTGATTGCGCCATCAAACATGATGGATGGATTTGTACAAGCCATTCGTCAAGGCTTGGATGAACATGGTTTTGTGGATGTTCCGATCATGTCCTATGCTGTAAAATATGCGTCCTCCTTTTATGGGCCATTTCGAGATGCAGCCCACAGCACGCCACAGTTCGGTGATCGAAAAACGTATCAGATGGACCCGGCAAATCGGTTAGAGGCGTTACGCGAAGCTGTATCAGATGTCAACGAAGGAGCGGACATGCTTATCGTCAAACCTGCGTTATCCTTTTTAGATATTCTAAGAGATGTTCGAAATGAAACGAATGTCCCTGTCGTTGCATACAACGTCAGCGGAGAATATGCCATGATTAAAGCGGCAGCTCAAAATGGTTGGTTGTCTGAAAAAGAAACCGTGCAGGAAATGCTGACGAGTATGAAAAGAGCAGGTGCCGATATCATCATTACGTATTTTGCTAAGGACGTAGCACGGTGGTTAAAGGAGGAGCAAGAATGAACTCATACGAAAAGTCAAAGCAAGCATTTCAAACGGCAGTCAAATTAATGCCTGGAGGCGTAAACTCGCCAGTTCGAGCATTTAAAAGCGTAGGCATGGACCCTGTATTTATGAAGCGTGGGTCTGGGGCATTGATCGAAGACATTGACGAAAACAAGTACATTGATTATGTGCTCTCATGGGGACCGCTTATTTTAGGACATGCAAATCCACAGGTTGTTCAAGCCTTACAGGAAACAACGGCGCTTGGGACAAGTTTTGGTGCACCGACCGAGATTGAGAATGAGCTCGCTCAGCTTGTCATTGATCGTGTTCCATCCATTGATGTGGTCAGAATGGTCAATTCAGGAACAGAAGCGACAATGAGTGCCCTGCGCCTTGCTAGAGGTTTTACAGGTCGAAACAAGATTCTTAAATTTGAAGGCTGTTATCATGGTCACGGCGACTCGCTTTTAATAAAAGCGGGGTCTGGCGTAGCGACGTTAGGGTTGCCGGATAGCCCTGGCGTACCGGCAAGTGTAGCGAGCCAAACAATTACTGTCCCTTACAACGATCTTGCTTCGGTTTCCCTTGCTTTTGAACAATATGGGGACGACATTGCCGCTGTCATTGTTGAGCCTGTGGCAGGAAACATGGGTGTGGTACCTCCTCAAGAAGGCTTTTTAGAAGGCTTGAGAGAAGTCACAACGAATCAAGGCGCATTGCTCATTTTTGATGAGGTCATGACAGGCTTTCGTGTTGGCTACAATTGTGCCCAAGGCCATTTTGGAGTGACACCGGATATTACGTGTCTTGGAAAAGTCATAGGCGGAGGGTTGCCTGTGGGTGCCTATGGAGGCAAAGCAGAAATTATGGAACATATCGCACCGTCTGGCCCGATTTATCAAGCAGGAACTCTTTCGGGGAACCCGCTTGCAATGACGGCAGGCTATGAAACATTACGTCAGCTTACGCCAGAAACGTATACAGCGCTTGAGCAGAAAGCAACTTTCCTTGAAGAAGGAATGTCTGCAGCGGCGGAAGCAGCAGGTGTTCCTCATTGGTTCAACCGTGCTGGCTCAATGCTAGGCTTTTTCTTCACAGATCAGCCAGTGATTAATTTTGAGGTAGCAAGCTCATCAAACCTCGACTCCTTTTCAACATATTATCGGGCAATGATGGAGGAAGGGGTCTTCTTACCACCTTCGCAATTTGAAGGCTTGTTCCTCTCAACGGCTCATACCGATGAACAGCTTCAAAAAACCGTCGAAGCAGCAAAAGTTGCCTTTGCAAAAATATAAACGAACAAGCATGTCGATCAGTAATAGATCGGCATGCTTGTTTTTTTGTGATGGCCAAATACTTATGAGGTTCACAAGCGCTTTTAGCCAATATCCTTTTTCAAGTAATAGCGACGATGATCACGAGGACACTCTTCAAGAATTCCGTGTATTTCATAGCCGTGCTTGAGATAAAAATCTAATGCTTGAAAATCAAACGTGTCTAAATGAATTAAGTGGATTCCGTATTCTTTTGCAGTACGTTCAATATCAAGGAGCAGTCTGCTTGCTAGACCTTTATTTCGAAACTCATCTTTGACCCATAATGCGTCAATGTATACACATCTCCATAAATAATAGCCACAATTGATTCCCGCGATGATCTCGCCATCATTGTTCAGAACGTGCTTATTGAGTTTTGAAAAGGGAATCGCAGCCTCAAACGCAACATTCTCCTCATTAAATTCCACGATTCTTTTTTCGATAAACTCAGCCTCTTTTTTTGTACTTTCATTCATTTTAAACTGCTGCATTAGGAGCTCTCCTCTTTTTCCTTTTACAATATTTTACTACATGTGAAATTCCTTTGCCAAGATTCATATGCCTTTTGTTGGAGCATCACCACAACTTGAGGATGACTTAAATACGAGCGGTCATATACTCGCTTTTACCCTTTAGGGTGAAAGCGAAGTGTTTTGACGCAGCGGTCGTGTTTTCGTCGCCCTTGTGATTGTCTGAAGATGTGATGAGATGTTCAAGAACGACTTAGGCAATGACAAAAAACCTTCTTACTTTCTTTATAGATTTGCGATTGTCTATAATGCCATCATTGCGAAAAAGCCTATGGAATCATTCCTCATAAATTCTGTCATATCGATGGGGCAGGCTACATACACTCGTAGGGATATGATTGACGAAAAGGAGGCTTCGTATGGCACAAGGGTCATCATCTCTGCATTTTTCCCTAGAAGAATCGATCGCGTTTCGTAACGAGCAGAGCTTTGAGGAATTTTTATCGATAAGCCTGGATCCTGATATTTCGATTATAGAGCAAGCGCAATATGTGAGCATTAAAGGGGCACTCGTCCTCTCGGGAGAATACGAACAGAGAGAAGAACAAATTCATGATACGGAATTTACATCCATTCGAAACGTAGATGAGGTCACAGGAGGAGAAAACGGGGTTCTGTCTTTTCAGCACCGCTTTCCGGTTGATATTACCATCCCTTCTCATCGGATTGAGAGCCTGGATCACGTATATGTCACGGTCGAATCGTTTGATTATGACACCACATCACAAGGGAACCTGAATCTACAAGCCGACGTTGCGATCTCAGGCATATTGCAGGAGGGGTCACGAGCGGATTGGCAGGATCAGGAGATTGACGACTATGAAGAAGACGGTGAGGAATTCGGTTTAGAAGATTCTGTGGCTTCGCAGCAAAGGGAGGAGCAACTCCGCGATGAGGAGGCTGCAAGGTCCGCTGTTGTCCATTATACGCCTACACTTCCTGGTGAAAGCAATGAGGAACGTGAGCTGAAGGCACCGGCTAGACGAGACGAGCAAAAGAGCACTTATGAACAGTTTGAGGCAATTGATTATTCAGAGACATTGCCATCTTATCAACGTGAGCAAGAAGAGGACGAACAGGAAGACGTGCTATTTCATTTGGAGGAAATGAGCACTGACCAGGATGAACCACGAGAGCTGGTTCGTCACAATAGGACGCCGGCATTTCACTTTGATTCGCAAGCGCCTTCTGATGACAGCAACGACGACCAAGCAGCTGTGGAAAAAACCTCTTCAACACGGAATGAAAATGCACTGTATTTAACGAAATTTTTGCAGCAGCATGAGGATGGCGAGCGGCTTACGCGGATGAAAATATGCATCGTTCAGGAAGGTGACTCCGTCGAGCATCTTGCTGAGAAATACGATGTGCAATCGCAGCAAATTGTGCGTGAAAATAAACTCGAAGACGAGACGCTTGAGGAAGGGCAACTTTTGTACATTCCTGTTAGCGTTGCCTCAAAATAATGTCGGCAAAAGAAACGACAGTTCAGTTTGTAAAAGAGCTAGAAACTACATTTTCCTTTCAGGTGAGCAATATTCATATGGGGCGGGGTAGCCAGTTTGACGTCTGGACAAATGTGGGCCAGTTTGGCGGTCGCCGCTTCGTAAATGAAGAGGCGATTCGTCATGTAGAGGAAACCGCAAGACAGCTTGCTGAGCAATCCATGTTTGTCATTGCTGTTCCCTACCGTTGGCCAGAGGCTTATCTTTACAGTCAGGCTTTACAATCCTTTGTTGCTTTGTACCAGAATGATACGGAGCAGCGGGGAGGGCAGTCCGATGAAAAGGCCCTTTTTGAACAGCTTGGTCAAGCTCATCGGATGTTACAGCATGAAGAGAAACCGGATAAAGAACGGATAAAGCAGGTTTGTGAAGCATCGCTTGAGAGGAAAAAAAAGCAGTCTGCAAATTTGGACGAGATCATCATACGCATGGATCGGGAGCGATATCCATCCCCATTTGAACAACAATTTCAGCAGCATTTTGGGGTGTGGAGACAGCAGCATGAAGAGAGCGTTGAAGCATTAAAGGAATACATCGACAAATGTATTGATGAGGATGAACATCCTGGAAAGACAGCGGTGTCTATGACAGATGGCCGACTTGTTAAACAACCTATGCTACGTTTCATTCCAGCAACTAAACGCTCGATCGATGCCAATGTTTTTGACCTTATTCGACTGATCAACGTGTTTCCTGATGAAGAGACGTCCGTTGCTTTGGAAGCGTATCAAAGGCACGTTCATCTTACTGAACAAGATGTTCGCTTGTTTGATGCAAGTATCCTTGATACAAGCTCGGCGGCACGATTGGCAACGAGGTATCTCTCTCGAAAAGGGAACTCTTCTGAGATTCAATTTTTGGATCGTTTGCAAACTTTGAATGCCAAGCTCAAGACACATCGAAGCTGGAGTGAACAGTTACAGACATTGGTCGGTGAGAAAGCAGCTGTCGTCGATGAGGCAACATTTCCTGAAAGCGAAGAAAAACAAGAAGTTGAATAGAAAACGGACGGGATGCGCATTTGCTCCGTCCGTTTTTCATTAACTCAACTTTCAGCACCTTTTATTTGGCAGGCAGTCTTAGATATCACTGGGTAAAGCCACAATCCAATATTGTTTTGCTTTTTATACAAGCTGCCATACGCTCGCTTTCACCCTAAAGGGCATAAGGGCAACATCGACTCAAAAAGACTTCGTCGTGATTTCTTTGCCACAGGGCGAACTACGAGCCTCCTCGATCGCTTGCGCAACTGTAGGATCTCGCTTAGCTCGCTTTTACACAATACGGGTACTAGTGCAACATCGATTCGAAAGGACCTCATCGTGTTTTCTTTTCACCCTTAGGGTACAAGTGCAACATCGACTCGAGAGTACCTCGCCGTGTTTTCTTTGCCGCAGGAGTCTCGCTAGTGGCATCTTTTTATGACCGCATCAAGTTATGATGTGATATGAATAAAAACGCAGAAACAAACATCTGCGTAGTCAAAATACGTAGACTCCTGCGGGAACAGCGCGAGCTGAAGATCCCGGAGGAAAGCTTTTGCTTTCCGAGGAAGCTGAAGCCGTGCCAGGCGGTAAAGTAAACACGATGAGGTACTCGCGAATCGATGTTGACCTTATACCATTTATGGTGCAAGCGAAGTATTTTGACGAAGCAGTCGTGATTTATGGTTTAGAAGTCCGCTTCGTTAGGCGCAGTCAACATTAAAAGTGCTTTTTGCTCTGCGAAAGTTGAGACATTAATTATTGAGCGTCTCAACGCTTTGCGCCAATGTTTTTCGGATATATCCTGCTAGATAAAGTGACCCCGTAATGAGGATTTTCCCACTCGTAGGAAGATGATGGGTGACATAATCATCGATATCTTCATAATACGTCCATGAGATGTTCGCTGCATCGAGCTCCGTCGAAATCATCTGTAAGGAAATGCGGCGTTCAACAAATGGTGAAGCAATGACATCAAAGGTGGCATTGATCGGAGAGAGGCTTTGAATCATATCATGCAATGACCGTCCGCTCGTAAACGACACGACAACTCGCTCTGGCATAAATGAATCGGCCTGCATTGCAGCGACCAATGCCTGCAGCTCAAATGGGTTGTGCGCCCCGTCAATTAGAATGTCTTTGCCATCTCTAGCCAACTTCTCATATCGACATGGAATTGTTGTCCATTCGAGGGCGGAAGTTGCTTTCGGCCAGTTTATAGAGACACCATTGACCTGCAATGCCTCAATTACAGCTAATGCTGTGGCTGCATTGTTTTTTTGGTAGAGCGCTGCGGAGATCATCGGAAGGCCTTTAATCGAATGAGAAAGTCCTTTGTAATGGAGTTGGTCACCTTCCCAATGGACGAAGAAATCCGAATTCAATTGTGTTATTGGCACTCTCTTAATCGAGTTTACTACCGTCGTTTGCGCGGCTTTGTTCTCAATGCTCATAATGAGCTGTTTAGTACAAGGCTTAACAATTGCTGCTTTATCGTTGGCAATGTCTTGGATCGTGCCTCCAAGCAAATCGGCATGGTCAAGCGTCATTTCTGTTAAAACAGCAATGGTTGGCTCGAGAATGTTCGATGGATCCGACCGTCCACCAACGCCATTTTCAAAGATAATCAGTGAGAGCCCTTGCTCTGAGTACCAAAACAATGCCGCCAAAATCATCATATGCATATGCCCTGCGTTTTCAATCGGGTGCTCGTCAAGCTTTGTTTTAATCCGTAAGAGGAGTGCATCGAAATCCTCAGAAGCGATTGGCGTACCATTGATTTGAATACGTTCTTCATAAGCTTCTAAATGAGGACCAGTAAAGAGACCATGTGAGACATTGGCGGCAGTCAGCATTGCTGATATATAATGAGCCGTTGAGCCTTTTCCGCAGGAGCCGGCAATCTGTACGATCGACATAGTAGAGGGATCGACAGAAAAAAGATCAAGAAGCTCTTGCATCGTCTGCAAGTGCCGTTGATCCGTTCGGTCGGTGAACTTATTGTAAAAGGATGAAAGAAAGGTATACGAAGTGGCATTCACAAGTGTCAGTCTCCTTTGCAAGCTATGGAGACATCATAACGGGAGTGCTGAGAACATGCAAGTGAGAATTAAAGCAATTCAAGATGAAAGGCAAGCAGTAAGCCAATCAGCAAACCGAGCAGCAAAATATCGAGCGGCGTTGGAAACAGCAATGTGCGAAGTAGCTGAAAAATAACGAGCGGGGTAATACATGCTTCGAGAACAAAGCAGCATTTTCGCACCCAAGGGGGCATGCGGTAACGTGAGTGTCGTTTCATGAAGTCCACTCCTTCTATTACTGATAAGCCTAACGATTTGATTATGTCGAGCATTTTATGAACAGACACTTGACCCCTTCTATACATATTACATATAATAGAGCAAAGCTATGACAGGAAAGAGTAAAAGAGGCGGTTGTTTTTAAGAGAAGAGCGTCATTGGCTGCGAGCGCTCAAACACCACTTTTTGAATGTCGTCCTCGAGCTGCTTCTTTGAACAGTGTGTAGAAGAAGCCGGCAACCGACCGTTATCTGGCCTTAAGTGCGCAGCGATTCATGTAGAAGCTGCGAATAAAGGTGGTACCGCGAACAACTTCTGTCGTCCTTTTATGGAGATAGGGGTTTTTTTGTTTTTCTAAAGCTAGATTATGAATGGAGGCCATAAAATGACACAGGAAAAAGAATTGCCGAAAAAGTACGATCCAAAAGGTGTTGAACAAAAATGGTATGCTCACTGGATTGAAAATGAGTATTTTAAAGCCGACCCGTCTTCAAATAAAGAACCGTATACGATCGTTATTCCACCTCCCAATGTGACGGGAAAGCTGCACCTTGGCCATGCATGGGACACGACGCTACAGGATTTATTGACGCGTTTCAAACGAATGCAGGGTTATGATGCCCTCTGGTTACCAGGAATGGACCATGCGGGTATTGCCACGCAGGCGAAGGTAGAAGAGCAGCTGAAAAAGGAAGGCACAAGCCGATATGATCTTGGGCGTGAAGCCTTTTTACAGCGAACAATGGATTGGAAGGAAGAGTACGCTGCTTTTATTCGCGAACAATGGGCGAAGCTTGGTTTGGGGCTTGATTATTCAAGGGAGCGCTTCACTTTAGACAAAGGATTGTCTCAAGCCGTTAATAAAGTGTTTGTGTCTCTATACGAAAAAGGTCTTATTTATCGTGGGGAATACATCATTAACTGGGACCCGGCGACAAAAACAGCGTTATCTGACATTGAAGTAGAGTACAAGGATGTGAACGGCCATTTTTATCATCTGCGTTATCCATTAGCAGATGGGTCTGGGTCTCTTGAGATTGCGACAACACGTCCAGAAACGATGCTCGGGGACACCGCAGTCGCTGTTCATCCAAAAGACGAACGTTACCAGCATTTGATCGGCAAAACGTTGATTCTTCCGATTGTAGGGCGAGAAATTCCGATTGTTGCAGACGATTACGTGGATCCAGAGTTTGGTTCGGGAGCTGTTAAAATCACACCAGCCCATGATCCGAATGATTTTGAAGTTGGAAACCGTCATCAGCTTCCTCGTGTTCTCGTTATGCATGAGGATGGCACGATGAATGAAAACGCGGGCGTGTATGATGGACAGGATCGCTTTGAATGCCGTAAAAACATCGTTCGTGATATGCAAGAATCAGGCGTTCTCTTTAAAATAGAGGACCATTTGCATTCCGTTGGTCATTCAGAGCGCAGTGGCGCAGTCGTTGAGCCGTATTTGTCCACCCAGTGGTTTGTGAAAATGGAGCCACTCGCAAAACAGGCAATTGACCTGCAACAAGATGAAGACAAGAAGGTAAGCTTCGTTCCTGAACGTTTTGAAGGCACGTACATGCGCTGGATTGAAAACATTCGCGATTGGTGTATTTCACGTCAGCTTTGGTGGGGGCATCAAATTCCTGCCTGGTATCACAATGAAACAAACGAGCTATACGTTGGTGAAACGCCGCCAGAGGATGAAAGTCAATGGACACAAGATACGGATGTACTTGATACGTGGTTCTCTTCGGCGCTATGGCCATTTTCTACATTAGGCTGGCCAGACACGTCCTCTGAAGACTTCAAGCGTTATTTTCCAAACAACGTATTGATTACAGGGTACGATATTATTTTCTTTTGGGTGGCTCGAATGATTTTCCAAAGTGTTGAGTTTACGGAGACACGTCCATTTGACGATGTGTTGCTTCACGGTCTCGTCCGTGATGAGCAAGGGCGCAAAATGAGCAAATCGATTGGCAATGGGATTGACCCAATGGATGTCATTGATCAGTATGGAGCAGATTCTCTTCGCTATTTCTTATCCACAGGGGGAACGCCTGGACAGGATTTACGCTTCTCAATGGAGAAGGTCGAATCGACGTGGAACTTTGCCAATAAGATTTGGAATGCGTCACGTTTTGCGATGATGAACATGGAAGGCATGACGTATGATGACATTGATCTAACACAGGCGCCAACACTTGCCGACCGCTGGATTCTTGATCGTCTAAACCAGACAATCGAACACGTGACGAGAAACCTTGAGAAATATGAATTTGGTGAAGCTGGAAGAACGCTTTACAACTTTATTTGGGACGACGTGTGCGATTGGTATATCGAAATGGCGAAGCTGCCGTTGTACGGAGAAGATGAAGCGGCGAAGAAGCAGGCACGTTCCGTACTCGCTCATGTTCTTGATCAAACGATGCGCTTGCTTCATCCGTTTATGCCGTTTATTACCGAAGAAATTTGGCAGCATTTGCCTCACAAAGGTGATTCTCTCGTGCTTGCTGAATGGCCAAAAGCAGATTCGGCATTCTCAGATGAAGAGGGCAACGAACAAATGCGCCGCATTGTTGAGATTATTCGATCTGTACGTAACAGCCGTGCAGAAGTGAACGCTCCAATGTCGAAGCCGATTGAGCTATTGATCAAACCGAAAAATGAAGCCATCGCTAAGCAGCTTGAGGCACAAAAACAGTATATAGAGCGCTTCTGTCAAACTGATCAGTTGACGATTGACCCAGATTTAACGTCACCAGACAAAGCAATGACGTCCGTTCTTTCAGGTGTTGAGCTTTATCTGCCACTAGCAGGACTGGTTGACATTGAAGCGGAAGTGGAACGAATGAAGGCTGAGCTTAAGAAGCTTGATGCGGAAGTCGATCGTGTAGAGAAAAAACTGGCGAATGAACGCTTTGTCAGCAAAGCCCCTGCACAGGTCGTCGAAGAAGAACGACAAAAAGCGGTTGATTACAAAGAAAAACGGGAAACCGTTGCTCGGCGTCTAGAAGAGCTGCAGGAGCAGAAATGACCTACGAAGAAGCCTATCAAGTACTGAAGAATCGAGCAGCCTTTGGCATTAAGCCTGGGCTGGCTCGAATGGAACGCTTGCTTGCGGAAGCAGGGCATCCTGAGCGTGCGTTACCTGTTATTCATATTGCAGGAACGAACGGAAAGGGCTCCACATTACGGATGCTTTCCAGTGTATTGATGGCGTCGGGATATCGCGTTGGAGCTATGACCTCTCCAGCGCTTTCGCATTATCTGGATCAGCTTTCCATAAACCATCTCCCAATTGAGGAAGATACGTTTGCCGACATCGTGGCAGAGGGTGAAGCATTGGCGAGCCGTTTAAACTGGGAGGATATTGGCGAGCCAACAGAATATGAAATGCTTGCGCTCGTATTTTTTATGTGGATGGCGGACGAAGGCGCTGTGGATGTCCTTCTCGTTGAAACAGGGCTTGGCGGTCGACTCGATATGACCAATGTCGTCGATCCAATCCTCTCGATCATTACGACGGTTGGCCTTGATCATGAGGCGATTTTAGGACATACGATTCAAGCCATCGCTTCTGAGAAGGCAGGCATTATTAAATTAAATCGGCCAGTCATCTCAGGCGTGTTAGAGCCAGAAGCGTCTAATGTCATTCGTCAAAAAGCTGCTCAAATGAATAGTGTATTGCTAGAGATTGGTCACTTTTTTTCTGTGAAGAAGGCTGCTAAACATAAAGAAGGTGTCACATTCACGTACAAAAGTGACCAAGCCCAAGATGAGAAGAGCTATGTCGTTGGCATGCACGGACTCTATCAAGCACACAATGCGAGTCTTGCGGTGACTGCCGCCAGATATCTTTTAAATAAGACGGATTTTACAAACATCTCTGAACGCTCCATCGAAAGCGGTTTGCAGCATGTATCGTGGCCGGGACGCTTTGAACGTTTGCTTAACGAGCCAGCGCTCTATTTGGATGGAGCCCATAACCCACCTGCTGCGAAAGCACTTGTGGAGACCATTCAAGCAATTTGGCCAAATCAACCTGTTCGCATGCTAGTCGCCGTATTTGCAGACAAGCAAATCGATGCGATGCTGGACGTATTCAAGCCATTAAAGGGAGAATTAATCCTCACTACATTTTCCCATCCACGGGCGATCAACCAAGACGATCTGGAAGCTGTAGGGGCAAGAGCGAATGTTGCCGTGGCTACAAAGTGGCGTGATGTCCTAAGGCGTTGGTTTCAGGAGCCAGGAGCTCCAATGATCGTCACCGGTTCCCTAACGTTCGTTCAAGAGGTTCGGGAAGGTATTCACGAAATACAGCAAGAGAAGTCATCAAAGGAATAAAGTCGGGGGTGGTTTCAATGTCTGCGTTCTGGATGGTGTATTTTATTCTAATAGGCCTCGTGACCAGCTCGTTTTTTTCACTCGTTGGTTTGCGTGTGCCGCAAAAGCAATCGATTCTCAAGCCGCGCTCTCGTTGTGACTCATGCGGAGTGACGCTTACATGGAAACAGCTTATTCCTGTCGTTTCATATAGCGTGCAAAAAGGGCGTTGTGCTTCTTGTGGCACACGTATTTCACCTATTTTGCCTTTCTTTGAGTTATTGACGGCCGCGGTGTTTGCTGTGACGTACATGACATTTGGTTTGCAATGGTACACTGTCATCGTGTTGCTTTTTTTCGCTTTGCTTCACATGATTTCCGTGTCTGATCTATTTTTCATGCGCATTCCGAACATCATCCTTCTCGTTGGAGGAGGGCTAGTCGTCATCGTACAGCTGTTTAATCCTTATATGACCTTAGTTTCTTCATTGATTGGGGGAGCTGTTGGCTTTGGTGTGCTTTTCCTCCTCATGGTTATTAGTCGTGGTGGCATGGGTGCAGGAGATGTAAAATTGTTTTTCTTCGTAGGTTTTGTGCTTGGTTGGGGAGACACATTGCTCGTCCTGTTTTTGGCTTCACTCCTTGGCGCGGTCTATGGCATCATTGGTAGAATAGCTGGACGGTTCGAGAGAAAGCAATCTATCCCTTTTGGTCCCTTTATTTCATTAGGCGCAGTAATTGTTGTGCTGTATGGCGATATTTTGCAACGCTGGTATATGGGCGGATAACATGCAATGTCCTCTTTTAGATGGATTGGCGAAACCTGTTCTATTTTTTCTCTATGAAAATATACTAGAACAAAGCGTCAGCATCATCTGAGGAGGGACAAGCATGGAAGAGAAGAAAGATTGTATTGCCGTAAGAATAAATGGGAAGCCGGCAACGCATTATGTCGCCTCTCACCGGGCGCCAGAAGAACAGATGACAATTTTTGAAACGGCCGCATCATCGCCTACAAATGAAAGCGAAGATGAATCTATCGATTGGATTCAACCAGATGTAAACATACCCATGAAAACGAGTCCCACTTCATTTCAAAAACGACCTTTTACGGGGATAGGTAGAATTGTTGAACGGCGTCATTTATGGTTTTCTACTTTATCTGCAATTGCTGTAGGAATTTTCTTTGGCTTTTGTTTGTTGTTTCTGTTTTCTTCCTCGACAACAAATGAGTCGCCAACGCAGCAAACGGAAAACAAACCTCCTGTGGCCTCGGCGCCATTACAAAATAAACAGTCCACATCCGCTGCGTTTACATACAAAGGGTATGTCGTCCAAACGGGTGTGTTTAATGATGAAGCATCTGCAGAGGCGACGAAAGCTTCACTTGATGCAAAAGGCATTCCGGTCTATCAAGTAAAAGAGAACGGACAATACGTCCTTTACTCACACCTGACAACTACGGAAGAAGCGGCGAAGGAATGGAGAGCGAGCTTTCCAGATACAGACATGTATGTAAAATCAATCGAACGAGTGTCGGATGCCCCGGAACGACTGAAAATGGCAGCTAGTTTGTTGAACGCTGTCCAATCCGGTGAAACATTATCAACCATTCAAAGGAATGCTGAGAAAACACTGGCTTCAAGTTCTTCGCGAGAAAACATTACAGACCTTGTAACAAGCGTACAGCAAGCGAGTTCTGAAGAGGATATTACTTCCATTAGCATTGAGACAATTCTATCGGTAAAATGAGATAGAAAATAGCAAGTTGAATGGAATAAACACACTTTGTTTACATGTCTTTCACGGAATGGCTTTCATTCCGTCATAAAATGACAGAGTATGACGAACGCTATGATTAACGAAAAATCGTGTTTTACTTGTTCGTATAGGAGAGAAAGGTTTGCTATACTGCATTCACCTTTCTCTCCTGTGTGTGTTGTATGAAGGAGGACGTGCATGAATACCTTAGTGCTTGCATCAGGTTCACCCAGGCGGCTTCAGCTTTTAGAGTCGTTCGGATATGCTTGCACCGTCATCAAAAGCACCATTGAAGAAACAATGGATGAGACGATGTCGCCAGAGCACATTGCTCAGGAACTCGCGCTTTCTAAGGCGCAGGATGTCCAACGCACGCTAGACGAACCACGAGTCATACTGGCTGCAGATACGCTCGTGTCTCAAAATGGACGTCTTTTTGGAAAGCCGGGGACCATTGATGAAGCGAGGGCCTGTCTGCAATTATTTTCAGGTAGCGTTCATCAGGTAACAACTGGCGTAGCAATTTGTGATGGTTCGCAGCAACAGCTTTTTTATCAAACGACTGATGTCGAGTTCTGGCGGCTCACAGAGGAAGACATTGAGCGTTACATTTCAACGAAAGAACCTTACGATAAGGCAGGAGGCTACGGCATTCAAGGGATGGGTGGTCTTTTTGTCAAGAGCATTAAAGGAGATTACTATACGGTTGTTGGTTTGCCAATAGCAGCTGTTTATCGCCACCTGAAGGATTTTGGATGCCTTCCCCTCGTGTCTGTCGACAACTAAAGGGGGAAGCAAGTGACAAAGCCTTTAATGATTAGGGATGTCCCATTGCATGACCGGCCTAGAGAACGACTTGCAAGAGAGGGAGTCAAACAGTTGTCTACTCAAGAGCTGCTTGCCATTCTCTTGCAAACAGGGACAAAAGACGAATCTGTTATGCAATTGTCGTTGAGAGTGCTTCATTCATTTCCAACTTTGAGGCGTCTTCAGGAAGCCTCATTTTTAGAAATGACCGCTATTAAAGGGATAGGAAGTGCAAAGGCGTCATTGCTCAGCGCAGTGATGGAACTAGGATGTCGACTGACTGTGGAACGGGGCGATGCACCAGTGGTGATTCGTTCGCCAGAGGATGCAGCGATGTATGTAATGCCAGAATTGAAGCACCTTAAGCAGGAGCATTTTGTTTGTCTTTACCTCAATACGAAAAATCATGTCGTTGAAAAAAAGACGGTTTTTGTAGGGAGCTTAAACGCAAGCATCGTTCATCCTAGAGAGGTGTTTAAAGAGGCGCTCCGAGCTTCTGCGGCATCGATATTATGTGCACACAACCATCCTAGTGGCGACCCTGAGCCGAGTCGGGAGGACGTGGATGTGACCAAACGTCTTGTCGAATGTGGTCGAGTGTTGGGAATAGAGGTTATGGACCACGTGATTATTGGCAATGACTCATTTGTCAGCCTGCGTGAGAAAGGCTACGTATAGATCATTCGTGTCTTTGAAGCTCATTAAACGTTCGTACACTTTTCATGAAAATTGAAACGAGCGAATGTTTGAATTGCCTCGCATAACCCTATCTTAATTCAATTCAATCCCTTATAATAAAGGTATTCTTTTGTTGACTATAGTCAATGGAATCTGCATTTTCTTTATTGACTACAGTCTATGCACGTTTATAGATTTTCTAAATGCAATGGATAGCGTGTCGAACTTAGTCGATTCGCTACACTGGGATGAGAAAGGGAGTATACATAAATGTTTGGATTTGGAAGCTTCGCGAAAGATATGGGCATTGACCTAGGGACGGCAAACACGCTCGTCTATATAAAAAATAAAGGTGTCATTTTAAGAGAGCCTTCCGTAGTGGCAATGCGTACGGATACGGGGGAAATTCAGGCCGTGGGCAATGACGCCAAAAATATGATAGGTCGGACACCAGGGAACATCGTAGCCAAACGCCCGATGAAGGACGGGGTTATTGCGGATTTTGAAACGACAGCAACAATGATGAAGCATTTCATCAAAGAAGCCACTAAAAATCGTTCGTCATTTTCAAGAAAGCCGAACGTGATGGTATGTGTGCCAAGCGGCATTACTGCTGTAGAGAAACGAGCGGTAGAGGATGCGACGAAGCTTGCAGGCGCAAGAGAAGCGTATACAATTGAAGAGCCTTTTGCTGCAGCGATCGGTGCGGATTTGCCTGTATGGGAGCCAACTGGAAGCATGGTCGTTGATATCGGTGGAGGAACGACAGAAGTCGCCATTATTTCACTAGGTGGGATCGTAACGAGTCAGTCCATTCGTGTGGCTGGGGATGAAATGGATGATGCCATTATTCAATACGTGAAAAAGACATACAACCTTATGATTGGTGTACGTACAGCTGAATCATTAAAGCTTGACATCGGATCAGCTGGACAACCAGATGAAAAAGAAACGCTAGATATCCGCGGTAGAGACTTGCTAACAGGGTTGCCAAAAACGATTAACGTGTCCGCTGAAGAAATTGCTGGAGCTTTACGTGACACAGTTGACTCCATCATGGAGGCTGTGAAAAACACCCTTGAAAAAACACCACCAGAGCTTGCAGCTGACATTATGGACCGAGGGATTGTGTTGACAGGTGGAGGGGCTTTACTTAGAAATTTAGATAAAGTGATCAGTGATGAAACAAAAATGCCTGTTCTTGTGGCTGAAAATCCATTGGACTGTGTGGCAATTGGAACCGGGAAAGCGTTAGAAAATCTCCATCTCTTCCGCTCAAAAGCAGGCATCACATCACGCTCTCGTAAATCTTAAGGGGTGCTTTTATGCCTCCTTTTCTACTTAATAAACGGCTTATCATCTTACTTGTCTGCATCATTGTTCTCGTCGCTCTAGTCGGCCTTTCGCTCAATGATAGACGAAATTTATCATGGCCCGAAGTGTTTGTGAAGGACGTCGTCGGGTGGACCCAATATGTCGTTCAATCCCCACTGACCGGAATCGGGCAGGTTGTTGACAACATTCAAGACCTTAGAAATACCTACGAAGAAAACAAGCTCTTGAAATCGCGGATGGATGAATTTTCAGCCCTTGCGGTGAAAGCTGCTGCGTTTGAAAAAGAAAATCAGGAGCTGCGTAGCTTGTTGGATAAAGAAGAAAGTTTGTCAAATTACTCAGCCATTCAGGCTGAAGTGATTGGGCGAAATCCTGACCGCTGGCATGAACTAATTACCATTAATCGAGGCTCCCAAAATGGAGTCGAAGAAAACATGGCAGTCATGACAGCTCAAGGTGTGATTGGTCAGATACGTCACGTTGAAGCATTTACTTCGACTGTGCAGTTATTGAGCAGTACGGAACCTTCAAACGTTATTTCTGCCGTGGTTCAAGGAAATGAAAATGTCTTTGGCCTTATCGAAGGGTTTGATGAGGATCAGGATATGCTACGGTTTGCAAAAATTACAACGGACAGAACGATTGAAAAAGGAGCAACGGTCATCACTTCTGGTCTCGGTGGGAATTTTCCAAAGGGGCTTGTGATTGGTGAAGTCACTGATGTCGTTCCTGATGAGTATGGTCTTACACAGACGGCTTTTGTCAAGCCTGCGACGGACTTTTATGACATTTCTCATGTAATGGTTATCAACCCTGAGATTAATCCGGTGTCACCTGATGAGGTTACAGGGGAGGAGGGCTAATATTGACGAAATATCTCCTCCCGGCTGTCGTTTTTCTTCTTTTCATATTAGAAAGCACATTTGTTCGTTGGGTACCTGGAGAGGTTGGCCCTGGAGAATGGGTGGTCGTGCCCAGGTTTTCACTCGTTGCCCTTTTGATGATTGCCTTTCGACAAGGGCGAGCCGCTGGCGTTTTATATGGTCTTTCCATCGGCTTGCTTTATGATATGTACTATACTGGTTTGATTGGTGTATACACTTTTTCATATGCACTCATGGCCTACGTAACAGGCAGTAGTGTGAGGTTGCTACATTATAATATCTTTGTGATTACGTTGACCTGCACACTTGGCGTCGCTGCTGTTGAATGGATCGTTTATGGGATTTTGCTCATTATTGGTCACACGAACGAAGGGCTGCAAACTTTTGCTTACACACGATTTATCCCAACACTTATTTTTAATGCCATTTTTTGCGTTCTTTTATTTAAGCCATTAGAACGATTGATGGAAAAACAAGATCTGGTCGACCAAAGTCGGGTGTAACTCATCGAATCATTGAAAAGGGTTCAAGCAAAGCACTGTCGAATTCATTGCAATAGAGGTGAAACGAAATGAGGGGGCAAGGTCTACAAAACGTAACCATCAAAGGCACGAAGGATGGTTTAACGCTCCATTTGAACGACCAATGTAGCTATCAGGAACTTTTGGACGAGCTTCAGGACAAGCTGTCTAATACGCCTGTGGAGATGGACACGTCACTTCTTGTTGATGTAAAGCTAAAAACCAGTATGCGCTACCTCTCTGAAGAACAAGAGGAGGAGCTTAAAGAACTCGTTCGTCGTGAGAAAAATCTCGTTGTCACTGCTATCGAATCCGACGTTATGACAAAGAAACAAGCGTTGAAATGGCAAGAGCAACAGAGTATCGAACGATTGAGACAAATGGTTCGTTCTGGTCAGGTTGTTGAGGTTCCGGGGGATCTGCTGCTTGTTGGAGATGTGAATCCGGGTGGAACTGTCAGAGCTGGTGGCAGTATTTATGTGATGGGCGCATTAAAAGGCACAGCAATCGCTGGTGCTGAAGGAGATAACAAAGCTGTCATTTGTGCTTCAGTGATGCAGCCGATGCAGCTGCGAATTGCGGATGTCATTAGTCGTGCGCCTGATGAGCGCTCAGAAGGACGGGGAATGGAATGTGCGTATTTGAACGAAGAACAAACGCATATTGTATTGGATCGATTACAGCATCTAGCCCAACCTAGACAAAATCTCATCAAGTAAGAAAGGGGAATGTAACCGTGGGAGAAGCGATTGTCGTTACATCTGGTAAAGGCGGTGTCGGTAAAACGACGACAACTGCAAATATCGGCACAGCTTTAGCCCTTGCTGGAAAACATGTTTGCCTCATTGATACCGATATCGGTTTACGAAATCTTGATGTCATCATGGGATTAGAAAATCGAATTATTTATGATCTTGTTGATGTTGCTGAGGGACGATGCAAGCTACATACAGCATTGATTAAAGATAAGCGTTTTGATGCCCTAAGCTTGCTTCCAGCAGCGCAAACGAAGGACAAATCTGCCGTTTCACCGGAGCAGATGAAAGAGATTGTGACGACGTTAAAGCAGGATTTCGATTATGTCATTATTGACTGTCCTGCCGGTATTGAACAAGGCTTTCGTAATGCCATTGCAGGAGCTGATTTATCCATTGTTGTCACAACTCCGGAAATCTCATCTGTTCGTGACGCAGACCGGATCATTGGGTTGCTTGAGCAGGAGGACATTGAAGCGCCAAGGCTCGTTGTGAACCGAATTCGAACGCATATGATGCGCAATGGGGATACGATGGATGTAGATGAAATTGTATCGATATTATCCATTGATTTGCTTGGCATCGTTGCCGATGATGACTCTGTCATCAAAGCATCCAATAATGGCGAACCTATTGCGATGGACCCTTCAAGTAAAGCGGCCATTGCTTATCGGAATATGGCAAGACGAATTTTGGGAGAATCGGTCCCACTTATGGCGTTTGATGAAAAGAAGAGTATGTTACAAAAAGTAAAGAAATTCCTTGGCATGCGTGCATAAACAAGCACCATGCTTTTTTTATTGCACCAAACTTGTCGGAAAAGATCACTGGCGATTTAGCAGCAATGGTCTTTTTTAAATTGTGATCAAAGCATAAAAATGAGTTCATCATGAGAATCTGCAAAATAGCGAGACTCCAGCGGCAAAGAAAACACGACGAGGTACTCTCGAGTCGATGTTGCACTTGTACCCGAAGGGTGAAAAGAAAACACGACGAGGTACGTTCGACCGCTGCGTCAAAATACTTCGCTTTCCGCGGGCACGGCTTCAGCTTCCTCGGAAAGCAAAAGCTTTCCTGCGGGATCTTCAGCTCGCGCTGTTCCCGCAGGAGTCTACGTATTTTGACTACGCTGAGGTTTGTTTCTGCGTAAATTGTTTTTTATTTTTTATTAGTCTCGTATAACGAGTAAGAAAGCGTGTTACTTACCAAATAAGTGCATCGTTTTATGCAAAGTTATCTCACCTAATGCAGTATTGATGCAAAGTGAGATAGATCAATTGACTTCTCCCAAAACAACGCCTGCTGTATTCAGTAAATAGGAATGGTGCAGTGCTCACAATCTTGTATTTATTAAAAGATCGTCTTTTAATAATGAAGCTGACTTCTACCCCTAAATCATAAAAAGCTGCCACTAGCGAGACTCCAGCGGCAAAGAAATCTCGACGAAGTCTTTTTGAATTGATGGGCTTGTGCCATTCAGGATGAAAGCGAGCGTATGGAAGCTTGTCTAAAAAGCAATCCCAAAAATAAATTGCAGGTTTTCCCATCTATGTGAAATTCGTGTCTGCCAAATGTAAGGTGCGAAAGTTGAGTTAAATAAAAATGTTCCCGTTCCCTATATTCATACATCTAAGCCTGTACACATAGACTGTATAAACCTTTCAGGGAGGGACGTCAATGAAACGTGGGGACCAAATACGCAAAGAAATTAGACAGCGGCATCGTTCTCAGCCACGGGAATCACTAAATCCACCGATCGAAAGCAGCGGGGCGCATCCACTGTTTCGAATTGATGCTTTTTTAGTAAAAGCTCTGCTCGCCGCACTTTTTTTTCTAGCTAGCAGCATGATGCTTCAGCGTGACGATGCATTTTTCGATGGGCCGCGAACGCTCCTTGTGAATGCAATGACCGAAAACTATTCGTTTGCTGCTGCCGAAGAGTGGTATACAGACCGATTTGGCGAGCCGTTTGCGTTTATGAGCCAGGATATGGAGACGGTACAAAATGTGAACGAGGAAGTAGGAACCCCGTTAGCACTTCCGGTTAGCGGAGAACTTGCGCAGCCCTTTGAACACGATCAACGAGGCATTGTGATTAAGACCGGTTTAGCTGAAAATGTTGAAAGTGTTGATAATGGCTATGTCATTTTTGTTGGTGTGAAGGATGAACTTGGCAAGACGGTTATTGTGCAACATAGCGACCAATCTGAAACATGGTACGGACAATTGGATGAAGTGGATGTCAAGCTGTACGATTTTGTGGATGAACGCCAAGTGCTTGGTAAAGTGAGCGAGTCAGAGGGAAATGGGAGCTTCTATTTTGCCAAAAAACAACACGATGAGTTTGTGAACCCGATGAAAGGAACAACGGGTGATTAAAAACAGTTTTTCTTTGCGTGTGCATCCGCTTTTATGGCTAATGGCGTTCACTGCGGTCGCCACGGGTTATTTTCGTGAGCTATTGATCATTTTTTTTCTTGTGTTGCTTCATGAGGGAGGGCATCTCTTAGCAGCGAAATGGTTCGGTTGGCGAGTGTCAAAAGTAGAGCTGTTTCCTTTTGGGGGCGTGCTTCACACAAACCAATATGGGAATGCGCCGCTGCATCAAGAGCTTTTGGTTGCATTGATGGGGCCTCTTCAACATGTTTGGTTGCTCTGCCTGCCGTACTCTTTTCTTCAAAGTACGTTTCATATGGATGCCAATTTGTATCAATTTTGGATGAGCTGTAACCTCTCCATGCTGCTGTTTAATCTTCTCCCCTTGTTTCCTCTTGATGGAGGACGAGTTTTGTATGCATTAGTGTCGTTTATTCTCTCGTACCAACGCTCGTTCTTCGTTAGCTTTGTTTGCTCTTGCCTCACAGGTGGGCTGTTTGTCCTGCTCCTTTGGTTAAAATCGCTCCATTCGTTAAACATCTGGTGTATTGCCGTTTTTATTGTATTTACCCACTGGGAGCTGTGGAAAAAAAGAGAGTATGCTTTTATTCAATTTCTTATAGAGCGAATGGCGACGACCGCTTTGCCTGTTCATCCCCTTCGATCTTCATCAGAAGAGTCGATTCGTTTTTTATTGCGGCGTTTACATCGTGGAAAGAAAGCACGGGTGACCTTTGGTGAATCCGTTTTATGGGATCATGACATCATTGCAGCCTATTATGTAAACGGGTGTATTCATTGCAATGTTGGGGATGTACAAGAAGTTTTGCGAAACATACATGAATCAGGGTACAATACGCCTGAGACATGGAGGAATGCAAAATGAAAGAAGTATATATTGACGCGCTCACACAGCCGATCCGTTTGGTGTGCATTGAGCACCAGCAGCTTCAGGATATTCGTTTCGAAGAGAAAACATCGCAACCGCTTTTGGAGGACTGTTACGCTGGGAAGGTGCTGCGTATTCATCCTGCTCTCCAAGCGGCTTTTATTGATATAGGAAGTCATAAGGGAGGATTTCTTCCATTAAATGAACTTCCTGATGGTGAGAATGGTCCCATTGAGTCGCGGCTTACGGAGGGACAGCGGGTTCTCGTACAGGTGAAAAAAGAGCCGTATCGTGACAAAGGTGCAAAGCTCACAATGAAGATTGAATTGAAGGCAAGCGGCATGGTGTACTTGCCGAAAAGTGGGTATGTGGCTGTTTCCAAAAAAATTAAATCCCCTGAAGCGAAACAGCGACTTCAAAAGCTTGCAGACAGTCTTTGTGAACCTGGAGAAGGCCTTTTGTTCCGTACCGAAGCGGAAGGGCTGACAGATGAACAGTTGACCATTGCCATGAATAGGCTACAAAATTCTTTTCAAGACCTTCTACATACGTTTCGCTCAGCAGCGGACGGAGCATTGTTACAACGCACATCATCCGTTATTTTAAATGTTGTGAAAGAGCTCGCTTCGTCTGAACAGATCCGAGTGATCACAAACAGTCGCCAATTTAAGACAGTGCTAGCAAGGAGCATTGAAGAGAATGTGGATTGGGTCACCGATGAGGGTGCTGTGCACTTGTTTTCCAATCATGGATTAGAAGCAACCATTGAACAAGTATTGTCTTCTGTTGTCCCGTTGCCCGGAGGAGGGCAGCTCGTCATCGAATCTTTGGAGGCATTGACTGTAATTGATGTGAACAGCGGTCAAGCTCTAGGACATCGTGTAAAGGAGCGAACAATCCAACGCACGAATGAAGAAGCTGCTCGCGAAATCCCACGACAGCTGAAGCTTCGCCAAATCGGTGGAATGGTTGTCGTTGACTTTATTGATATGAAAGAGCAGCATTTACGCGCTTCTATCGAAGGCACACTTCGAGCGGGGTTTTTAGATGATAAAACGCGTACGTCCTGTCTTGGTTTTACAGCTTTGGGACTGTACGAGATTGTTCGTAAGCGTACTGGTCAGCCACTTCAAGAACGTCTCACACAGCCGTGCCCAAGCTGTCAGGGGACTGGCGACGTCCTTTCAGAAGAGGAGTTTGTTCGTCAACTGCAGCAAAGCCTGCTTGAAAGTAACCGAAGTGAAGACGAAGCGGCACTAGTTGCTATTCATCGTGATCAAGACGCCACGAAAGATTGGAAGCAGCAGCTGTTTTCAAGACATCTGCCGTTCCAACATGTGCTGTTCACCGTCGGTCATGAGCTTGCGCCTTGTTCGTTTCGTGTGTTGCAAACAGGGTCTTTGAACGCCATAAAAGACGCTGCCGATCGACGAAGCTGAATTGACACTTCTTTAAATCTATGCTAGTATTCCAATGTTATCTATATGTAGCGCCCCTAGCTACAACCGCACATTCAAAGGTTCTAAGCACACTATTGTGCACCTAAGATGGCGAGTCTGAGTGATGACATAAGGAGGTGCATGGGAATGTACGCAATTATTGAAACTGGTGGCAAACAGCTAAGAGTCGTAGAAGGACAAGAAATTTACGTCGAGAAGCTTGAAGGTGAACAAGGCAGCCAAGTGACATTCGAAAACGTCTTGTTTGTAGGTGGAGACTCTGCAAAAGTAGGTGCTCCATTCGTTGATGGCGCAAAAGTAACGGCGAAGATTGAAAAGCAAGGCAAAGAAAAAAAGATCACGGTTTATAAATATAAGCCTAAAAAGAACTACCGTCGCAAGCAAGGACATCGTCAGCCTTACACGAAGCTTGTGATTGAGAAGATCAACGCCTAACAATGATTACTATACGCGTGACACGGCAATCTAATGTTTCAAGGATTCAGTCCGTCGAAATATCAGGTCATGCTGAAAGTGCTCCGTATGGACAGGATCTTGTATGTGCGGCTGTATCTGCGGTCGCCATTGGCGGCATCAATGCAGTGATTGAACTTTGTCAGCTTCGCCTTCATGTCGAACAGGATGACAAAGCTGGTGGCTATTTAGCGGTGACGGTGCCCGCTCATGAAGAAAGTGAGCAGCATCGAAAAGCGCAATGGTTGCTAGAAGGAATGCTGTCATCGCTTCGTACAATTGAGGCGCAGTATGGCGAGTACTTAGTGTACAAAGAACAGCATTAAAAAAGGAGGTGCAACATCCATGTTAACTTTAGACTTGCAGTTTTTTGCATCCAAAAAAGGTGTAGGTAGCACAAAGAACGGTCGTGACTCCCAATCAAAACGCCTTGGCGCTAAACGTGCTGACGGTCAGCTTGTGTCAGGAGGATCTATCCTCTTCCGTCAACGCGGCACGAAAATTTACCCAGGGGTAAACGTAGGCCGTGGCGGCGACGATACACTTTACGCAAAAACGGAAGGCATTGTTCGTTTTGAACGTGTCGGTCGCGATCGTAAACGTGTAAGTGTTTATCCTATTGCTCAAGAAGCGTAAACAAAGGTAAAATACCCTGATCCTTAACGGTTCAGGGTATTTTTTTGCAATTAAAGCGATTCTCTTACTTCCCTTAAGCGGTTTTTTATAGAAGCAGTTCTATTGCAGAAAAAAGTTTGTGATATAATGAGAACCATCAATGGTTGGTCAAAAGACCGTAACAATTCAAGCCTAGGAGCTTTTCACGACAATGAAAAAATGGAGCAGTGTGGAGCTGATTCGTCACTACCGCCACGAATGGCTCAACAAGTTGCAAATCATTCATGGGAATCTTCAATTAAACAATACAGCAGAAGCAGAGCGTATTGTCGAACAGATTATTCATGCCACGATTAATGAATCGAACCTGACCAATACAGGAATGGATAGGCTGACCGAATATTTGCTTACGTTTTCTTGGACGACACGGGTTTGCCTAATTGATTATGAGGTGATTGGCGAGGTTCGCGAAATTAAAACACTTGATGATGCCATTTACACGTTTGTGTCCTCATTTGTGGATACTATTGAACACAATGCCGATACTTCTAAAGAGCAGTGGGTGGCAGTAACGCTTGAATTAGCAAGCGATGGAGTGCATTGCAATCTTAGTTTTGAAGGAAAGCTTGTGGATGAAGCTCCATTAAATCGCTGGCTTGAGAATGTTAACGTAGGGACATATGACAAGCTTGAAAATGATTTGATCGCACTCGAGGTGACATCTCGTTTTTAACCTTCTCAACGAAATAATAAAGTAGGTGTAAACATGTTTGTCGATGACGTAAAAGTATTTGTAAAGGGCGGAGATGGAGGCAATGGGATGGTCGCCTTCCGCCGTGAAAAATATGTACCAAAAGGCGGCCCTGCCGGAGGAGACGGCGGAAATGGTGGCGACGTTGTATTTAAAGTAGATGAAGGTCTACGAACACTGATGGACTTTCGATACCAACGTCACTTTAAAGCAGACCGTGGAGAAAACGGGATGTCTAAAAACCAGCATGGCAAAAACTCCGCGCCTATGATTGTAAAGGTCCCACCAGGTACGGTTGTTCATGATGAAGAAACAGGCGAAATTATCGCTGACTTAACCGACCATGCCAGCTCAGCAGTTATTGCAAAAGGCGGACGAGGGGGACGGGGCAATAGCCGTTTCGCTACCCCTGCCAACCCAGCACCAGAATTGTCTGAGAATGGTGAACCGGCGCAAGAGCGTACGATTCGAATTGAACTTAAATTACTGGCAGACGCCGGTTTTGTTGGATTCCCATCTGTTGGGAAATCGACATTACTTTCCGTCATGTCGGCTGCCCGTCCAAAAATAGGCGATTATCATTTTACGACGATAAAGCCAAATCTCGGCGTTGCTGAAACGGAGGATAACCGTAGCTTTGTGATTGCGGATTTGCCTGGGTTAATTGAAGGGGCGTCGCAAGGGTTAGGATTAGGCCACCAATTTCTTCGCCACATAGAACGAACAAAAGTCATTGTTCATGTGATTGATATGGCAGGAATTGAAGGGCGCGACCCAATTGAAGATTTTCATACAATTAATGAAGAGCTGAAGCAGTATCAGCTTCGGTTAGCAGAACGTCCTCAGGTGGTCGCGGCCAACAAAATGGATCTTCCTGACGCGGAAGCCAATCTTGATGCGTTTCGAAAAGCCATTGGTGACGACGTGACAATTGTGCCGATTTCAGCTGTCACACGGCAAGGATTACGAGAACTCTCCTTTGCCATCGCAGACCTAGTGGATACCACACCAGCCTTTCCATTACATGAAGTCGACGAAGAGAAATCACATAAGCTTTACTCCGCAGAAGAGGAAGAGCCGTTTTATATTACGAGAGACAGTGATGGCACATTCGTACTGCAAGGAGCAAGCCTTGAGAAAAAATTCCAGATGACGGACTTCGCAAGGGATCAATCGGTCCTGCGCTTCGCAAGACAAATGAGAAGCTTAGGCGTAGACGATGCACTCCGTGAAAAAGGGGCAAAAGACGGTGACATCGTCCGCATTATGGAATATGAATTTGAATTTGTGGAGTAGTCGTTGTGACGGGAGTGGAGTAAAGTGGAGAATAAGAAGGCAAAGTATTACTTAGTTCGCGAGGACATTCTTCCAGAAGCCGCTAGAAAAACACTACAAGCAAAGGAATTGCTTGATCGAAAAAAAGCAGCCACCATCCATGAAGCCGCAGATCGCGTAGGCTTAAGCAGAAGTGCATTTTACCGGTACAAAGACGCCGTGTACCCATTTTCAACAATGGTTAAGGAAAAAATCGTCTCATTGTTTTTCCATTTGCACGACCAGTCAGGTACATTGTCCAAGTTGCTAAGCATCGTTGCCGAGTTTCAATGCAACGTACTCACGATTCACCAAACCATCCCCCTACAAGGAATGGCCAACGTCACCCTATCCATGGACATCACCGCCATCAACTCCGACCTAGGCGACATGCTAGACATGCTAAGAACCCTAGACTTCGTCGAAAAAGTAGAACTCCTAGGAACCGGAGCTTAAAGACGAAAAGCGGAGGCGAGCGCGTTTTGAAGCGCAGAGTAGAACATCACGGGGCGAAGAAATGGTTCTTCACATTTCTCTCGCACCGGGATTTCTACCTCGCTGCTTCAGCGAGCCGTAGCTAGCCAAGAAAAGCGGAGCGCCGTTGTACAGAAGCGCAGGTCAGAACATCATTGGGCAGTGAAATGGTTCTTTCATTTCACTAGCCCGAGGATTTCTGCGCCGCAGCTTCTACGGCGCGCAGCTAGCCAAGAAAAGCGGAGGCGAGCACGTTTTGAAACGGAGGGCAGAACATCACGGCACGAGGAAATGGTTCTTCACATTTCCTCAGTGGCGGGATTTCTGTCCCGCAGTTTCAGCGAGCAGGAGCTGGACAAGAAAAGCGGAGGCGAGCACGTTTTGAAGCGCGAATCACAATAAGCAACATTCAATCACGAGTAAGGAAAGCTGGGAGTGAAACAACCATGAGTAAAATTGGTTATTTAGGACCAAAAGGAACTTTTTCATCTGAGGCTGTTTCACTAGCCTTTACAGCAGGTGAGCCTGTACCCTATTCAACAATTCCCGCGTGTATTGAGGCAGTGAGTAGTGGAGAGGTCGATTATGGAGTAGTGCCTTTAGAAAACACGCTAGAAGGCTCTGTGAACTTGACTATAGACTACTTAATCCACGAAAAAACCTTGCCAATCGTAGGAGAAGTCATTGTTCCCATTCAGCAACATCTGCTTGTGCATGCTGATTTTGCAACAGATTGGCGATCAACTGTCACAAAAGTGATTTCTCACCCGCATGCCTTAGCCCAATGCTATCAATTTCTCCGTAATGAATTGCCAAATGCCGAAATGGAAACAATGTCATCCACCGCGGCAGCTGCGCAATATATCGCGGAAAAAAAGGATCCTTCGTTGGCTGCTATTGCTCATCACAATGCGGCGAAGGAGTTTTCGCTTGTCCTGGCCAAAGAGAATATCCATGATTTTGCGAACAATCATACGAGGTTTCTCATTTTACATCGCCAAGGGAAATCGATCAAAATGGATACGGAGCGATTCAAAACGACGTTCCACATTGCGTTGCCTCAGGACAAGCCAGGCAGCTTGCATCAGGTGCTGTCCGCGTTCAGCTGGAGACAATTAAACCTTAGTAAAATTGAATCTAGACCAATGAAAACGGGACTTGGGCGGTATTTTTTCATTATTGACATAGACCATCCTCTGGACGAGGTGCTTTTGCCTGGTGCGCAGGCGGAGTTAGAAGCGCTAGGCTGTCAGGTTCGCATATTAGGGAGCTATCCTTCTTTTGAGGCCATAGCAACGAAGACGACGTCTGGGATCTAAACAATCCTTAAACCTTGTTCGCTCTATAAAGAAAGGGTATGAAGTACTCATAGTAAAAGGGATGTCCAAAAGTCACAACGTTGACTTTTGGGACATCCCTTTTTATTCTTCCTCGATAAGAATCCCAGCTTCTCTTAACTGTACACACGCTTGATCAATACAGCGCTGATGCATGGATGCAATTGTATGCAAGTGCAAACCGCCAGTAAGCTCTAGCAAATACGACGCATTTTGCTTGGCAGATCGTTTTACAAACTCGTCGACCTCTTCTATCGTTGCGATTTCAAGTCGAGCAACAATTTCCCCATACAACGCATGCATGATGGTGACATCCTTCACGTGACAGCCTGCATTCACAATGATTTCTAATTCTTTGCGTGTGTCTTCACCTTGATGATGACAGACGATCACTTGTTCAATATGGGTCACGGCGGGCTGCTGCTGTAAGTAAAGGTACCCGTCTGATGTCGCTATAAGAGGTTCACCACGTGCTTTTAACAATGAAATGTCCTGCACAATAACCTGACGACTTACGTTTGTTCGTTGTGCAAGGTCACTGCCTTTGACCGCCTTCACTGACGCCTTAAGCCACTCCAAAATGGCTTGCCTCCGTGGTTCACCAAGGAGTTTTTTATCAGACATAGCCATTCCCCCATCTATCCTAATCTCTTCAAATATGCTTAGAAGCCATTATACCAAAACATTCAACACTACAGTACATATCCTCTACCATCATGACATATATGTCTAGTAGTGCGTGATGTCACATAAGGTGTGCGCATACTTTTTTACGAACCTTTAGTAGCATTTTGCCCATGGGTTCATATACTGGCAATGACTACTGTATAGAAGGGAGAACAGAAATTTGAAAATACACATCGTCCAGAAGGGGGATACCCTTTGGAACCTTGCGCAAAAGTATAAGGTTCCATTTGCCCAGCTGAAGCAAGCGAATACGCAGCTCGCAAATCCTGATGAGATCATGCCGGGAATGAAAATCAAAATTCCATCCGGTAGTGTCCAAGTGAAGAAAGAAGCGCCGACTGCTCCCAAAGCACCAAAGGAACAACCAACACCTGCCCCAGCGCCTGCGCCGAAAGCACAGAAGAAGTATTATGATAAAACTCCAAAGGCTGTGCAACCGTATCATTATGATGAAAGTGTATCCATCGACATGCCTCAAGTGCATCAGTCTATGTACAATGTGTACCTACCACCTGCACCTGTAAAAAAAGAAGCACCAAAACCTAAGCCTGTCGTCAAAGAAAAGGTGAAGGAAAAAGTAAAAGAAAAAGTTGCTCCAAAAAAAGAAGCTCCTATACCGCCGAAAAAAGAAGCGCCAGCTCCACCACCGCCACCACCTCAACCACAACAGCAAATGATGCAGTTACCACCGTATCCTTGTTATCCAGTGAGCCCAATTTTGCCTGGGTCAGGGCTTGATTGTCCACCGGAGCAAATGCATCATCAGCCATGGGGATACCCACAGCAGCCGCAATATCCAGTCGCTGGTGCAGAGGATGAATCGTGTGGATGTGGAGGACCTCCTATGCAGCCATGGCCACAGCAAGGGCAGCCACTACCGTACTATCCACAGCAAGGCTACATGCAGCAAGGGTACCAATGGATGGAAAGCGGTGACAATGCATCGTATGGCTGGCCAAATGCTGAAGATATGGAGTCTCCAGAAGGAGGGTATCCAGGGTATCCACAGATGATGCCACAGCAAGGTCAAATGGGCTATATGCCAATGCCACAACAAGGTCAAATGGGGTATATGCCGCAGCAAGGCCAAATGTACGCATCACCAGAGCAAATGGGTGCAATGATGCCACCACAGCAAGGCCAAATGTACGCATCACCAGAACAAATGGGTGCAATGATGCCACCACAGCAAGGCCAAATGTACGCATCGCCAGAACAAATGGGCGGAATGATGCCACCACAGCAAGGCCAAATGTACGCATCGCCTGAGCAAATGGGCGGAATGATGCCACCACAGCAAGGTCAAATGTACGCGTCACCTGAGCAATGGGGTCAGGAAGCCGGCCAACAAGACCAATGGTACCTAGGCTATCCGCAGGAATATATGAACATGCGTGGTGGTCCCGGCTATGACCCATCATACGCCTATGATCAGGAGCCACAGGCGCCTCAAGGCCCGGCCTATCAATTTCCTGAAGTAGATGAAGAGGACAGTCACGATGACTAGAGAGGCACAAGGCGATTTCCGCAGGAATCGTCTTTTTTTAGACGCAGATTCTGCGTTTGGCTTTGACCATCCTAATGTGAAGCAAATAAAGCACAATGTGTTTTTCGTTTCAACAAACCGCAAGCATTATGTGATTAAAGGATACACAAATCAGGCGGCGGCAAGAAGACAATGGCATCTTGCTAAAGCCTTAAAAAGTGAGGGGTTTCATCGCGGCCTTGAGTACAGACGCTTCCCTTCTGGATCCTATGTTGTAAAAACAGAGGGCATGTATTGGCTAAGCATGAAACGACTTCCACAAAAACGTCCGGTTCACTTCCAAAATGGAAAAGACCGTGAAAAAGCGGGCGATTTGCTTCATGCGTTTCACGGCGTTATTCAGACGCAAAACAACGTTCAACTTCCTGATTACTCATTATTAAAGCATTGGGAGAAGCGGTTTGATCAATTTTGTAAAGAAGACAGTCTCTATACATTGGCTGAGGTCATCGGAAAAAAACGTGCTAAAGAGGCTTTAAGATGGGGAGATATTGCGCTTTCGAAGCTGCGAAGATATCGACTTTACGAGCTAGAGGAAAAAGCAAAAAGCAGAGGGCAGGCCATCCATAGGGATACGGCCGCGCATAACTTTATACTTACACCGGACGATTCCTTGCATATGATTGATTTTGACCTAGCTGCATCTGCTCCTGAAGCGTACGATTGGTTGCAGCTGTCGTTACGTTATATGCCATGGATGCAATGGTCCCTAAATGCTCTTGGAAAAGAACGCTACATTCGTTCTTTCCTACAAAAAAAATGGTTCTTAACAGGGCTGCTCTATCCAGCGGATTTATATCGAGACTGGAATGCTGCAATGAAAGAAAATAATTCTCGTTCGTTTGATTGGTTTGCTTCAATCCATTCGATTGAGCACAGGGTATCTTATTTTGATGAAATAAGCAGGCAGCTTGAATCCCCTTCATTAAAGTCAACGTAATGGTTACTGCCACATGCTATGGTATACTAATTACTATAATGCATTGTAAAAGGACTCTCCTTTTTGCATAACGGAAAGGGGTTTTTTTCATGTCTACCTTTTTTAAAACAAGTGAGTTTTTAGCGATCGTTTGATATCATAGAAATATATGTTCGGTTAAAAAGGGGTTGGGTTTATGTATGATTTTATAAAAGGCACTGTTGCTTACGTTTGTCCTCAGTATATTACACTTGATGTGAACGGTGTTGGGTACCAGCTGCTTCTGCCTCATCCCTTGCAGTATGAAGCAAAAAAGGGAGAGGTTTTGCAGCTGTTTACTCATTTTTATGTTAGAGAAGATGCGCAACATCTATATGGGTTCCCAACGCGAGAGGATCGTATATTGTTTCAATTGCTTTTAAGTGTGACAGGTATTGGTCCTAAAGGTGGGTTAGCGATCTTAGCAGCAGGTCGACTTGAGGATATTGTAAAGGCGATTGATTCAGAGGATGAGACCTTTTTAATGAAGTTCCCAGGGATCGGTAAAAAAACAGCAAGGCAAATGATTTTGGATTTAAAAGGGAAGGTGTCCGAATTTTTGCCTTCGCATCAGATGAACCTCGTTGCAGCGACAGAAGAAGCAACAATGAATACAGAGCTTGAGGAAGCAGCTGAGGCGCTGCTTGCACTTGGCTATAGCCAACGTGAGGTTGATAAAATTCGTCCATTGTTAGAACACGAAGACCTTACAGCTGAAGCCTATGTCAAAAAAGCGTTGCAAATGATGCTAGAAGGAAAACGGAGGCGATAACGATGCCTGAGGAGGAACGATTTGTCCAGCAAGCGCCTTTAGTAGGGGAGCATGAAGAGCCGTCTTTACGACCACAGCTGCTTTCCCAATACATAGGGCAGGAAGGCATTAAGCAAAATTTATCGATTTTTATTAATGCGGCTAAACTCAGAGAAGAACCATTGGATCATGTGCTCTTGTATGGACCACCTGGCCTTGGAAAAACAACATTAGCGAGTATCATTGCCAATGAAATGGGTGTGCAGCTTCGGACAACCTCAGGCCCGGCACTTGAGAAGTCAGGTGACTTGGCAGCGGTCTTGACTTCTTTGCAGCCTGGAGACGTATTGTTTATTGATGAAATCCACCGTTTGCCTCGTGCGATTGAAGAAGTGTTGTACCCTGCGATGGAGGATTTTTGTCTTGATATCATTATTGGCAAGGATGAGACAGCACGATCCATCCGCCTAGACCTGCCGCCCTTCACGCTCGTTGGGGCAACGACGAGGGCTGGGAGCTTATCCGCGCCACTTAGGGATCGTTTTGGCGTCACTGAGCGCTTGGATTACTACACTTTTGCAGAGCTTGCCTATATTGCGAAACGAACAGCTGAACTCTTTGACATTGAGATGGAGGAGGCAGCTGCTGAGCAAATTGCAAGAAGGTCTCGTGGCACACCGCGCATTACCAACCGATTAGTAAAACGTGTCCGTGATTTTGCACAGGTGATCGGGAATGGGCATATTGATGCTGCCATTGCGAATCAAGCATTAGATGCACTCAATGTAGATGAGCTTGGCTTAGATGCCATTGATCGTCGACTTCTCCTCGGCATGATTGAAAAGTTTCGTGGAGGTCCGGTTGGTCTGGATACGATAGCGGCGGCCATTGGGGAGGAATCTCCGACCATTGAAGAAATGTACGAGCCTTACTTGATGCAGATCGGTTTTTTACAGCGGACACCTCGTGGACGGATGGTCACGCCTGCCGTGTATTCGTATTTTAAAATGGAGGTACCACAGCATGACCGACATGTCTAAGCTGTTCATTGGAGGAGGCATTTTGCTGATTTTGATTGGGCTTGCCTGGCCTCTCATTGGAAAGCTTCCTGGTGATCTAATGTTCAAAAAAGGGAACACGACAGTTTTTTTTCCGATCGTAACCTGTATCATCATTAGCATCGTGCTGTCGCTCGTGTTATCATTGTTCGGGAAGTTTAAATAGGAGAAAGGGGTCCAGTGGAACGAATGCCGTTCTGCGCCAACTATGAAAGTAAGTGAGTTTGATTTTCACCTCCCGGAGCGATTGATCGCTCAACAACCACTGTTAGATCGAACGGGATCACGCCTGCTAACAGTAGACAGGGAAACGGGGAAGACGGAGCATAGGACCTTTGTGGATTTACTTGATAAGGTACGTCCCGGAGATTGCCTTGTATTTAATCAATCGAAGGTATTGCCAGCCCGACTAATTGGCACCAAAAATGAGACAGGAGCAACCATTGAATTGCTGCTGTTAAAGCAGACAGAAAAAACGGATCAATGGGAAGTGCTTGCCAAACCAGCAAAAAGAGTAAAGCCAGGTACTATACTATCTTTCGGTGAGCATGAATTGTCATGTACATGTGATGAGGTGCTCGAAGACGGGAAACGTCTCGTAACGTTTTCTTATAGAGGTTTATTTCTTGAAGTACTTGAAAAGCTAGGCAGTATGCCGTTGCCGCCTTATATAAAGGAACGACTGGACGAACCAGACCGTTATCAGACAGTGTATGCCAAAACAGCTGGATCGGCAGCTGCACCAACCGCAGGCTTGCACTTTACGACACCGTTTCTTAACCAGTTGCAGGATGCGGGTGTGTCATTGGCTTTTTTAACCTTACATGTGGGGCTTGGCACATTCCGACCGGTGAGCGTTGACGAAGTCGAATCGCATGATATGCATGGAGAGTTTTATGAGCTTGATGAAAAAACGGCAGCATTGCTGAATAACACTCGCAAAGCAGGTGGTCGTCTCATTGCCGTTGGCACGACATCGGCACGCACACTTGAAACCATTGCTGATGAGTCAGGTCATTTCAAAGCGTCTTCTGGGTGGACATCTATTTTTATTTACCCAGGCTATGAGTTTCGGGGGATCGATGGCTTGCTAACGAATTTTCATTTGCCAAAGTCTACTTTGCTGATGCTTGTTAGCGCCTTTGCTTCTAAAGAAATTATATTACATGCGTATCAGGAAGCCGTTGAACAAGAGTATCGGTTTTTCAGCTTTGGTGACGCAATGCTACTACTTAGAGGGGATAACGAATGAGCGCAGTCACTTATGAACATATTAAAACATGTGCCCAGTCTGGAGCGAGATTAGGCATCGTCCATACACCGCACGGAAGCTTTGAAACACCTGCATTTATGCCTGTGGGGACACTTGGAACCGTAAAAACGATGAGCCCTGAAGATCTGGAGTCTATGGGCGCAGGAATTATTTTAGGCAATACGTATCACCTTTGGCTTCGGCCTGGCACGGATATTATCTCAGAGGCTGGCGGATTGCATAAATTTATGAATTGGAAGCATCCGATTTTGACCGATTCTGGTGGTTTCCAAGTGTTTAGCCTCAGCAATTTAAGAGATATTCAAGAAGAGGGGGTTCACTTTCGAAACCACCTAAGTGGTGAAAAGCTGTTTCTCTCGCCTGAGAAGGCAATGGAGATTCAAAACATTTTAGGCTCCGATATTATGATGGCCTTTGATGAATGTCCGCCATACCCAGCCACGTATGAGTATATGAAAGCGTCTGTTGAGAGAACCTCTCGTTGGGCAGAACGGTGCCTTACTGCTCATTCTCGTCCCGCGGAACAAGGATTGTTTGGGATTGTTCAAGGCGGGGAGTTTGAAGATTTGCGTATACAAAGCGCGAAAGATTTGACCTCTCTTGATTTTCCTGGCTATGCGATCGGTGGTTTGTCTGTCGGCGAGCCAAAGGACGTGATGAATCGCGTATTGGAATGGACCACACCATTGCTCCCAGCTGATAAGCCAAGATATTTAATGGGCGTTGGGTCACCGGACTCCCTTATCGACGGGGCTGTACGTGGGATTGATATGTTTGATTGCGTACTGCCTACCCGAATTGCTCGTAATGGAACGTGTATGACAAGCGCCGGTCGATTAGTCGTTCGGAACGCAGCATACAAAAGTGATTTTCGACCAATTGATGAAAACTGTGATTGCTATACATGTAGAAATTACAGCCGAGCGTATATTCGTCATTTAGTAAAATGTGACGAAACGTTCGGATTTAGGTTAACAACTTACCATAACCTCTATTTTCTGTTAAAATTAATGCGTCAGGTCAGGGAAGCGATCAGGGAAGACCGCCTCCTCGATTTTCGGGAGTCGTTTTTTGAAGCTTACGGTTTTAATCAACCTGATGCTAAAAACTTTTAATAGATGATGCAGGATGAAGTCCTAAAGTGAATAATCCTTGCTTCTGTAGGAAAGGAGTGAAAGTGATGCCACAATCATTATTGTCGATTGGTATGTTGGTTTTGATGTTTGTTGTGTTTTATTTTATCTTAATTCGTCCACAGCAAAAGCGTCAGAAGAAATTGGACGAAATGCGTTCGCAAATTCAGAAAAACGACCGCGTGGTTACCATTGGTGGTATGCATGGAATAGTTGATGCTGTTGATGAGGAAAAAGTAGTCATCAAAGCTGGTGACGGCTCGCGACTAACGTTTGACCGTAGTTCAGTTCGTGAAGTGCTGAATAAAGACTAAAAATGCAAAAAGCAATCCCATTCCCGGGGTTGCTTTTTTTCGGCTATTAAAAGATTATTGATGTCTTGCCCCGAGATTGACCCCAACAATCCCGCCAACAAGCGCCATGCCGATATAGAGCAGGTGAAAGAGCGCCTTTATTGTGTCCATTGATTGGTTATATCCGGTCCACTGAATGATAAAAATCAAAAGGCTCACAGCAATTCCAGTAGCAAGTCCAATAAAAAGACCACGTTCCTTCTTCATTTTCCCCGCTTTCATACCGCCAAACAGAAAAGCCAAACAGCCTACGGTTGTGAATACCCATGTGAGTGATGCCTCTGACATGGATGTAAACCGTAAAATTGTTGCGAGGAGTAGGCTCGCACCTAAAATCCACGCCCCAATCACGAGTCCTCCCGAACCAACGGCCTTCAAAGATGATTGCATACGTTGATCTCTCTCCCTCCACTTGTCCTAACACAAACATATGCAAAAGAATATGGAATAGAATCTAATAATCCTTGTCCATATTTGCATATAGTGATAAAAAACCATAAGGGAGTGTTGGCGTGAGTGTGGCGTTTGCCATCTTTTTATTTTGTTATTTGCTAATGTTAACAGATCGTGTGAATCGGTCCGTCATCATGCTCGCAGGAGGGGCAGCGATGGTATGGGTTGGCTTAATCGATTGGCCTCACGTCTTTACCTCATATATTGATTGGCCAACCCTTACCTTACTGTTCAGCATGTTCATCGTGCTTAAAATAGTGGAACGAACAGGTGTATTTCAATATGTTGCTATCAAGCTAATACAATCGACGAAAGGACATCCAGGACGATTGTATGCTGTGATGGCAACGATTGTTGCTGGTGGGTCGGCGCTACTTGATAACGTCACCACGGTTATCGTCTTTGTCCCTGTTTTGCTGTCCGTAACGAGGCATCTTAAAGTACCTGCAACCCCTTATTTAATTAGTACAATGATATCTGCCAATATTGGCGGCATGGCGACATTGATTGGGAGCCCGCCAAATGTGATGATCGGGCAGGAGGTAGAGGCGATTACGTTTAATGACTTCTTGTTTCATCTTGCGCCACTTTCCATCCTTTTGCTGCTCATCATTCATCCATTACTGTATCTCATTTTTCGCAAGCGTCTTCAAGTTCCTGAAGAACGTAAGGTAGAACTGGTGCTACTTGATGCTCAATCCTATGTGTTAAAAACACCCGCGCTGACGCAGTCCTTAACCATCCTCATTTTAATCTTAACTGGGTTTGTGACACAGCCTTACCATGGGACAGACGTGACAAGCATTGCAGCAGCTGGTGCCTTACTAATGCTGCTGATCGTCGCCCGAGAACACGCACCTGATGACATTTTCCGTAGCATTGATTGGGGAACTCTGCTTTTTTTTATCGGTCTGTTTATGATGGTCGGAGGGTTAAATGCATCGGGATGGATCGACCAAATGGCCTCGCTGTTTTTTGATCTTGCAGACGGAGATAGTGCGGAAAGTGTCTTTTTGTTGTTGTTTATTTCCGGTGCCGTGGCAGGATTTGTTGACAATATTCCTTTTACAGCTGCCATGCTTCCAGTAGTGGAGGAGCTAGGATCAATGGGCGTTTCCAACGTGAAAACCCTCTGGTGGGCTTTAGCAATCGGATCATCTTTAGGAGCCAATGCAACATTAATCGGTTCCTCTGCAAACATGATTGTTACCGGGCTCGCTCTAAGACAACATGTACGGCTGTCCTTTTTGCAATTTGCCCTTGTTGGTATTCCCGTTGTCCTATTGACCTTGCTCATCGCTAGTTTGTACATGTATATCCGCTATATCGCCCCCCATTCTTAAAGGGTGGCAGGGCAGATTTTAATATTGAAAAAATCCGAACGTCTTCGAAATTCCACTTAGAATTTCATAGGACAGTTCGGATTTTCTTTTCTGGAGGAATAATGAGATGAGTCAATTGAAAACAGGGAAGAATCCCAAAAGAGAGTCTGCACCACAGTAAAATACGTGCTGAGGATAAAGTAATTTTATAAATGCATATATGTCCACTATATTCAGACGCATCGTCTTAGAATGGATATATGATGAGAAGGACACCATACAAAAGAATCTTTTGAAAAAGGGGTCTCAGTGTATGGATATGGTCATCATTGTGTTGCGCACAGTGTTATTCTATGGAATCATTCTGCTTATTTTCAGGCTAATGGGCAAACGGGAAATTGGGGAACTTTCGATTCTTGACTTGGTCGTCTTTATTATGATTGCCGAAATGGCTGTTTCAGCAATTGAAGAACCAAAGGATCCCATTTTTGATACGATCGTCCCAATGGCCGTTCTCCTTCTAATTCAACTGGGGTTGGCTTACTTCCAACTGAAAAATCAGAAGCTACGAGAAGTGATTGATGGCAAACCTTCGTTTATCATTCGGAACGGGGAAATAAATGAAAAAGAAATGAAGAAACAACGCTATAATTTCACTGATTTGCTCATCCAGCTTCGTGAAGAAAAAATTCATGATGTCCGGGATGTGGATGTCGCCATCCTTGAGCCATCAGGAAAACTGTCGGTGTTTGAAAAAAATCCAGCTTCCTCGCAACGTCCTTTCTATTCGCTTCCGTTTATTCTTGATGGTCAAATTCAATCTCGGCATTTACATGAAAACGGAAAGGACGAGGAGTGGCTAAAAGATGTGTTGAAGCAACATGATATCGTTGACTACACAAGCCTACTGTATTTGTCTGTTGCGGCAGATGGAACGTTATTTATGCAGAAAAAAAACTAGACGGTTGAGAAACGCCTGCTTTAATTAGCTATGTTACCGCATGAGAGGGGCTGGGGGAAAAAACACGATGAGGTCTTCTCAAGTCGATGATGCCCTTGTGCCCTCTAGGGTGCAAAGGAAACACGGCCGCTACGTCAAAATACTTCGCTTTCACCCTAAAGGGTATAAGGTCAACATCGATTCGCGAGTACCTCATCGTGTTTACTTTACCGCCTGGCACGGCTTCAGCTTCCTCGGAATCTTGCTTTCCTGCGGGATCTTCAGCTCGCGCTGTTCCACCCTAAAGGGTACAAGTGCAACATCGACTCAAAAAGACTTCGTCGTGTTTTCTTTGCCGCAGGAGTCTGCGTAATTTGACTACGCTGATGTATGTTTCTGCGTAAAATTTTTTATTTTGTCCCGGTCTCATACAACGAAGAAAATGAAAAGTGAGTTGACCTGCTTTGCTTCGGCCAAAAAGACAAGTAAGCGTCTCATGCAAAGTTACATCACCTAATTCTGTGATTTCTAAAAGATTGTCTTTCAGTAATGAAGCTGACTTCAACCCCGCTGAATCACTAAATGATTCTTTTTTATTCTGATTAAATTATAAAAGCGGATCATTAAAAGCGGTCACTAGCGAGACTCCTGCGGCAAAGAAAACACGATGAGGTATCTCCGAATCGATGTTGCACTTGTACCCGTAGGGGTGGATAGCGAGCTAAGTGAGACCCCGCAGTGCACGAAGTGCCGAGGAGGCTCGCAGTTCGCCCGCGGAAAGCGAGCGTATGACCGCTTGCCTATCACAAGGGCATCATCGACTCAAAAGTGCCTTTCGTCGTGATTTCATTGCAGTTGGCTTCTGCTGAGCTCTCCTCGAGCGTGTTTTTAAAAATGAAGTTTTTCCCGAAGCAATCGGTGGTTACCCTTTAGGCATAAATGTAAAAAGCCACTTGCCGACAAAGGGGATGCGATTGACGTCGGAGCGTTTAATGAGCTTGAAGGCAACCATTAGAATTACATACAACAGACTCGTCCAGACAATTGACAGTAGGGTTGAAGAGAGCAATTGCTCGTGCTGAACGACAAACCAGACAGAACCAGCGGCCACGGCTGCTCCCATGGCAATGATTGTCTTTATGAAGTCTCTAAAATAAAAGACAAAGCCGATCGTTTTTGCGACTGTAAAAAAATGCAAGAGCGTGACAAGGATCGTGCTTGCCATAATTGCCATTGCAACACCCATAATGCCGATGCTTGCTTGCGTAGCAAGGGCAAAGATGGCAACAATTTTTAACACTGTTCCGATGATGGAATTAATCATTGCTGCTTTTGCCATGTCGAGTGCTTGTAGCGTTGATTGTAACGGGCCTTGAAAATAATAGAGCAAAAATAGCGGTGCCATTAATTCAATAAACCTGGCCCCACTCGAAGAGCCGTACATTAGCTCCATTAGCGGCTCAGCGTATAAAAACAGAACGACTACTGACAACCCGCCTGTCACCATACAAAGCCGCAGAGCTTGCTGCAAACGATAATGAATGAGTCGTGTTTGTTTTTTAGCAGCGGCTTCGCTAATCGCTGGCACAAGCGAAATGGAAAGGGCATGTGTAATGAAACTTGGGAGAAAAAGGAGCGGCATGGCGAAACCTGTAAGCTCGCCATATTGTTGTGTTGCTACGACCGTCGCCACCCCAGCAATGGCTAAGCTTTGGGCCACAACGATCGGCTCGAAAAAGTAAGACACACTGCCTACAAGGCGGCTTCCAGTCGTCGGGAGAGCAATACTCATCAAGTCATAGAGTGTTGATTTGCCGCGAGAAAGGGATTGCATAAAGCCTTTTCGAATAGCGACCGTTTTTTGTTTTTTAAATAGGATGATCATATAAACGAGTGAGGCAAGTTCTCCGAGGACAACAGAGATCATGGCGCCAGCTGCAGCAAATTCTACGCCATAAGGCAAAAACAGGCTCGTGAGCACAGCGACAAGTGAAATACGAACAACCTGCTCGATTAACTGTGAAATCGCCGAAGGTCGCATGTTTTGTTTGCCTTGAAAATACCCGCGAATGACAGAGGAGATCGCCACGATAGGGACAATTGGAGCGATCGCCATGAGTGGGTACATCGTACGCTCGTCGGTTAGCAGTGTCGAAGCAACCCAATGAGACAAGGCCATCATGCCTGCTGTGAACACAAGGCTGAGCACCCCTGTGACAGCGAGTGAGACGACTAGAATTTGTTTGACCCTGCTCTGTTCGTTCCGAGCTTCTGCTTCAGCAACACGCTTAGAAATGGCAACGGGGAGTCCTAGCTGTGTCATTGTGATGGTGAGTGCTAAGGTTGGGACAGCCATCATGTACAACCCGACGCCTTCCTCACCCATGAGCCTTGCCACGACAATTCTGTTGACAAATCCAAGCAGTCGAATGACAAGCCCGGCAAGCACGAGGGTTATCGTCCCTTTCAAAAAGGTTTGTTTGGTCATTGCCTTCCCTGCTTTCTTATGAAAAATATAGACATCTATTTCAATTATCTATATGCTATTAGGAGGACGAGTCATGACTGCTCGTCTTTTTATCCTTTCCACAGATTCCTACAAGTGGAAATGGGCACGCATGTGCAACAAATACGATACGTGTTTATAAATCGATATGATGACAATCCTGTATAGAGAGGAGGGAATCTGATGACCGCTCATCCTTATGAAAGGTGGCATTCGACGCTTTATCCTTTTTTAGTGAGCAAAATGGAAGAGCTTCAATTGCTCGGCTACCCTGAGGCAACGACTGCTGAAGTGTGGTCCTACTTACTACATAAGAAATGGAAGAAGCCAAAAGAAGATGTATTTCTGCACCAGCTCGTTCAAGATGTAATGTCAGTGTCCGTATCGGGCTATATGACCTTTTTGACAGTGGAAGCCTATAAAGCACCCGCATTTGATTTAAAAGGACTTACATAAACCGGCTTGTAGAAATGAGTCGTTGTTTGCATAACAAGGAGGAACATCTAGATGAAAAAAGGAAGAATTGCCGTGTTTTTTATCGTCGTGGCTCTTCTCGCTGCATTGGCAGTAGGGACGATACGACCGATTCTTCAAAACATTAATCTCGGACTTGATTTGCAAGGAGGATTTGAAGTCCTCTATCAGGTCACGCCGAAGGATGAAGAGCAGACGATCACCGATGAAACGATGGTGGCGACAACGCAGGCTCTCGATCGACGTATTAACGTGCTTGGCGTCAGTGAGCCAAGTATTCAAATCGAAGGACAGGACCGCATTCGTGTTCAGCTTGCTGGGGTAACGGACCAGGAAAATGCCAGAGAAATTCTGTCCACACAAGGGGAGCTTAGTTTCCGAGATGTGAACGACGAGCTGCTTCTTGACGGAACGGACTTGGCAGAGAATGGGGCTTCCCAAACCTTTGACCAGCAAAATCAGCCCGCTGTCGCATTGGAGCTCAAGGATGCGGATAAGTTTGCTGAAGCGACGCAGCATATCGTAAATATGGCTCCACAAAACCAGATGGTCATTTGGTTGGATTACGAGGAAGGGGACTCGTTCGAGGAAGAGTATCAAAAACACCGTGACCCGAATCAAGAATCGAAAATCCTTTCAGTGGCCAATGTAGACCAAGTGTTCCGTCAACCAGAAGTATCAATTACAGGGAATTTCGAAGTTGAAGAAGCCAAAGAACTAGCAGATCTATTGAACTCTGGTTCATTGCCAGTGGCTTTGGAAGAACTTCATTTAACCTCCGTTGGTGCGCAATTTGGTCAGGAGGCATTGGAGCAAACCGTGTTTGCGGGTTATGTGGCCATCATTGCCATCTTCTTGTTTATGATTTTTTATTACCGATTGCCAGGCATCATCTCCGTAGTCACGTTAAGCTTCTATATTTATTTAATCCTGCTCGTATTCCAACAGCTTAATGCGGTATTAACGTTGCCGGGAATTGCGGCGTTAATTCTTGGGGTTGGGATGGCGGTTGATGCGAATATCATTTCAGCCGAACGAATTAAAGACGAAATACAATCAGGCAAATCCATTCGATCCGCATTTCGCGCAGGAAACCGACGATCGATCGGCACCATTTTTGACGCCAATATTACAACGCTACTTGCAGCGAGCGTCCTGTTTATCTTTGGTACGAGTTCTGTAAAAGGGTTTGCGACAATGCTCATTATCAGTATTCTCGTTAGCTTTATAACAGCAGTCTACGGGTCACGTTTCTTGCTTAGCCTGTGGGTGAATAGTGGTTTGTTTAAAAACAAACCAGGCTGGTTTGGGGTTAAACGATCAGACATCGATAATCTTCATGAGGTTGAGGACGAATCAAAGCGACGTTTAAAAGGACCTTATCGCAAAGTCAATTTTGTAAAGCATCGGAAATTCTTTTTTATTGGAACCGGTGTGCTGCTCCTCGTTGGTTTCATTTCACTCTTTGTGTTCAAGTTTAATTTGGGCATAGATTTTGCGAGTGGAACGCGGATTGATCTGATTGCTCAGGAGCCTCTTACCGAGGAGAGTGTCAACAATGAATTCTCTAGCATTGGTCTGGCGGCACCAGATGAGCTTCTGATTGACGGGGAAAACAGCAAACGAGCGACCGCAAGTTATGTAGGTGCTCTTAGCGAAGAGGAGTCCCAAATTGTGAAAGCTCATTTCCAGGAAACCTACGGGACAGATCCTAGCATTAGTACAGTGTCTCCAATTGTTGGTAAGGAGCTTACGAAAAATGCGATTTTCGCGCTCATCATCGCCTCCATTGGGATGGTCATCTATGTAGCGATTCGATTCGAGATTTTCTTTGGCCTTGCAGCGATTTTGGCTTTGCTGCACGACGCCTTCTTTATCATTGTTGTGTTCAGCATCTTCCAGATCGAACTCGACATTAACTTTATTGCAGCCATTCTCACGATTATCGGGTATTCCATTAACGATACGATCGTTACCTTTGACCGAATACGTGAGAACATGGGGTACGAGAAAAAGATCCGGACGAGGGAAGATTTAGAACGAGTGGTTAATCGCAGTCTTGTGCAGACGATGACACGTTCATTGAATACGATTATAACCGTCATTATTGGGGTTCTTGCGTTATTGATCTTTGGGAATGAGTCGATTTCTACTTTCTCAATCGCGCTATTAATCGGTTTGATTGCTGGGACGTACTCGTCGATTTGCCTCGCTAGCCAACTATGGCTTACTTGGAAAATCAAACAGCTTGAAAAGCAACCTAAAGGTCAGCTTGATCCAAGTCAAACCGATGTGTAGAAAGTGGATATGCCACACATGAATTGTTTGAAAACGGCATTCTAAGGGAAGTCTACCACTAAACTACACGACTAAGAGGTGTTCCCTATGCGAGGGCAAACAGCAGGCATCCTGGCACTGGTTTTTGTTTGTATTGTGGCCGCTTTTGCTGTCATTAATGTCGATCCAGTGCAAGTCAATTACTTTATTGGAACGGCAGAGGTTCCTTTAATCCTCGTCATTTTGTTTTCTGCTCTTCTTGGCGGGATTATCGTTGGGTTCTTTTCGCTCGTCCGTTATTATAAAGGACAGCGTAGCGATAAACGAAACCAGGTGAATGCAAGGGACGAATCCGCGCATGCCCCTGGCAATGAAGAGGCACATTCGTTTACGAAACCTAGTGTTCTGGAGACGCCCGAAGAGAATGATACGAAAAACAAATAACCTGTTTGTCACCCCTTGGCTTTTCCCGTATAATGGGTTAGTCGAGGGGTGTTTTTATGTTGAAATCGAAAAAACGCTGGCGTATAAACGCATTGGAGCAAGAAGATGAACAACTTGCTTCCTTTGCAAAAGCGTTAAAGGTCTCTCCACTTGTGGCCGCGATTTTAGTTGATCGTGGCATAAACACAGAGGAGCATGCGAAGGCATTTTTAACGCCTGAAAAGCAGTCCTATCATGACCCATTTCTATTTAACGATATGGCAAAAGCAGTGACTCGCATTCAACATGCGATTGATGCCAATGAAGCCATTCGGATTTATGGCGATTACGATGCAGATGGTGTGACAAGCACAGCCATTGTTTACAAAGCATTGACTTTACTAGGTGCATCTGTGGACTTTTACATACCAAACCGTTTTATTGAAGGGTATGGTCCAAACAAAGAGGCGTTTCGTCGTACTGCTGAAGAAGGCATTTCATTGCTCATTACTGTGGACAATGGCATTAGTGGCGTAGAGGAGATGGCGTATGCTCAGTCCCTTGGAATGGACGTCATTATAACCGACCACCATGAAGCAGGAGAGCAGCTTCCCGATACCGTCGCTTTGATTCACCCAGGGATTAAAGGCGAAGCCTATCCATTTGGCGAGCTTGCCGGAGCTGGTGTGGCGTTAAAGCTAGCTCATGCACTTCTAGGGGAGGTTCCTGATGACCTCGTTGCCCTAGCAGCCATTGGCACTATCGCTGATCTCGTTCCTCTAGCAAATGAAAACCGAATCATTGTTGCGAAAGGATTATCGAAGTTACAGCAAACGACGTCTCCTGGGTTAACCGCCTTAACAGACGTATGCGGGTTCTCCATCAGTGACATAGATGAGGAAAAAGTGGGTTTTGCCATTGGACCAAGACTGAACGCAGTTGGTCGTCTTGGAGATGCGACACCGGCCGTCTCTCTTTTAATTACAGACGCAAAAGAGGATGCACAAGAGCTTGCCTTATCCATTGATCAAAAGAACAAGGAGAGACAGCAGCTTGTCCGTAAAATGACGACTGAAGCAATTGACATGGTGGAATCACGGGATGAACTGCCAGCTGCACTTGTGTTGCTCAAAGAAGATTGGAACCCAGGAGTCGTCGGCATTGTCGCTTCTAGAATGGTCGATCGCTTTCACCGTCCGTGTGTCGTTCTTGGTAAAGACGAAGCGACACAAATGGCGAAGGGGTCTGCACGCTCTATCGAAGGGTTTCATTTATTTGATCAATTATCTAAGCATCGCGATATTTTGCCTCATTTCGGCGGTCATTCGATGGCAGCGGGGATGTCGTTAGAGCTTCACGATGTCGAAGAGCTTGAACATCGACTTGGTCAGCTGGTTGAAGCGCAGCTTTCTGCAGAAGAGCGACAGCCAGTTCTTCCTGTGCAGATGGAGGCGAAGCTTTCAGATGTCACTTTAGATGTGCTTCAGCAATTGCAAAAACTGCGACCGTTTGGAAATGGAAATCCGAAGCCACTCTTTTTATTTGATCAGCTTCATATTTTACAAAGCAAGCGAATTGGTTCAGATAAAAACCATTTAAAGCTAACGCTGGGGTCTGAAGGTAGTCAGTTAGACGCCGTTGGTTTTCAGATGGGAGATTGTGCTGAAGCAATTTCGGCTATTGCAAAGGTAAGTGCTGTAGGTGAACTGTCCATTAACGAATGGAATGGGCGTCAATCACCGCAGCTCATGCTACAGGATATCGCTGTAAAGCACTGGCAACTATTTGATTGGCGTGGACTTGCCATGGAGGCAGTGAAAAAACGATTGCAGACGCTTGGAGGAGCCAAGTTGTTCAGCTTTCAAAACAATACTGAGTTGGTTAAGCAGCTCGAGTCTTCTGCTGGTCAACAATCATCCACATCCAACACGTGGGTACTGCTTGATGTGCCAGCTTCCTTAGAAGAATTGAGAGACTGGCTTATCACGCATCAGCCGGACGCATTGTACATTTGGTTCAAACAAGAAAGAGAGCTTTTTGATGCAGTTCCATCTCGAGAACGATTTAAGTGGGTGTATCAAATCGTCTTAACACATCAACCCGTTCCATTGGAAAAGTTAATTCGTGCAGGAAAAACAAAAGGATTAACAGCTGAGGCAACAACGGTCATTGTTGATGTGTTTGAAGAGCTTGGGTTGTTCGCTGCAAGCAACGATGTTCTTGAAGTGACAAAGTCTCAAGAAAAAAAGGACATTAATGAATCAGCAAAACTGCAAGCCTATAAAACGTTGTTAGAAACAGGGGAATGGCTAAGCACGGCTGGTATGGACGAGCTATGGCTGTGGGGAAATGACATTTTAGAAAACAACCAACGGGTTGAGGAGGTCTCCATATGAATTACAAAGACTTTATAACAGTCGTTGAGGATTACCCGAAAAAAGGGATACGCTTCAAGGATATTACGACATTAATGGATAATGGTGAGGCCTATCGTCAGGCGACAAATGACATCGTTGCATATGCTGAAAAGCAGGGCGTGGATGTGATTGTAGGTCCAGAGGCACGGGGGTTTATTATTGGCTGTCCAGTCGCTTACGCTCTTGGCGTTGGCTTTGCTCCAGTAAGAAAAGAAGGCAAGTTGCCAAGAGAAACGATTAAGGTCGAATATGATTTGGAATACGGCACAAGTGTTTTAACCCTTCATCAAGATGCCATCCGTCCTGGTCAACGTGTGCTGATTACAGACGATCTGTTAGCCACTGGCGGAACAATCAAAGCGACGATTGAACTCGTTGAGAAACTTGGGGGAGTTGTCGTCGGACTCGCCTTTCTCATTGAACTTGATTACTTAAACGGTCGAGACAAGCTGGACGGCTATCCAATTATGTCGCTAATGAACTATCAATAAAAATACAAAAGTGCTTCTTTAAGTGATCTCGATTCGTCAAGACCACAGCAAAGAAGCACTTTTTTTATGTGTTGAATGGATATCGAGACAGAGACAAATAAAAAACAAATTAAGCAGAAACAAACATCAGCGTAGTCAAAATACGTAGACTCCAGCGGCAAAGCAAACACGACGAAGTCATTTTGAGTCGATGTTGCACTTGTACCCTTTAGGGTGGAACAGCGCGAGCTGAAGATCCCGGAGGAAAGCAAGATTCCAAGGAAGCTGAAGCCGTGCCAGGCGGCAAAGAAATCACGACGAGGTCTTAACGAGTCGATGATGCACTTGTACCCTTTAGGGTGAAAGCGAAGTATTTTGACGAAGCGATCGTGTTTTCTTTAAACCTGAAGGGCACAAGTGTAAATTGTTTTTTTACGGAAGTTGCAACAAATAAATCATTATTCTAAGAACGTATATTCTGTTTTCGACAAATGAATCACGAAATTGTCTCGGTTTTTTGACGTCATTCGACAACTTCTTGTAATTCTCTTTACATCGCGCGAATTATTCACCATAATAAAGGTTATATATTAAATTTTAGAGCATGCCTCAAAAACGCAGGTGATGGAATGGCTGGCAATCAAATTCTCTCTTCTGAAAAAGTAATTCAGATGGCTGGAGAGTATATGGAAAAAGACGAAAAGGATATGGTTGAGAGGGCTTATTTGTTTGCGAAGCAAGCCCATCAGGACCAATATCGGAAATCCGGTGAACCGTACATTATTCATCCCGTGCAGGTGGCCGGTATTTTGGTTGAATTAAAAATGGATCCCGAAACGATTGCTGCTGGCTTCCTTCATGATGTGGTTGAAGATACAGACATCACAAAAAATGATTTAGCCGAAGCGTTCAATGATGAAGTGGCTATGCTCGTCGACGGCGTGACCAAGCTGAAACAAATAAAATATGAGTCAAAAGCGGAAGAGCAGGCAGAAAATCACCGGAAAATGTTTGTCGCCATGGCGCGTGACATGCGCGTGATTCTGATCAAACTGGCTGACCGTTTGCATAATATGCGTACGTTAAAGCATATGCCGCCAGAAAAGCAACGCAAAACCTCGAAGGAAACGTTGGAGATTTTTGCTCCGTTAGCTCATCGGCTAGGGATTTCGACGATAAAGTGGGAGCTAGAGGACACAGCGCTTCGTTATTTGAATCCACAACAATATTATCGAATTGTAAACTTGATGAAGCAAAAACGGGCTGAACGGGAGAAATATATTCAAGAAGTCATGGTTGAAATTGAAAATCAGGTGAATGACATCTATGTGACGGCAGACATTTCAGGTCGCCCGAAGCATATTTACTCGATTTACAAGAAGATGACGGTTCAGAACAAGCAGTTTAATGAAATTTATGATTTGCTTGCTGTGCGAGTCATCGTTGATTCCATTAAAGACTGCTATGCTGTGCTCGGCATTATTCATACGTGCTGGAAGCCGATGCCAGGGCGCTTTAAAGACTATGTAGCGATGCCTAAGGCCAACATGTATCAATCTTTGCACACGACAGTCATCGGTCCAACAGGAGATCCTCTTGAAGTGCAAATCCGTACGTCTGAGATGCACAAAATCGCTGAATACGGGATTGCTGCGCATTGGGCGTATAAAGAAGGCAATATCGAAGCACCAAATGAAACCTTTGAGAAAAAGCTGACATGGTTCAGGGAAATCCTTGAATGGCAAAACGAAACTTCAGATGCAGAGGAATTTGTCGAATCTTTAAAAATGGACTTGTTCTCTGATATGGTCTTCGTCTTTACGCCTAAAGGAGATGTGTACGAGCTTCCCAGAGGTTCGGTACCACTTGACTTTGCCTATCGTGTGCATACAGAAATCGGCAACAAAACGATTGGTGCTAAGGTGAACGGGAAGATGGTCACCCTCGACCATAAACTGAAAACCGGCGATATTATTGAAATCATGACGTCAAAGCATTCCTACGGGCCAAGCCAGGATTGGCTCAAGATTACGCAAACGTCGAAGGCGAAAAATAAGATTCGTCAATTTTTCAAAAAGCAACGTCGAGAAGAAAATGTTACAAAAGGCAAGGAAGCTGTTGAAAAAGAAATTCGTGGACATGATTTAGAACCGAAAAAAGTACTTACCGTTGAGAACATCCAACGAGTTCTTGATAAATTTACGTTTGCGAATGAAGAGGATATGTACGCAGCTGTCGGGTATAACGGGATTACCGCCGCACAAATTGCGACCCGGTTGACTGAAAAGATTCGCCAAAAGCAAGAAATGGAGACAAAGCAACACCTCGAAGAAGCTGTGGCGAATACGAATATTAACTCTTCTTCCTCAACACCCGAACCGAGGCGCAAGAAGGATTCTGGCGTGACGGTAAAGGGTGTCGACAATTTGCTCGTGCGTTTATCAAAATGCTGTAACCCGGTGCCAGGGGACAACATTGTCGGTTACATTACAAAAGGGCGCGGGGTTTCTGTTCACCGCTCGGATTGCCCGAATGTCACTGCGGATGATATGCAGGACAGACTTTTAGAAGTCGAATGGGAAATGGAACCGGATGAAAACAAGCATTACAATGTTGATATAGAAATAACAGGATATGATCGTCGTGGACTGTTAAATGAAGTATTGCAGGCTGTGAATGAAGCGCGAACCAATATTTCACAGGTGTCAGGAAGGACCGATCGCAACAAAATGGCGGTCATTCACATGACGTTGTCTATTCATCATGTCGGTCACCTGCAAAAGGTTGCTGAGCGTATTAAACAAATTCCAGATGTGTATTCTGTACGACGTGTGTTGCAATAATAGAAGGGAAGCGAGAGGGTTTGAAAATACTTCTTCAGAGAGTATCTAATGCCTCTGTGACGGTGAAAGAAGAGGTTGTTGGCAAAATTGAGCAAGGGTTTGTTGCTCTTGTAGGCGTTACCCATGAAGATACTCTGGCGACGGCAGAAAAACTTGCCGACAAAGTCGTTGGATTACGTGTGTTCGGAGATGAAGAGGGGAAAATGAACCTTAGCATCAAAGAGGTTGAAGGTCGTGTGCTATCGGTTTCTCAATTTACTCTTTACGGCAATACCGATAAAGGGCGCCGTCCACATTTTAGTGCCGCAGCAAAGCCAGAGCAGGCAAAAGAGGTTTATGACAATTTTAACGCAGCCCTTACCCGTCTTGGTGTTCATATAGAAACGGGTCGATTCGGTGAACATATGGACATCCAATTAACGAACGATGGGCCGGTCACGTTTCTTCTCGAAAAATAGTCTTTCAAAGCTGTTCTCACGTCATTGGCGTAAGGAACGGCTTTTTTTGGTAAATCACATTGACCTGGTATAGGTGCGTTCCAAGTGCAAACATAGGGAAAATGGCAAGCCGAAGTGAAAACAACTGCTTCGATAGGCTTAAAGTACGCGGATACAGCTCTAAACTGTTCGAATGAGGTCAGAAAGTGCTCGGATAATGTCCCAATCTGCGCGGATACGGTCAGAACATGCTCGGGTAATGTCCCAATCTGCGCGGATACTGGTGCAAACTGCTTGGATAAGCACCAATTGATCTGAAGTACGTGAGAGATCGCGTATCTGAAAGATGATCGCATAAAAAAACTGTCCACCGCTCATTATGTCTGAGGGTAGGACAGTTTTTGTGTTCCTTTTATTCACCGAAGTATGCTGCTAAGCCATCGACGATGCCAGCTACAGCATTTGCTTGATAACTGGCTGTCACAATTTTTTGCTCGTCGGTCGGCGTCGTCATAAACCCGAGCTCGACCAAAACAGCAGGTTGGGCATTTTCTCTTAGAACATGGTAATTGGCTTCTTTTATTCCACGGTTTGTCATTGTTGTGTGAGAGGAAAGCGATGGCAAAATCGTTGCTGCGAGTGCCTTGCCTCTGCTATCAAAATAAAAGCTACCTACACCTGTTGCCAGAGAGTTGTCCGATCCATCATAATGCAAGGAAAGAAAGGCATCGGCCGCGTTCGCTTCGCTAATTTGAACGCGTTCTCTCAGTGTTAAATATGTATCATTTGATCGTGTAAGGACGACATTGGCTCCAAGAGATGAGAGTCTATCTGCAAGCATTAAACTGGTCCGTAAAGCCACTGTTTTTTCATACGTACTGCCTTTGCCTATCGCTCCTGGGTCGCGACCACCGTGACCGGCGTCAATGACAATTGTTTTTCCTTGTATGCCACCTGAGCGATTCGCTGGCGGGGCAGGTACATTAGCTGGTGATTCCGATGATGAATCGGTTCTAGAAATCCAATTTGCGATATAACCAACTTGTTTTTGTGGTGTTTCAACGGCAAACCAATCGCCTTCTGCCCTGAGAAAAGGCAAGCGGTCTCCTGTGTTTAACTGTAGCATGATGGAACTATTTGTCGTAGGCGCTGAGCGAACACGGGCACCTTCGACGGAAGACGTCACATAGGATTGAGTAGCTACTGTATCAACAACTGGTTGTGTAGTAACAGGTGCCGTCCCGATTGCGGCAGGCTGCGCACCGTTTTCTTGGAGAAAATTACTTGATACGTATGCGTTATGGCCTTTGTAATTGACCTGTGACCAACCGTTTTGTTCGCCTAACACGGTGATTTTTTCTCCAGCGAATAATGCCCCTAAAATGTCACCTTCAGTCGATGGAGTTGAACGGACACGAAGTTGAGTGGCTGTGACGACGGCCGCAGTCCCGGTTGTAGCGATACTCCCTTGATTGGAAGGTGCATCTGTTTGGGCGGACTGATTTGTCGAAACGAGATACCCTGCGACCCATCCAGTAGACCCATTTGTTAGCTGAATCTTGACCCAACCGAATTTTTCCTCGACGACTGGGAAGGATTGCTGTGCCTTTACCGTATGAAGAACGGGGGCTTCTCGAGTAGGTTCCTCACGAACGTTTAATGAATCAGTTTGGACGGTTGCCTGTGATGCAGCATCAACTGGCTGCGTCGTATAAATGAGTGCGAAAAACAACAAAATAAGAAAAAACCAAGCTTGTTTCAAACAACATCCTCCTTCTAGCTGAATTAAAGCACTCCATTGAATGAATACAATGAAGGATAGATTATGCACTGCGCACTATTTCGACAAAAATCGCCTATATTCCTTTATTATTCACATTTCGTTTCTATTACAAATGCAGTGCTTTCGTCACGGCTTAGGAAATGAGCCCTTGACACATTGGATGAACCTGCGTACTATAAAAGCAATACAATACGGCGCAACCGTTGAAGAAGAGAGTTGCTAGAAAAGAGCCTGCCAAGAGAGAAGGATCATCGGCTGGAAATCCTTTCAGAGCGTTTTAGCGAAAGACACTTCCTGAGGTTTTGTCCTGAAAGATGAAAGTAGGGACAACGTTTAGCAGGCGATAACTGTACAGAGTGATATGCATTTGGCATTTCATGAGGGTGGCACCGCGGGTTAATCTCGTCCCTTTTTTAGGGACGGGATTTTTTTGCGTTGTTGGCAATTGTACAAATTTGCCTAAACGATTGCGTTGAGCATTGATGAAAACGACTGAGGAGGACAAAAAATGGGCTTTAACATTCCGCGTGGCACGCAAGATTTGTTGCCGGGCACGATTGAAAAATGGCAGTACGTTGAAAACCATATAAAAACGCTTTGTAGTGCGTACAACTATCATGAAATTCGGACGCCTATTTTTGAACATACTGATCTGTTTTTACGAGGTGTTGGAGAAAGCACTGATATTGTTCAAAAGGAAATGTACACGTTTAAGGATAAAGGCGATCGCAGCCTTACGTTAAGACCTGAGGGGACGGCCTCTGTGGCGAGGGCTTTTGTGGAGAACAAGCTCTTTGGTCTCTCACAACAACCTGTAAAACTTTTTTATATTGGACCGATGTTCCGCTATGAACGTCCTCAATCTGGGCGCATGAGACAGCTTCATCAGTTTGGTATTGAAGCCTTGGGGAGTGAGGATCCAGGCATTGATGCTGAGGTCATCTCACTTGCGTTTAACACGTACAAATCCCTTGGGCTTAAGAAGCTAAAGCTCGTGATTAATTCTCTCGGAGACTGGGAGAGCAGAAAACGTCATCGCGAATCGCTTGTCGCCCATTTCGAGCCATCGATTCACGAGTTTTGTGAGGATTGCCAGAAGAGACTAGAACTGAACCCGCTCCGCATTCTTGATTGCAAAAAGGATAAGGAACATCCGTTAGTTCAATCGGCACCAGCCATACTCGACTTTTTATCTGACGAATCGAAAGCGTATTTTGCGGATGTTCAAAAGTATCTTGATGCTAACGACATCCAATATGTGATTGATCCGACGCTTGTTCGCGGGCTAGATTATTACAATCACACAGCCTTTGAGATTATGAGCGAGGCAGAAGGGTTTGGTGCCGTCACAACGTTAAGTGGTGGCGGACGCTACAATGGCATGGTGAAAGAGATTGGTGGTCCAGAAACGCCTTGTATGGGCTTCGGCATAGGCATTGAACGACTGTTGCTTGCGCTAGAAACAGAAGGCGTTGAGTTGCCTATATCCAAAAAGCTCGATTGCTTTGTTGCATGTTTGTGTGAAGAATCCAAGTTGGAAGGAAGTAAACTGCTACAGCAATTGCGTCAAGCGGGTCTTTCTGCAGACCGAGATTATTTGGATAAAAAAATGAAAGCCCAGTTTAAAATGGCGGACCGTTTGCAAGCGGAATTCGTTGTCATTCTTGGTGAAGAAGAATTAAACAAAGGGATTGCGCAAGTGAAAAACATGGAGACTGGCGAGCAAGCCGAAGTGAGCTTGCAAGAAGTGGTTAAGTATATTCAACAAAGGGGAGCTCAAGCATGAGTAGAGGACGAACGCATTACTGTGGCAAACTACGAAATGAACAAATCGGAGAAACTGTCGAACTAAAAGGATGGGTTAGCACTCGTCGAGATCTAGGTGGCGTCATCTTTATTGATTTAAGAGATGCGTCAGGCATTGTTCAAGTCGTAGCGGACCAAGAGCTGTTTGCTGATGCCTTTACGACAGCGGAGAGTGTACGAAGTGAATACGTCCTGCACGTAGAAGGAAAAGTTGTGGCGAGAAGCAAAGAAACCGTCAACGCAAAAATTCCTTCTGGCGAGATTGAAATTGAAGCATCGCATATCAAAATAGTGAATGAAGCAAAAACGCCTCCATTTCCTATTGAAGATGACCTGCAAACGTCCGAAGACATTCGTTTGCGCTATCGTTACCTTGATTTAAGACGGCCTGTAATGCAAAACACATTGAGGCTCCGTCATCAGGTGTTTAAAACGATTCGTCACTATCTTGATGATCTTGAATTCACTGAAGTAGAAACACCGATGCTGACAAAGAGCACACCTGAAGGCGCGCGTGATTATCTTGTGCCAAGCCGTGTGCACCCAGGCGAATTTTTCGCCCTTCCACAATCACCACAGCTCTTCAAACAGCTGTTGATGGTATCTGGACTCGAAAGATATTATCAGATTACGAAGTGCTTTCGTGATGAAGACTTGCGAGCCGATCGTCAGCCAGAATTTACACAGCTCGACCTTGAAATGTCGTTTTTCGAAAAAGATGAGCTGTTTGCGATGATGGAAAAGATGGTTGTTAAGATTTTCAAAGACGTGAAAGGTATCGAAATTGATTCTTCGTTCCCACGTATGACGTATGACGAAGCAATGGCACGTTACGGCTCCGACAAACCCGATACACGCTTTGGTGTCGAGCTGAAGAATTTTTCAGACCTAGCAACAGCTTGTGATTTTAAAGTCTTCCGTCAAGCCATTGAGAACGGTGGACAGGTGAAGGGCATTTGTGTACCAGGCGCTGCCGATCGATACTCGCGTAAAGAAATTGATCAGCTTGCTGATTTTGCTGCGCAATACAAGGCAAAAGGACTCGCTTGGCTCAAGGTAGAGGAAGATGGAGTCAAAGGACCAATTGCGAAATTCTTTAATGACGCCGACTTTGACCTAATGATTGAGCGGTTTGCGGCCAATAAAGGCGATTTGCTGTTGTTTGTTGCCGACAAGCCTAGCGTCGTAGCCGATACACTAAGTGCATTACGTTTGCGTTTTGGCAAAGAGTTTGACCTCATTGATCAAAAGGCCCATCACTTATTATGGGTTACAGAATGGCCGTTGCTTGAGTATGATGACGAAACAAATCGTTATCACGCCGCGCATCATCCATTTACATCGCCTGTTGCAGAAGACTTGGATAAGCTTGAGAGCAACCCAGCCGACGTAAAAGCTGAAGCGTATGATCTTGTCTTGAACGGGTACGAAATTGGTGGGGGATCGCTTCGTATTCATGAAAATGACGTTCAAAAGCGTATGTTTAAGGCGATTGGTTTCAGTGAGGAAGAAAGTCAGGAGCAATTTGGCTTTTTGCTTGACGCCTTAGAATATGGCACGCCACCACACGGCGGTATCGCATTTGGATTAGATCGACTAGTCATGCTGCTAGCCGAACATTCCAACTTGCGTGAGGTCATTGCCTTTCCGAAAACGGCGAGTGCATCTGATGTGATGACCGCAGCGCCATCAGCTGTCAGCAAGAAACAGCTCAGCGATTTGCATATTGATCTAGATGTGTAAAAATAATCTGACTACTATTGCAACGCTTTGTTGTCTATGATATAGTTTTAGAAAGAAGTCCTGAAGTGTACGTGTTTCCTCGCCTTGTTTTGACCGAACAATAGTGTGATCGGGAGCGATTGTTTTTCGGATGCCTTCATGCCTCGTAAGCTGAGGAAGGAGAAGATTTCGGAAACTGCGCACCCACCTGTGAAGAGCGGGTTCAAAACACTTGAGGAGACGGCACCATTGGGGTTTCTTTCTTTATGTTGACTTAGGATAAAGATTAAAAATACGTAAACACAAAAAGATAAGTGAAGCAATCTCATAACTAATTTACTGAGAAAAACTCTGAACGATTCAATTGAATCTGTTCGGAGTTTTATTTAATTCAGGTTCCTTAATACGTGCAGTATGAGTTCTTTACAAAGACATAAACATATTCGAAGATCAATCCTGCGAAGCAGATGATCTTCGGTCACAAGTTATGAAGCAAAGTGGCTAAACTAAATTTTCATTTTCTCCATTGTAATAAGAACATAAAAAAATAAAAACACTTTACGCAAAAAACAAAACATCAGCGTAGTCAAAATACGTAGACTCCTGCGGCAAAGAAAACACGACGAGGTCTTTTTGAGTCGATGTTGCACTTGTACCCTTTAGGGTGAAACAGCGCGAGCTGAAGATCCCGGAGGAAAGCCGCTTATGCTTTCCGAGGAAGCTGAAGCCGTGCCAGGCGGCATAGAAAACACGACGAGGTCTTCTCGAGTCGATGTTGCACTTGTACCCGTAGGGTGAAAAGAAAACACGATGAGGTACTCGCGAATCGATGTTGACCTTATACCCTTTAGGGTGCAAGCGAAGTATTTTGACGAAGCGGTCAGTGTCTTAAAAACAAAACTCCAAACAGATTAAATTGAAACTGTTTGGAGTTTATATAAGTGATTTTTACATAAATTGTATTTATTTTTTCTCATAACGGTCTCTATTTCGCCACTTGTGTGAAGTTCCCATCCTCGTCCATACGAAACCGACCGACGGAGGCATTTTGATCAAGCTTTGTACGCCGTCTCGCTTTATCCATCATAAGCACAAAGGTTTGGTAATCCTCTTGGATATCCTCATAGTCATCCTTCAAACGCTGATAGCTTTCCTCAAGCTCTTGAATCTCTTCCTTCTGCTTTTCATACAACCGTTGAAGCTGTTCATGATCCTCTGCCAGCACCTGAGACTGTTTTTCATCAAAGGTACTCAAAAATTGGATGACGTCCTGTAAAGAAGTCATTGATGTTTTTGCAGCGGTAGGGGAAGGTGACTGTGTGATTCCTTCTGTAGCACGCTTTACCGGTTCGTCTCTTATATGCCCAGGGACGTACGCTTGAGCTTGTTCTTTCTTATATGCCTTGCGCTGTTTTTTGGCCATGGCAATCGCTTGTTCATATTTATTGCGAATTTCTGCATTCCAACGAAAGCCACACGCAGCAGATGTTCGATTTAATGCATCGCCCACTTCATCAAAGGCTTTTAATTGTGTGCTTCCTTCACGTATGTGACGAAGGACAGTTTCTGCAAGCAGGAGGTCATCTTCATGCGACCAAGCATCCTGTCTCACTTTAATCATATTGTTCAGCTCCTAGTTTATGAGATTTGGACGGCACCCAAGGCGTCTTCGTCCCGCTTTACTAGTGAACAGTATGACCGCTCTGCGCTTGACTTATACGTCTTTTTTACGTTGAAGGAAATAATCAAGTCGTTTCTGGACCGTTTTTTCGTACCCTCGATCAGTAGGTTGGTAGAAGGTGCGTTTACTTAAGTGCTCTGGCAGATACGCCTGTGGCACATACCCGCCCTCATAATCGTGTGGGTATTTGTAATCCAGCCCTCGCCCAAGCTCTTTAGCTCCTGGATAATGACCGTCACGAAGGTGAGCGGGAACTAAGCCGCCTTTTTCCTTTTCAACCGTGCGAAGGGCAGCATCAATTCCGGTAATCACACGATTGCTTTTTGGAGCAGTTGCAAGATAGAGAGCGGCTTCTGCTAGAGGAATTCGAGCTTCTGGCATGCCAATAAAATCAACCGCACGTGCCGCAGCCTCAGCGATAAGGAGTGCGTTTGGATCCGCTAGGCCAACATCCTCAGCGGCATGAACAAAGAGACGGCGAGCGATAAAGCGCGGATCTTCACCAGCATAGATCATTTTGGCGAGCCAATATAGCGTGGCATCGGGGTCAGAGCCGCGAATGCTCTTAATGAATGCCGAAATAACGTCGTAATGCTCATCGCCGTTTTTATCATAGTGGACGACGCGACGCTGAATGGATTCCTCTGCGGCTTCCAAAGAAATCTGGATTTCGCCATTGTCCGCAGGTGACGTTGTGAGAACGGCAAGCTCTAGGGCGTTGAGTGCTGTTCGAGCATCTCCAGTTGCGACGTCGACGAGGTGTGCGAGAGCGTCTTCCGCTATTTCAATTGCGTACTCACCGTACCCGCGTTCTTTATCTTGAATCGCTTGCTGGAGAACATGTTTTACGTCATCGTTTGTTAAAGAATGAAATTCGAAAAGGCGTGATCGTGACAAGAGCGCCCGATTAATTTCAAACATTGGATTTTCTGTCGTTGCCCCAATGAGGACAATCGTCCCGTCCTCAACAAAAGGGAGCAGGGCATCTTGCTGGCTTTTATTGAAGCGATGAATTTCATCGATAAATAAAATCGTTTTCGTTTCATTCATCAGCAGCTGTTCCTTCGCGTTTGTTGTTACTTCGCGAATATCCTTTACGCCTGAAGAGACGGCATTTAATTGCTCAAAGATACCTGACGTCGTATGGGCGATAATTCTGGCCAACGTTGTTTTTCCAGTGCCAGGCGGTCCAAAGTAGATCATCGGAGTGAGCTGGTCTGCTTCAACAGCTCTGCGCAGTAGCTTTCCTTTGCCGATGATGTGTGCTTGACCAATAAACTCATCAAGTGTTCGCGGACGCATGCGCGAAGCGAGAGGCGTCCCTTTTGGCGACCGGTTATTCATTGAAAATAGATCCATGCCAGTCCTCCTATTCATGGATGGTCCCATGTCAGCTTAGATTGCTCTGTTTTCTAAGCTGTGATGGAAGCGTTCCTATCTCAGCGGTGATATACTAGAGTCATCAGCGCTACAATCTGTTCGAAACATACACCACTGTAGCCAACAATGCAAGAAAGATTGGTTTCATGATATAATGTGTTCAGTTTTGTCGCATGATGTATAAAAGGAGCTGTATACACAGGTTGAGGCGAAGAGTGATTCGTATAAGTGTTTTCCTAATCGGCATGGCCGTTATGGCTTTTGGTATTGCGATGATGATACGAGCAGACCTCGGTAGTGCGCCTTGGGATGTTCTGCATATTGGCTTGTACAAACAACTTGGTCTGACCATCGGAACGTGGTCCATCATTATTGGATGTATGATTCTTGGTATGTCTTCCATTTTAGAGCGTGAGTGGCCAAAGGCAGGTGCCTTTGTGAATATGGTACTTGTCGGAGTTTTTATTGATGTATATTTATTAATGCCTTGGTTTAAAACGCCAGAAATGCTCATTTTTCAATGGACAATGCTGCTAGCAGGCATTATGATCATTGGTTTTGGCATCGGCATGTACATTTCAGCAAATCTTGGTGCTGGCCCAAGAGATTCATTAATGCTTGCATTAACGAAACGAACAGGGTGGCCCGTCCGACGAATTCGAAGTGCAATGGAAATGATTGTACTCACATGTGGTTGGTTGCTTGGGGGACCCGTTTTTTGGGGAACACTTATTTTTACATTTGGTATTGGTCCCGTCGTAGGGGTGACGCTTCCAATGTGCGAACGAAGTATGACATATTTGTTGAACAGGAGAGATCAAAATGAAAATATCGACAAAAGGAAGATACGGTCTAACCATTATGATCGCGTTGGCTAAAAAAACTGGTGATACACCGACATCGTTAAAATCAATTGCGCAGGATCATAACCTGTCAGAGCATTACCTTGAGCAGTTAATCGCCCCATTAAGGAACGCAGGGCTTGTGAAAAGTATCCGTGGTGCATACGGAGGGTACGTGCTAGCAAAAGATGCAGCGACAATTACGTCAGGGGATATTATTCGTGTGCTTGAAGGACCGATTAGTCTCGTTGAAGTATTAGAAGATGAAGAACCTGCGAAACGTGACCTATGGATTCGTATTCGTGATGCGGTCAAGGATGTTCTTGACAACACGACGCTTGAAGATTTGGCGAATTACGAGAGCAATGATGAGCAAGAATCCTACATGTTTTATATTTAAGCTAAAAATATCATTAAATCCGAAGGCTGAAAAACCTAAACTGAACGAAAACGTTTGTTTGCTCTAAGCGCAAAGTCTTAGGAGGCGAGGCGCTGCCATAAGGGCAATGAGCACCGGACAAGGCAAAGCAACGAAGAAAGCAAGCGTTTCTCATCAGCCTAAAAAAAACGCGGAGGCTGAGCGTGTGTGACCCCTAAAACACCAAAGCCTCCTTGCACGCACTAGAAAGGAAGGCTTTCTTAATGAAACGTATTTACCTTGATCATGCGTCCACAACACCAATGCACCCTGACGTCATTGCAGCAGTAGCCGAAGCGAGTCAGACCTATTTTGCCAATCCATCTAGCACACACACTTTTGGAAGAGAGGCAAAGCAGAGAATGGAAGCGGTTCGCCGTACGGCAGCAAAGTCAATTGGTGCAGAGGCAAAGCAGATCATTTTTACAAGTGGCGGCACCGAGTCGGATAACCTTGCCATTTTAGGTGTAGCAGCGGCAGCAGAGAAGCAAGGGAAAAAAGGGCATATGATGACGACGATGATTGAACACCATGCGGTTTTAAAGGCCTTTGATGCGCTTGAAAAGCGTGGGTGGGACGTTACGTATTTGTCTCCGTCAAGTGAAGGCTTTATCACAGCAGATCAGGTTGAGGAGGCATTGAAGCCTTCTACAGTGCTCGTCTCAATTATGGCGGCGAACAATGAAGTGGGAACCCTACAGCCGATTGGTGAAATTGGCGCGAGGCTACTAAATCATCCGGTGTTATTTCATACAGATGCTGTACAGGTGTATGGCATTCAATCGCTGCAAGTTGATGAACTAAACGTTGACTTCCTCACAACCGCTGCACACAAATTAAATGGACCGAACGGCGTTGGTTTTTTGTACGTTCGTCATGCAAACTCAATTGAATCAATTCTGCACGGTGGATCACAGGAACGACAGCATCGTGCAGGAACAGAAAATATCGCTGGTTTATGTGGATTCGAAAAGGCCATCGAGCTAACGCAAGCGCAGTTCGTTGGTCACCACGATCATCTGCAAAAGCTCAAGACACGTTTCCTGTCCGTGCTAGAGGATGCAAAGCTATCTTTTTCTACGAATGGCGCAAGTGGAGTGGAAAGCTTGCCTTCCATCGTGAACCTTTGCTTTCCTGATGTTCGTAGTGATCAATTGCTCATGAATTTGGATCTAGAAGGTGTGGCGGCTTCTAGTGGTTCGGCATGCACCGCAGGAACGTTAGAGCCCTCCCATGTTGTACAAGCAATGTGGCCGGATCTACCGGAGCGGGCGATGACCTCCGTGCGGTTTAGTTTTGGTGTATACATGGATGTTGATGAGGTCGAACAGGCCGCGAAACGGACGGTTACGATTATTCGACGTTTAAGCAAAAACAACTAGAGGAAGGAGGAGAAAAGGATGAAAGAACGTGTTGTAGTAGGCATGTCCGGTGGTGTAGATTCGTCGGTAACAGCGTTGCTTCTCAAAGAGCAAGGCTATGATGTCATTGGCTTGTTTATGAAAAATTGGGACGATACCGATGAACGCGGCATCTGTACGGCCACAGAGGACTTTGAAGATGTCGCTCGCGTTGCTGAACAAATTGGCATTCCCTACTACTCCGTAAACTTCGAGAAGGAATATTGGGACCGTGTGTTTACGTATTTTCTTGAGGAATACAAAGCAGGACGCACGCCGAATCCTGACGTAATGTGCAACAAGGAAATAAAATTTAATGCCTTTCTTGAGCACGCTATGAGCTTAGGTGCAGATTATGTGGCGACGGGTCACTATGCCCGTGTTGAACGAACAGAGGAGGGTGTCTTGCTTAAAAAAGGGATCGATGGCCAAAAGGATCAAACGTATTTTTTGCATCAGCTGTCGCAGAAGCAACTATCGCATGTGTTGTTTCCTTTGGGCGAGCTTGAAAAACGAGAGGTCCGTCATCTCGCTGAAAAGGCAGAATTAGCGACGGCGGGAAAGAAAGATTCCACGGGCATTTGTTTTATTGGCGAGCGGAACTTTAAGGAATTCTTGCAATCGTATCTTCCTGCGAAGCCAGGTGTGATGGTCACGATGGACGGAGGAGTTGTGGGCAAGCATGAGGGACTGATGTATTATACAATTGGCCAACGCAGAGGTCTTGGTATCGGCGGTGCTGGCGATCGTTGGTTTGTTGTCGGCAAAAACATGGCGACCAACCAGCTATATGTTGAGCAAGGAGATGACCATGAAGCCTTGTATTCAACGAGTCTTATTGCTCGCGAAGTCAATTGGGTCCTGCCTCCTGATGCTACTGAAATGAAATGCATGGCAAAATTTCGCTACCGTCAGCCAGATATTCCTGTGACGGTTCAGCGTCTTGATGACAATAGCGTTACCGTTCGGTTCGATACGCCTCAAAAAGCGATTACCCCTGGACAGTCTGCTGTCTTTTATAGAGATGATGTATGTCTTGGTGGTGGGACGATTGATGAGGTCTACAAAGAGGGTAACAAACTGTTGCACGTTGGATAATGACGTTTAGGTTAGGTGCTGTGGCATAAGCCCAGTTGCCTGCCTTTTTTAATGACAGCATAACGGGTTTCCCGGAAAGAAGGTATACTTATGACAAAAGAATACAATGAAATAGGCATTCAGCATTTGCAAGAAGGCGACATAGAACAGGCTGCAAAGGCATTTAATCAAGCCATTGAAGCACAACCAACAGATCCAGTAGCGTATGTTAATTTTGGCAACCTACTGCAATCCATGGGCGAAGCTGATAAGGCGATACAATTTTTTGAGCGGGCGATTGAGCTTGATCCATCAGCCGGTGCTGCCTACTATGGTCTTGGCATTTTATACTATGATCAAGAGAGCTACCAGAAGGCTTCTCAACAGTTTCAGAAAGCAGTCGATGCGAAGCTAGAGAGCAGCGACGTCTATTTTATGCTTGGGTCAAGTCTGTTTCTTCTTGACAATCCTCGGCTTGCGCTCCCTTATTTACAACAAGCCATTGATTTGAATGAAGATGACATCGAAGCCCGCTTTCAGCTTGCGCTTGCGCTGGCAAAAACGGATGAAATCTTGTTGGCATTGCCTCACCTCGAACGTATCGTGGAAGAGGACGAGCAGCATGCTGACGCGTGGTATAACCTCGGAATCGCCTACAGTACCCAAAACGATGTAGATAAAGCAAAAAGCGCGTTACAAAAAGCGCTGGTCATCCAGCCTGACCATACGCTTGCTGTGCATGCTTTAGAAGCGGTGGATACGTTGGCCGATTGACAGCAACTTTGCATGGACAATCACGCCAGATAGACGGTGAGAAGGGAAGTGTTCAACCTATGTCTGAAACAGCAACTCCATTTGTGCAGGGCAAGCTTAAGGCGCTAATCTATCATAACGATCAATCCTTGTATTCGGTGGCGAAAATCGCTGTTGAACAAAGCACGGAAGACCTGCCAGAAGCAACAAAGGAAGTCGTCATTACGGGACACTTCCCAAAACTGTCTGAGGATGAGTCTGTGACGTTTTATGGGCATTTTCATCAGCATCCCCGTTTTGGCTTGCAATATCAAGTGGAGCGTTACCGTAAAGAAAGTCCTACAACGGAACAAGGGCTTGTGCATTATCTGTCCAGTGATTTATTTCATGGCATAGGTGAAAAAACGGCAGAACGGATTGTTGCCGAGCTTGGGCTGCAAGCGATTGAAAAAATCTTGAATGATGACGCTGCGTTGGATGCGGTCAAAGGCTTAAAGACCAAAAAAAAGGAAGATTTGCGAAGTGCACTGAAGGAACATCGTGGATTGGAGCTTGTATTAGGTGCGTTGGCAGACTATGGTTTTGGTCCCCAGCTGTCTATAAAAATTTATCAGGCGTATCAAGAGCGGACGATCGAGATGGTGCAGGAGTTCCCTTATCAATTGATACACGATGTGGAAGGCATTGGATTTTTAAAAGCAGATGAACTTGCAGCTAAGCTTGGGTTTACTGGAGACCATCCAAAACGAGTTGAAGCGGCATGCTTTTATGTGTTGTATGAAGCAGGTCAAAATGACGGTCATACATATTTGCACGAGGAACAACTCCGTCAAAGAATGGCACAATTGTTAAGGCTTCGGATCGAAGATTTAACATCATATTTGTCAACTCTACAAGCAGACAAGAAAATCATCAAAGAAGACGACAAGGTGTTTATGGCACAGCTTTATTGGGCGGAAAAGGGAGTGCGAACGCAAATTGGGCGCTTGCTCGCAACGACAGAGAGCGATCGTTTTTCGCAGGCTGCCTTCCTAAAAGCCCTTGGTACGATTGAGGAAAAGCGTGGCATCACGTACGCTGAAAGACAACGCGAGGCAGTTGAAACGGCATTGCGTGCGCAGATGATGATTTTAACGGGTGGACCAGGTACTGGGAAAACGACTGTTATTCGTGGAATCGTTGAAGTGCTTGCAAAAATGGAAGGTTTTTCACTGGATCCGTCGGATTATAAAAAAGATGATCCGTTTCCAGTGTTGTTGGTTGCTCCAACGGGTCGAGCCGCCAAACGGATGAGTGAATCGACGAGTCTTCCTGCGATGACGATTCATCGAATGCTCGGGTGGAATGGAGAAAATAAATTTTCTCGCGATGAAACGAACCCTGTGAAAGGAAAGCTATTGATTGTTGATGAATCTTCAATGCTGGATGTTTATTTGGCAAATCAACTATTAAAGGCAGTAGAGGACGGGATCAAGGTCATCTTTGTTGGCGATGAAGACCAACTTCCATCTGTTGGGCCAGGTCAGGTGCTAAAGGATTTGATTCAGGCGGACTCGTTTCCCGTCGTCCGACTCACTGATATTTATCGGCAAGCTGAATCCTCCTCCATTATACGGATGGCGCATGCTTTAAAGCGAGGGGAGCTGCCTGAAGATATTCTCGAGCCAACAAACGACCGGCGTATGTTCGAGTGCTCTCAGCATCAGCTTGCCGATGTTGTTGTAAAAGTATGTGGCAATGCGGCTAGTAAAGGCTATAGTCCACACGACATTCAAGTATTGGCACCAATGTATAAGGGCCCTGCAGGCATTGATGCGTTAAATCTTAGGTTACAGGAATGCTTTAACCCTCCAAACCCCCAAAAACGTGAAACAGCTCATAAAGGGGGCATTCTCCGCACAGGCGATAAGGTACTTCAACTCGTGAACCGACCTGAAGACCATGTGTTCAATGGGGATGTAGGCGAAGTTGTAGCGATTATGAAGGCGAACGAGACGACGGACAAGCAAGAGCAAATTGTCGTTGACTTTGATGAACGGGAGATCGTGTATACAAAGCAAGACCTCATTCAACTTACTTTAGCGTATTGCTGCTCTGTACATAAATCCCAAGGCAGCGAATACCCAATCGTCATCATTCCTTTAGTGTATAGCTACCGCCGAATGTTACAACGGAATTTATTATATACGGCCATTACTCGTAGTAAGGATTATCTTATTCTCTGTGGCCAGCTCGGGGCATTTAACGAAGCTGCGCGAAGAACGATGGATTTCACAAGGCAAACGAGTTTAGCTTACCGTTTTATGGATGAAGTTGATTCAAACGAGTATTTTTCATTACAAGAGGTTGATGAACCAGGAATGGAAAATGTTTCTCCTTATGATTTCCTATAAGAGGGCACACTAAAAATGTTCGGAGTTCCGGGCATTTTTTCTTTATGTACGGTGTGCTTCTCAGTATGTTCTAGACTAAACGACACCCCGTTCTCACGTATAGCAATGCAAAAAATCGGGCATCAATGGTCGTAACAAAACCGTTGAAAGAAGGGGTTCACCCATGCAATGTCCGAATTGCAGATCCAAGGATATCGGGAAAATCGGTGTCCACCAGTATTATTGCTGGGGATGTTATATCGAATTGAGCATTCATCAAAATCGCTTATCCACTCATCAAGTGGAAGAGGACGGGACACTAAGCACGTTAGACGATTTATTTACAGAAGAGCAGTTGATGTTAGACCAAAGGAGGATTCCATGAAAACAACCGTTTCCGCTGTTGCAACAGGTCTTGGGGCAGTCATGCTTTCCACCGTATTTATGAGAAGAGAAAAAAAACCGTCTTATATGTCTTGGATGAAGCCTGCCACTTACAAAAAGCTGAAGAAACGCGTCAAACAGTTTACAAAGTAGCAAAAAAATGACCGATTTTCACATGGTGTGGAGATCGGTTTTTTGGCAGTCGAATGTCTGTTCATAATTATTCGAATCATAAAGCAAAGTGAATGTTTATTCGCTATGTTACTGAACGTCCATCTAAACTAATCGGGAATTCATTTAAGCAAAAAGGTGTCCACAGGTTTTGAGCTTGAACATTTTATAGAAGGAGATCTCTTTTATGGGAAAGCCCTTAGTATGGCTAGTATGGCTCACCAATGCATTACTGGCGGCAACAATTTTATTTCTACTGTGGCGCTTATCGGAAGTGTGGCTGCCCTATGCCACGAAGGCAATAAAGGTGCTCGTGCCTTTCTTCATTTCGATTGCGATTACATACTTGCTCCATCCGTTGATCGAATATTTGCTGCGTGCTGGACTCTCAAGAACGTTATCGGTAGGAAGCATTTTTCTGTTGTTTTTTGGGGCATGTGGCTATGGCATTTACCGTGGTGTCCCTTTTCTACTCATGCAGGTGCGGGCGTTTTCAGAGCAACTCCCATCTTTGGCAAACACCTATCGTGATTTGCTCTACACTTTATCCGATTATACGGAGCATTACCCAGATGGGGTTCAGGAGAAAATTTGGGGAATGATCGCCTCCATAGAACAATGGATACAAGTTCTATTGAATGGTTTTTTGGACACAGCACAAAACAACCTTGATGAAATGCTTTTGCTCCTTATGGTTCCTTTTATTGTGTTTTACTTGCTAAAGGATTACCCACAGGTGAAAAAAGCCGTCGTCTCTTTTGTTCCGAATAAGTGGCATCGGGAGGGGCGAGTGTTTGCGAAAGAAGTCAACGCGTCCTTAGGTAGTTACATTCGCGGACAGCTGCTTGTTTGTGCGGCTGTCGGTGGGGCGGCTATGCTAGGGTATTGGATCATCGGGCTTCAATTTCCGATTCTACTTGGCGTGTTTGCTGGTTTAACGAATGTAATCCCTTATTTCGGACCAATCATCGGTGCGGTTCCGGCTCTTGTTGTCGCGTTTGCTATGTCCCCAACAAAAGCTGTGTTTGCCATTTGCGTCGTCGTTGTGATTCAATTGCTTGAAAGCAATGTATTATCCCCGCTTGTTGTCGGAAAAAGCTTGCATATGCACCCGGTCGTCGTTATCTTCGTCCTCTTGCTTGCAGGTGAATTCTTTGGATTAGTCGGCATGGTGTTGGCAATCCCGGCTGCTGCAGTCATCCGCATTATATGGCAACACGGCAGAAACGCATGGCTGAATTGACAAAAGCGGTGGAATTGACTATAATATCCGCAGATTGAATGCATCAAAACAACGCAGGGATTGCACCCTCGAAAGTGAAAAGAGGTCGATTTTCGATTCTCTATCACAGGTGCATAGAACGAAGGCTGCACTCTCGTTCCTTTGGAATGATGGTGTTTTTTTTATACGTAGAGCAAGTGGCAAAAAAAGCCTGCCATTCCTCTTAACACTCATGGCATTTGGAAAGGACTGTTTTGTAATGAAGTGGTTGTATTCTCATCAGGTCAGGCAAATGTTTCTCGATTTCTTTCAGGAAAAGGGACATGCCATCGAACCAAGTGCTTCACTCGTGCCAAAGAATGATCCAACATTGCTCTGGATAAACTCTGGCGTCGCCACTCTTAAACCGTATTTTGATGGCCGCATCATTCCTGAGAATCCGAGGATTGTAAACGCACAAAAATCAATACGAACGAATGATATTGAAAATGTCGGTGTAACGGCAAGGCATCATACTTTCTTTGAAATGCTCGGCAACTTTTCTATTGGTGATTATTTCAAAAAAGAGGCCATTCATTGGGCGTGGGAATTTTTGACGAGCGAGAAGTGGATTGGGTTTGATCCAGACAAACTGTCTGTAACCATTCACCCAGAAGATGATGAAGCCTTTGCGATTTGGAATCAGGAGATCGGGCTCCCAGAAGAGCGTATTATCCGTCTCGAAGAAAACTTTTGGGATATCGGTGAAGGCCCAAGCGGACCAAATACAGAAATCTTCTTTGATCGCGGAGACGACTACGGCTTGTTAGACGAAAACGACCCTGAAATGTTTCCAGGCGGTGAAAATGAACGGTTTCTCGAGATTTGGAATCTTGTCTTTTCGCAATTTAATCATAATCCTGATCACACATATACCCCACTGCCTAAAAAGAACATTGATACCGGCATGGGACTAGAACGAATGGTCAGCGTCATTCAGGAAGCAAAAACAAACTATGACACTGATTTGTTCTTGCCAATCATTCGTTATACGGAAACACTAACGACGAATCGGTATGGAGAAAGTAACGAGGTCGATACCGCATTTAAAGTCATTGCGGATCACATTCGGACCGTTGCTTTTGCTGTTTCTGATGGTGCGTTGCCTTCGAATGAAGGTCGAGGCTATGTGTTGCGAAGATTGCTTCGCCGCGCGGTTCGTTTTGCAAAAATCATTGGGCTAGAAGAGCCGTTTATGTACCGACTCGTCAATGTAGTTGCTGAAAATATGGCCGAATTCTACCCGGATGTGTTAAAAAACAACAGCTTTATCCAGCAGGTTGTAAAAACCGAGGAAGAACGTTTCCATGCGACGCTTTCAGAGGGCTTAAGCATTTTAAATGAGATGCTGAATGAATTAAAAGCGAAAGGTGAGACAACCTTAAGTGGTGCGAATGCCTTTAAGTTGTATGACACGTACGGCTTCCCTGTAGAGCTCACTGAGGAGTATGCAAGTGAAGCAGGTCTTGGTGTAGATCTTGATGAGTTTCTTAAGGAAATGAATCAACAAAAAGATCGCGCAAGAAACGCTCGTGAGGATAAAGGGTCCATGCAAATTCAAGGCGGCGTTTTAGGAGACATCACAGTCAATTCCTCGTTTGTTGGGTATTCGGACACGTCGACGACAGCGACTGTAGCCAGCTTGATCTCACAACAAAAGATCGTCGAATCAGCGTCGGCAGGCGATGAAGTCGTCATCATCTTAGATCAAACACCATTTTATGCAGAGAGCGGTGGGCAGGTCGCTGATACGGGCTACCTTCATCTCGCGAATGGAAGTGTGTTTATCAATGACGTACAAAAGGCACCGAATGGCCAAAATGCACACTATGGCGTTATTGAAGCTGGAACGGTTCAATTAGGCGATGTAGTCGACGCAAAAGTTGACCGTACTACGCGATCGGCGACGGTGAAAAATCACACAGCGACTCACTTACTTCATCAGGCGTTAAAGGATGTTTTAGGAACACATGTTAATCAAGCGGGTTCCCTCGTTTCGCCAAATCGTCTTCGCTTTGATTTCTCCCATTTCAGCGCGATTAGTGCTGATGATTTACGGGTCATCGAACAAAAAGTAAATGAACAGATTTGGGAAGCAACGGCTGTGCAAATTGAAGAAATGGATTTGGCTGCTGCCAAAGAAAAAGGCGCCATGGCTTTGTTTGGTGAAAAATACGGTGATCGTGTCCGTGTGGTTTCTGTAGATTCCTATTCTGTGGAGCTATGTGGTGGATGTCACGTCGGCAATACGGCAGAAATCGGTCTGTTTGTGATTGAGTCAGAATCAGGCATTGGCGCTGGAACGAGAAGGATTGAGGCGCTCACTGGCAAAGCAGCATTTGAACGCTTGCAAGGAGAAGCCAACAAAGTACAGCAAATCGCAGGAACCTTGAAAGCAAGTCCTTCAACTGTAGTGGACCGAGCAACGAATCTCGTCAATGAATTACGTGGCCTTGAAAGAGAAAATGAGTCCTTAAAAGGAAAGCTTGGGGCCCGGGAAAGCGGCGATGTTCTCTCGCAAGTTAAAACAATTGAAGGCGTTCAAGTGCTTGCCGTGCAGATGAGTGACGTTGATATGAATGGACTTCGTCAACGTTTAGATCAATTGAAGCAATCGCTTGACTCTGCAGTGATCGTTCTTGGTAGCGCATCGCAGGACAAAGTCCATATCGTCGCAGGTGTAACAAAGGACCTTCATCCGAAAGGCTTACGCGCTGGTGATATTGTTAAAGCCGTTGCTAGCATGTGCGGAGGCAGTGGTGGAGGACGACCAGATATGGCCCAAGCAGGTGGAAAAGAGCCTGAGAAACTTCCAGCAGCGATAGCTTCTGTCGAAGACTTGGTTCACGATACTTTACAGAAGGCGTGAAATGTGTGAAACTGGGAAAAATGAGCATCATCATAGGAGCGTGATGTGGCCATGAGTTCTGATAAAACAATGAAGTTTAATTTTCAAGATGAGCCATTGGATACTGATGTCCAAACGGTCTTGCTTTCTGTTTATGATGCCTTACAGGAAAAAGGCTATCACCCGATCAATCAAATCGTAGGGTACCTGTTGTCAGGGGACCCTGCCTACATTCCTCGTCACAAGGATGCTCGTAATTTGATTCGTAAGCTTGAAAGAGATGAGCTTATCGAAGTTTTAGTGAAGTATTATTTAGAGAATCAAAGGGGAGCCAACGAGTGAAGCGATTGTTAGGGATTGATGTAGGTACGAAGACGATTGGTCTTGCTGTATCTGATGAACTTGGTTGGACAGCACAGGGGGTCGAAACGATTGCATCTGGTGATGAACAGCCCAACGTTAGCATCGAAAAGTTAAAAACGTGGATTGCTCATTATGATGCTGAAAAAATCGTTTGTGGCTGGCCAAAAAACATGAATGGGACAATTGGTCCTAGGGCACAGTCGATAGAGGCTTTTTCCAAACGTATTGAACAAAAAGTGGGCATTCCTGTTGTGCTATGGGATGAGCGACTTACAACAGTATCAGCAGAAAAAATGCTGATATCTGCTGATGTTCGACGTAATAAAAGAAAGCTAGTGATTGATAAAATGGCAGCTGTCCTGATCCTCCAATCTTATTTGGATGCTAAGGGTAGCTCTGCTGTAAGTGGAGGTGTTTTGGATGAGTGAAGAACAAGAACGTATTATCATCCCAGATGAAAACGGTGAGGAGCATTTGTTCGATGTCGTTTTCAGCTTTGATGTGGATGCAACTGAAACCTCTTATATTGTCGTTACACCTTCCGAGCAAGGCGAGGACGACGAAGGAGATGTAGAGGTGTTTGCCTTCCGTTATGAAGAAAACGGTGATGATCCCGAAGACTTTGCCTTATTCCCAATCGAGACGGATGAAGAGTGGGAAATGGTTGAGGAAATGATCAACACGTATACAAACGAACAAGACCTTTAAACGAAGGAGAAAAAAGCATCAGGCGATCATGTCTAGACGCTTGAATGCTTTTTCTTCTGATTAAAAATGAAAGCTTCCTAAAGCGCTCATTGGAGCATGCAGATGGAAGGAGGCAACGCCTTTGGACAATAAAAAATTGAAAAGAACGAAAAAGCTTCGTAGACAAAAAGAAGCAGGAATGGTGCGACGGATTGTTGCAATTGTAGCTTCAATCATTTTTATAGGTGTTCTTACTGTTGGAATAGGTGGCTATTTTTATATAAAAAGTTCGCTTGCGCCGATTGCTGCAGAAAGCGATCAAATTATCGACGTAACCATTCCGATTGGATCCTCTCCAGGGAAAATTGGTCAAATTTTATCCGGAAAAGGGATCATTAAGGATGCACAGGTCTTTAAATATTATGTAAAATATAAAAATGAACAAGGCTTTCAAGCTGGAAGCTATCAATTAAGTCCATCCATGGATGTTGAAACCATTATTTCACAGTTAAAAACAGGGAAAATCATACAAGAAGCGGAATTTAAACTAACCATTCCAGAAGGTCAATCACTCGATCAGATTGCCGAAACGATTTCGAACAACACCTCCTTTACGGAAGAAGAAGTGATGGCAACACTTAATGATGAAGAGTTCATTTCTTCGCTTATGTCGAAGTATCCAGATCTACTAACCGACGACATTTTAAAGCCGGAGATAAAACATCCTTTGGAAGGCTACTTGTTCCCTGCAACCTATTCGTTTTACGAACCGTCGCCATCAATTGAAAGCATTGTGATGAAGATGGTCGATCAAATGTCTGAGGTTGTGCGTCGATACACGGGCCAAATGCCAGAAGACATGTCGGCTCATAGGCTGTTAACTTTTGCTTCTCTGATTGAGGAGGAAGCGACAGAGAGTACGGATCGGAGAAAAATTGCCGGGGTTTTTATGAATCGACTTCAGAGCGATATGCGATTACAAACAGATCCGACCGTTCTCTATGCGCTAGATCAGCATAAGGTTCGAATTTCACTTGATGATTTAGAAGTGCAGTCACCGTACAATACGTATCAAAATGCGGGGCTGCCCCCTGGTCCTATTGCCAATATGGGTGAAGCATCCTTGGAGGCGGCTTTGAACCCTGAGGACACCGATGCAATTTACTTTTATGCACGACCAAATGGAGAAGTGTTGTTCTCAGAAACGCTAGAAGAGCATAATACATTAAAAAACCAATATCGTTCAGAATGGGAAGCTGTGCAAGAACAGCAATCTGCTGAACAAGATTGAGAAAAGTGACATCAGATATGAAGGAGTGTAAGAAGGGATATGGCAGAAGACAAGCAATTTTTTATGACGCTTGAAGGACAAGAGAAATTGGAAAATGAGCTTTCTGTTTTGAAATCAGAAAAGCGAAAAGAAGTGGTTGAACGAATTAAAGTGGCACGCGATTTTGGAGATCTCTCGGAGAACTCTGAGTACGATGCTGCAAAGGATGAGCAAGCCTTTGTTGAATCTCGCATTTCACAAATCGAGCACATGCTTCGAAATGCTGAAATTATTGAAGAAGACAAAAACACTGATATGGTCTCATTAGGGAAAACAGTCACGTTCGTGGAATTGCCTGATGGGGAAGAGGAAAGTTATACCATTGTCGGGAGTGCTGAGGCAGATCCGTTTGAAGGGAAAATCTCAAACGATTCACCTATGGCTAAAAGCCTATTTGGGAAGAAAGTTGACGAACAAGTGAACGTTCATACCCCAGGTGGAGAAATCTCCGTAAAAATAACGAACATTCACTAATAAGAGTGCCAAAGCAAGGCTGCCCTAAAAGTCACTAAAATGACTTTTAGGGCAGCTTTTTTTGTATCGATTGAAAAGACATCCATTTGAAGCTAACCGTATATGTGCCTTGCTTCAGTAAGTGTGAGATTTCATGCTAGTGCACTTTCCACTAATGTAGTTGGTCATGATCAAAAATGAACCAACAAGGTCTTTCTCCGGCAGCAAAGAAATCACGACCGCTCCATCAAAATACTTCGCTTTCTGCGGGGCACGGCTTCAGCTTCCTAGGAAAGCAGGCTTTCCTAGGGGATCTTCAGCTCGCGCTAATCCCGCTAGAGTCTACGTATGTTGACTTCGCTGGGGCTTGCTTCTGCGCAAAATGGTTTTTATTGTGTCTCGGTCTCGTAGAGCGGGTGAAAAGCCGTGTTGCAACCATATAAGGCAGGTAAGTGCATTGTTACAAGGTAGGTCACCTAGTACCTTTTACACGAAGTTCGTTTGGTAACGGAATCAAGTGAAACCATAAAAGGTCGATTTCATTTGATCCGCCCTTTATCATAAACAAAAGTGGCTACTAATGAGACTCGGTGGCAAAGAAAACACGACGAGGTCTTCTCGAGTCGATGTTGCACTTGTACCCTTTAGGGTGAAAGCGAACGTATAGGCGTTTGCCTAGAGAGAATGTTTTCAAAATGGCCATTAGCAAGCGAGCAAGCACAACACATCATAAAATTAAATAAAATCTACGTTACCTGAAGAGGCACTAGTCACGAGGACCCCTGTGATTGAATCAAGCTGGAACTGGTCACACTGGTAATGAAGGGGGGCTTTCGATGAAACGCAGAATGCGCTGGATTGGAATCCTATTTTTACTAATGCTTCTGATTTTAGGTGGGCGGTTGTTTGATATTCAAGTGGTACGTACGACGCATTTTTCTGCACATAATATCGACTTAATTAAGGAGAGTGTCGCTCAGCGTACTGAGACATTTGTTTTAGATGAAGGAAGAGGAACGTTTATTGATCGAAATGATGCCCCGTGGCAAAATGAACAGTTGGCCATCCTCGTATTTCCTTCTCTTGCCTCATCAACTGACCGAATCGATGCCATTGCAGAGGCTACACAATTGCATTCATCCGATATTATCCATCAAATAGAAGTCAATGAAGGGCCATTCTTTCTCCAGAAGGATGGCAAGCTGATCCATGTTCAAAAAAATAGAGCAGCATCGCTTGCTGTCGTTGGCCATGGCGGCTTTTTAATGATACCTACGTCACAAAATGAACAATCACTCGCTTCTCATGTCATAGGCACGCTTGGAGAAAATGACAATCTGTTGCAAAAACGATACCCAGAGGAGTTTAATCATACGATTGTTCCAGCAACAGAAACGGGTGTTTCAGGGCTCCAACAAGCGTTTGATGAGTTATTAATATCACGAGGAAAAGAGCAGCTGTTATATCATGTGGATTTGTTTGGTCACCCGATCTTTGGTTCGGAAATGAAGTATATGGGAGATGGAAATACGTTTTATCCCCTTCAGGTACAACTCACTTTAGATAAACAGATACAAGCCGTTGCCGAACACCATGTTGATCAATCACACCTTAAAAAGGGAGGCGTTGTCGTCCTAGATATAGCGACGAATGAAGTATTGGCGATGGTGAGTCGGCCTAAGAAGCAGCAAGACGCTCCATTGGAGGGTCCTGGGGCATTGAATTATATGACGGAGCCGGCATTTCCCGGCTCTATTTTCAAAATTGTTACTGCAGCTGCGGCGATTGATCACTTAAATATACATGACCGTATGTTTGACTGCGACAAAAACATGTATGGGGATGGGCCTGAAGTTAGAGAGCTTGGCAAGTTGAGCTTTGCAGACAGCTTTGCTCAAAGCTGTAACAATACCTTTGCAACGTTAGCCAATGAGTTAATGGCAAAAGATCCTACGATTTTAGAGACGTATGCAAGAAAGCTAGGGGTAACACAAAAAGCCGGTTTTGAAGGAAATCTGTATAAGTTGCACTCTGTCGCTCATTTTCCCGATGAAGCATTACCAACGCTTTGGGGAGATGAGGCAGATAAATATGTTGAAAAAGCTATTTCACAGACGGCTATTGGGCAAAAAAATGTGAAAATCACGCCTTTAGGGATTGCGAATATGATGGCGGCCATTGCACGGCAAGGGCCCGTTTATAAAGCAAAGGCTGTTCGAGAAATTCAATATAAAAATGGGCAGCCATTTTACTTGTTTCCATCTGAGGAAAGCGCGGAAGGTTTGGCAATGTTTACATATAAAAAACTCAATGCGCTACTAGCTAAAGTTGTGACAGATGGAACTGGACAATCCTTTCAAACGATCAAAGGGGGAGTCGCTGGAAAAAGTGGGACAGCTGAAACTGGTCATGGAGCGGATGTGCACAAATGGTTTGCAGGCTATTATCCATTGGATCAGCCACGCTTTGCCGTTGTTGTGGTCGCCTTGGACACATCTTCAGGGGATGATAGTGCTTACAACACATTCAGAAAATTGGGGGAGAGTCTTGTTGGTGTCAAAGAATAATGTATTTGACAAGATACGACTAAAAACATGTATTCTATGACGAAAACATGATAGAATACAACAAACGATTGTTGTTCCATAGCAGGTAAATTGGGTTATCTGCATAAAATGCCATGACACTAAAGGTGATGGCCTGTTAAGTGTTTGAGGGAAGAAGGAGGATATCTGATGCCCAAGTTTGATGGACCACGGTTCGAACGCAAAAAGAAGAAAAGGACAGCCAACCGAGTGCTCAACTTTTTAATCGGTTTCGTTTGTATGCTGATCTTATTCTTTTTCATTATTACATGGTGGTCACCAGGAAGCGATGATACAGCTGCTCCACCACAAGGAAATTCCGGTGGCGGAGAAGAAGAGTCTACAGAAGAAGGTGGCTCATCTGAACCAGACGATTCAATAAATATTAATGAAACAAATGATGATACTGACGATACAGAAGAGACCCCTGATGATTCGCCATCACCTGAAGATCCTGACACCGCTGTAACTAGCCCAGGTGGTGAGGACGCGAATCAATCCGGCGAAGAGCAGGAGAATCCTACTAGTTCCAATGAGGAACAGGGGAATACAGGTACAGAAGGCGACGGGAATACAGGGAATGAGGGCGAAGCGGATACTGGTTCAGAGGAATCTGCTCCACTCATCATTGATTCAAACGACGACCCGAATGTTCTTGAAGTGATGGAAGGGCCTTGGGGACCTACAGGAACCTCACAGTCTGGAGAACACACGACGAATTTTGATGTCAATTCTACAGACGGTGCAGAACGACTTGATGTGATCTCATTAGCAACGGGTCTTCCGAAGAATGACATTACGATTTGGTGGAATGGGAATTACAACGGGAACACCAATCATGTTGTCGCAACCGTAAGTCCAAACGACCAATCGGCTTTCTTTAGGCTCTACATGCAATGGGTGCCGAATAAAGGGTGGCAGGTTACAGAAATGCAACGTTTGAAGGAAAACGACCAAGGATAAGAAGGAACAGAAGCCTGCGATTATTCGCAGGTTTTTCTTTTTTATAGAGCGCTAAAGAGTAAAATGCATTTATTCCGACAAACATGCTTGTGGTCAAATCAAGCCTTTGTTTGATACAATACAGCTATTGAACAGAATGCTGTAGGGGTGTGAATTATGCATATTGGAATTATCGGGGCAATGAAAGAAGAAGTTGATGCCATAAAGCATCATATGGAGATTTCACAAGAGGTGCAGATCGCAGACTGCCATTTTTACAAAGGCACGATACAAGGAAACACCGTGACGTTGTGTCAATCTGGCATCGGCAAAGTAAATGCAGCTGTAAGCACGACGTTATTAGTACAGACATTTTCTCCAGACATGATTGTGAATACTGGGTCGGCAGGAGGACTCAATGAAGCGAGTCAAGTAGGGGATGTGGTGGTAGCAGACGCCGTGCAATACCACGACGTTGATGTCACTGCTTTTGGCTACGCTCTCGGCCAGGTGCCAGGTATGCCAGCCGTCTTTTCTGCTCACCCTGGGTACAGTGAGCAAGCCATTGCGATCGCAGAAAAAACCGGTCTCACAGCGAGGAAGGGGATTGTTTCTTCTTCGGATTCTTTTATGGGTGACGCGACAAAGGTTCAGGAGGTCAAGAAGCAATTTCCTGACGTGCAGGCTGTTGAAATGGAAGCAGCTGCTATAGCCCAAGTGTGCGAGCGATTTAACGTGCCATTCGTGATGATTCGTTCGTTGTCCGACATTGCAGGCAAAGAATCCAATGTGTCGTTTGAGCAATTTTTGGAAACCGCATCGATCAATGCGGCAAAAGTGATTCATCAATTTGTAGAAGGAGTGAAATAATAATGACGAAAAAAATGAATGTGGAAAGCTTTAACCTTGACCATACGAAGGTCAAAGCACCTTACATCCGACTTGCAGGGCAAGTAGACGGCACGCATGGGGATAAGATCTATAAATACGATCTGCGTTTTTGCCAGCCAAACAAAGAGCATATGGAAATGCCTTCACTGCATTCATTAGAGCATATGATGGCAGAATTTGTGCGCAATCATCATGATGAAGTCGTCGATCTAGGGCCTATGGGTTGTCAAACAGGCTTTTATTTTTCCGTGCTAAACGATAGCGATCTTGATCATATCGGGCAAGTGATTGAAGCAACACTCCAGGATGTTCTTACGGCAACCGAAGTACCCGCTTGCAATGAAGTGCAATGTGGATATGCTGCTAGCCATAGTCTAGAAGGCGCAAAGGTGGAAGCACAAAAAATGCTCGACAAACGTGCTGAATGGAAAAATGTATTTTAAGCGTTAAATCCTGCAAGCTTTGCCTCTGATCTCTGCTCGGTTCTTTTTGGCTTCTATGATACAGTGAAACTATCATGGATACAAAGGAGCCGAGTCTTTTATGGCATCAAAATCAATGAAGAAATTGAAGGAAATTAAGCAAGACAATGCAACGTTAGGCTACGTCATGCTAGCCGTCAGCGTTTTTCTCTATATTGGCGTGTTTATGCCAACAACCACTGTTCCAGCAGTATATATGATGTTTGGAACGGGCATCACACTTCTTTTGGCGTTTGCTGCCTTTCGACGATCCATCGTCGCAGGGAAACACCTCGCCAGCGTGAGTGAGGATGAATAAAGACAGTAAGAAACGGATGAGCGAGAATGCTCATCCGTTTCTTAATTGTCTCGTTTTTTACTCATCGTAGGTATTCCACCAATATGCGCCGAAAATAAGCAGTAAAATAGCTAGGATGATAATTAGCCAATATAACCAAATGCCGCTCCCAAAACCGCCACTTGAAGGACAGGTTGGAGGGCCATATGAGCAAATCGGTTCGCAGTCCATTTGATAGCCATAATACGGGTAATATCCGTTACAGTACCCCACAAACTCACCGCCAGTTTTATAAGCATTGTATGCGAACAAGACTTTTGGTGACTAGACAAATGACAAACATGATATTTATTTCGAGGCTTGCTGACTTCGATAAAATTCATGGAATAATTTCATAAGCGCTCTTTTTTCAATGCGTGAGACGTAACTCCGAGAAATCCCTAGCTGTTGAGCGATCTCCTTTTGAGTAAGTTCATCTTGAACGCCCAACCCGAAACGGTGGGTAATGACTTCACGTTCACGATCGTCAAGAACATGCAAAAATTCCTTCATCTTCTCCAGCTCCATATGAAGCTGAATCATATCCACAACGTCTTCTGTTTCAGCCTTAAGTATATCGATCAATGAGATTTCATTGCCTTCCTTATCCTGACCAATTGGATCATGTAAGGAAACATCCTTTTTCGTCTTTTTCATCGCTCGAAGATGCATCAGTATCTCATTTTCAATACACCTGGCTGCATACGTGGCGAGCTTTGTGCCCTTGCCCTTAGAATAGCTTTCAATACCTTTAATTAATCCGATCGTGCCAATGGAAATTAAATCCTCCTGTTCTTCTGAAGTGTTTTCGAATTTTTTTACAATGTGAGCTACAAGGCGTAAATTATGTTCAATTAATCGATTTCTAGCATCCTCATCACCTTCAGCTAAACGGTCCAGGTAATACGATTCTTCTTTCGCTGACAAAGGCTGTGGAAACGCATTGTTCTTTACATAGGAGACAAATAGCAACACTTCTTTTATCGCAATACCAATTGATGTAAGAATCATTGAAACACCCCCGTTGTGGCCATATATCCCACCTTATGCAATTGTGGGCTTGCCCGTGTCTGTCCATACTTAATCGGTATGAAAAACGAGGAAGGGGCGAGACAATCAAAAAAGGAAAGCAGAATTCTGCTTTCCCTACTATGATTATGGGGCTCTTATCAGAAGTAATCGTGGAACATTGAGGTGAAATGCTCAATTTATCCTCTCGTCTCCTGGTTCTTCTCTTCATCATGCACATCTTCCTTCAATGCATTATGAATGGTGTTGTCTTGCATTGGAATTTTGAGCTTGTAAGCAGCGCGTCCCAACATATGTGCGGCAACGGGTGCTGTGAGCATTACGAAAAAGATACCAATGAGCAATTTTCCACTGACAATCCCTTTCTCATGCCAAAAATAGATAAATCCTCCGAGCAAGATGCCAATAATGCCTAGAGTTGAGCTTTTGGTCGCCGCGTGGAGGCGATTGTAGACGTCACGAAAGCGCAGGACACCCAGCGAGCCTGAAAAGAGAAAAAAGGCCCCAATGAGGAGTAGTGCACTGACAATAAGTTCACTCATCACTGTTCCTCCGTTCTTCTCTTGGTTTGTTCGAGTTATCCATCTCCCGATCTATGACGGAGCCACTCACGAGAAATTTGGCCAGAGCCACTGTCCCAATAAACGTTATAATGGCGATCAGTAAAATGACGTCATTAAAATGAATGGTCTGCATTCGGATGGCAAGCAACCCGATCATGGCGATTAGATTAATTCCAATTGCATCTAATGCTGCTGCTCGATCTGGCATGGTTGGTCCAATAACGACTCGAATAAAAAGCATGAGCAGTGAGACGCTGACAATTCCCATTGAAATGGTGATCGCCACAGGCAAAATTGATCCATCCATCATCATTCAGTCAGCTCCATTATCAGTTTTTCAAACGTATTTTTGATGTTGTGTGCCGATTCTTCAGTCGAGTGGATGTCCATCGCGTGAATGTATAACACCGTACGATCATCCGAAACGACCAATGAAAGTGTTCCAGGCGTTAGGGAGATGAGGTTCGCGAGAAGCGTAATCTGCCATTTAGAACGCAGCTCTGTATGAACCCTGAATATACCAGGTTTTGTGTTCATACGTGGTGAATAGACGGCTTTTACGACATCCCAATTTGCGATGAGAAGTTCTTTTGAGAAAACAAGAACCAGCTTTAAAAATCGCCATATCGTTATGAAATAAAGTCTCCCTGGAACAAACCGTCGTAGCATGACTAAAAGGACTACAGCAAAAATAATCCCTACGACAAAGGTCTGCATCGTATAGGTTTCCTGTAAAAACATCCATAAAACGGCAATGATGACTGTAATCAAGAGCTGTATGGCCATGAGGTATCACTCCTTCAATACGGGTGTAATATAGTTTTCAGGATTGAGCAATGAGTGGGACACGACGTCGATATACGGCAATACGAATTCAGCGCCAAGACCTAAAAATAAGGTGAACAATAGAAGGATGCCCGCAGGAACGATGGATCGGAAGCGCGCTGCGGCATTTTTAGAGTCGCTGGGTGGGGAGTCATCGCTCTCACCCCAAAACCCGTAAATGAAAATGCGTAGGACGGAAAATAAAATCAATAGGCTTGTAAGCAAGGCAACGGCGCCGAGTAGGTAATGGCCATTGTCGAAAGCCGCTTGCAACAATAAATATTTTCCTATGAACCCACTAAAGGGAGGAAGACCTGCTAAGGTAATGCAGGCGATGAAGAACAACCAACCAGCCCATGGAGCCTGACGAATGTATCCCCCCATTTGCTTTAGATTTGTCGTCCCCGCCAAAGTGACAAGAACACCGATTAAAAGAAACAGCGCTGCTTTGAGTGCCATGTCATTGATAAGATAATACACTGTGCCGGCATAAGACGTTGCTGTACCAATACCAATGCCCATCATCATAAAGCCAATGGACGGAATGATATTGTAGGCAATGATGAGTTTGACGTTGTTTGTGGAAAGCGCACCTAAAACGCCAAATACCATCGTTACACCTGCAATAACTAGAAAGAGAACGCTAGTAAAATCGGAGAGTCCTGGAAACAAAATCGTAAACACCCTTAAGATGGCGTAAACGCCAACCTTGGTCAGGAGAGCACCAAAGACGATCGAAATCGCAGTCGGCGGTGCAATATATGACTTAGGAAGCCAAACATACAAAGGGAATAGGGCACTTTTTGTTGCAAACACGATAAACAATAGGATGGCAGCACCTGTGATAGCTCCATTATCGGCAAGTTCTGGCACTCGCTGAGCAATATGGGCCATATTCACAGTTCCAGTAATGCCGTACACAAACGAGACCGTCATGACAAAAAGGATGGAAGAGAACAAATTAATTAAAATGTATTTGACTGCTTCCCTAAATTGAGCTTTTCGGCCACCTAATACAATCAGACCGTATGAAGCCATTAATAGCACTTCGAAAAAAACAAATAGATTAAACAAGTCACCTGTTAAAAAAGACCCGGTTACACCGACAATAAGCAAATTGAAAAAGAAATAAAAATAAGCCTTTTCTTCATAGGAATGTAGCGTTTGTCTGGCATTCAGCACTGTGGCAAGGGCAACAAGCTGTGTAATGATGATCAAAACACTGGCAAGCGGATCTGCCACAAGAATGATCCCGTATGGAGCCTGCCAGTCTCCCGTCTCAAGAACGAGAGCCCCATTTGCAAACACCTGCTGTGCTAAAAACAAGCAGATCAAAAGAGTAACAACGTACGTTATAAGTGAAAAAATGCGATTGAATGCCATTCGTTTTGGAAAAAAAGCAGCCAAGATGGCAGCGATAAATGGCAGAAGCAGTGGAAGGACAACACTATTGCTAATCATCATCTGAACCTCTCAGTTGATCCACACGATCGGTTTTTGTTTTCTTAAACGTTCTGTAGGCGAGTACTAGTAAAAAGGATGTAACCCCGAACGAAATAACAATGCTCGTTAGAATGAGTGCTTGAGGAAGTGGGTCCGTATAACTGGAAATATAATCTTCCAGCACAGGTGGAGCCCCCTTTTTTAAGCCTCCCATCGTTAAAATCATTAGATGTGCCCCGTGTGACAGTAAAACCGTGCCAATAATCACTTTGAGTAATTGCTTTTCCAGTAAAAAGTAAACACCAATGGCAAACAACAAACCAGCTAAAATCGACATCGCATATTCCATTGTTATTTCAGCCTCTCTCTATCTCGGACATGAATCATTGTGTAGATGCCTAATGCGGCCAAACCAAGTACCGTGATTTCCAACAGGGTATCGAGGCCACGCATGTCAACAAGAATAACGTTGACGACATTGTCTCCACCACCAAGAGCGTAAGAGGTTTTTAGAAAATAGGTAGAGATTTTCTCAAATTGACCACTGTCACTGTATGAAGCAATGCCTATGACTGCAACAATCACACCAACGGAGACAGATAGTATGATTTGCAGCCCTTTGCTGATCGCTCGTTGTTTTATCTTTCCTATCTCAGGCAAATGATAAAAACAAAGTAAGAAAAGGGCGACTGTTACGGTTTCGATAACGAGTTGTGTTAAGGCAAGGTCAGGTGCACGTAAAACAACAAACAGTAAAGACACACAGTATCCTGTGACACCAACAGTTAAAATAAGGGCAATACGATGGTGAATGAAGACGCATGCTAAAGCACTGAGCGCAACGATCGCCATAATGGCATACTCATAGAACTCCCCACTTGCCAAATGTGATGTTACAAACGATAGGTCTAATGAGCGAATCAACGTGTAGCCGGCAAGACCAACAAACACGACTATCACGATACGAAAATAGTCCGTTAACGACTCCGTCATCATGATACGATTCGTCGTTTTAGCAGTTTTCCCTATGGCTGTGAGGATGAATTGATACAGTGTATCAAAGCTTAATTTGCCAGGCAGAATATGATAAATGCTGTTCCATCGATGTCTCGTCATGTATAAAATCGTGCCCACTATAACGACGAGACAGGAGAGCAGAAACGGAACATTAAAAAAGCCATGCCAAAAGGATATGTCACTAGACGTGGTGCCACCTAAAATACTTTCTGCTGCCGGGACGAGTACAATGGCACCTAGCACATTCGGAAAAAGGCCAATGCCCACGATGAACAAGGCAAGAAGGGCTGGGGAAATGAGCATCCCTACACCGGGCTCTTGAGGCGTCTGCTCACGAGTATTGACCACTTTTCCAGTGAAAGGTGAAAAAACGAGCAGCATACTATAAGCAAACGTAAATAGGCTTCCTAGGACCGCAGCGACGGGAATGAAAGGGGCAACAGCTTCACGCAAAGAACCTTCCCCGATTTGAGTGGCCGCCTTAAAAAACATTTCCTTGCTCAAAAAGCCATTAAGCAAAGGCATTGGTATACCTGCCATAGAAAAGGCAGCAAAAAATGCGAGTGTCGCGGTAATCGGCATAAAGGTCAATAGACCACGCAGCTTTCGGATATCCCGAGTGCCTGTTTTGTGGTCAATGATGCCAGCGACCATAAATAAACAGCCTTTAAAGGTCGCATGATTGAAGAGGTGAAATACTGCAGCGAAAACAGCAGTATTGGTGCCAAATCCGAGCATCGCCATGACCATGCCGAGCTGACTAATCGTCGAGTAGGCTAGAATGGCTTTCAGATCCGTTTGTCTAAGAGCTAGGAAGGCACCCCAACATAATGTTGCTAGTCCGACTCCTGTAACCATCAAGAAAAATAAATCACTGCTTGCAAAAATAATCAAAAAGCGGGCAACGAGATAAATACCAGCTTTCACCATGGTTGCCGAATGCAAATAAGCAGAAACCGGCGTTGGTGCTTCCATTGCATCAGGCAGCCAAGTATGAAAGGGGTATTGCGCCGATTTTGTGAAGGCGCCGAGGAGCATTAACAACAGTATGGCAGGAAAAAGGGGACTGTTCAAAAGCATATCTGATTGTAGGATGATGCTTCGTATGGATGACGTCCCTGTAACACTAAAAATGATGAGAAAGCTTGCGAAAAGTGAAAGTCCTCCAGCTACAGTGATGAACAATGATTTTTGTGCACCATATTGAGCGCCTTTTCTTTTGTTCCAAAAGCCAATGAGCAAAAATGAAGAAAGGCTTGTGAGTTCCCAAAAAGTGTACAGAATGAAAATGTTATCAGATAGAACGACCCCAAGCATCGCCGTCATAAAGATAGCAAGATATGTATAAAAGTGCCCTAGCTCTTCGGTTTTCTTTAAATAATAGATTGAATAAAACGTTACTAACGACCCAATGCCGGTAATCAGCAGCGCAAAAAGCAATGCGAGCCCATCTGCATACAAATCAATGTTTATCCCTAATGAGGGAATCCAAGGGATTGAAACAAACCTCGGAGCTGATGACGCATTCGGAAGTAATGAAATAAAATAACCACATAGCAACAGAGGAAGCGGGAGGACAAACCACCCCGTATGAACAGCTGTTTTCCAGCGGGAAAGAAAGGGAATACAACAGGCAATAAACATCGGGGAAAATAACGCTATGTGAAGCAAATGCATAAAAGTAACCTCCTTCAAACGCTTGCTTCTATTTTAAGCGCATTATCTTTGCTTCTACAAGCTTTACGTCGTAATGACGAGCTTGATCAAAAAGAAAATCGCATGTCTACCTATTTATAATAAACATAATTTTCGCAGTGTAAAAGTCATCTTCAACGCTGGCTGTGTCTTAGTAGAAGCAAGGTGAGAACTATCGCTTCGTCAAAATACTTCGCTTTCACCCGTACGGTGAAAGCGAGCGTATGGCAGCTAATATAAAAAGTAAGCACAACAATTAATTGAAGGAGTACCCATTTAAATCTAAGTATGTCTGATAAATGAAGGTGCGAAAGTTGAGTAAAAAATAAAAAAACTCTAGCCACAGAGAACTGGCCAGAGTATGGTCTTTTAAATTACGATGTTAATTTGATTTTCGCATGTAAGGATCGCCGACGAATTTCCTGTTCAATCAATCGGATAAATTCGGGATTCAGCTTTAACTCACTTGCTTTAAAATAAGATTCTAGAAGCAATTCATCTGTCAGCTGTTTCACATCCAACCCTCCCGAAAATACAAAGTATGAATGAAAGTTTTTCGTGTGCATATCATGGTAAGTTGGTTAATTTCTACAATAGCAGAAATAACGAACAAGAACAACTGTTCTGTTATCCACAACTCGTCGTGGATAACCTGTGTATGACTTGTGAATAAACGCGCTAAGTATTGATTTTTCAGTATGTATTTTGTGAATAATGTTATACACAGAGGGAGGACCTGAATTTTTTGTCGAAAAAAAATTTGTGGTTCAGTCAATCATCTGAGACAATCTCATAGTGAGCGGATACGGCGAGAGCGTGTTTGGTTAAACCGTTCATTTATTCGGGTAATCACTTAAATAAAACGACCTCATCAAATGAAATCTCATCAATTCGTCGAACGATGAGTCAAGGGGTCTTGTTTTGAAAGACGGAGTTCATTTCGTTATGATAAGATAAGCGTAGTAAATGAGGTGTGATAGTGTTGATGAAATGGTTTTTACCAGATGAACATGTAAATAATGTGTATGATATCTCTCCAGCGGCTTTAAAAAAACGAGGCGTACGAGGGGTTATTACAGATTTAGACAACACGTTAGTAGAGTGGGATAGAGATGATGCGACACCAGAGCTTCTCGAATGGTTTCAATCGATGCAAGCCAACCACATTTTGGTTACGATCATATCAAATAACTCGAAGGCAAGGGTCACCTCATTTTCTGAACCCGTAGGTGTGCCTTTTATATACAAAGCACGGAAGCCAATGGGAAGAGCGTTTAAACGTGCGATCAAAGATATGGGATTGAAAAAAGAAGAGGTCGTCGTTGTTGGCGATCAATTGCTTACGGATGTATTTGGTGGCAACAGGGCAGGTTTGAAAACAATTCTAGTTGTGCCTGTGTCAAAAAGTGACGGTCTCATCACTAGAGTGAATCGTCAAATTGAACGACGGTTGCTGACGTTTATGAAGAAAAAAGGTTTGGTAAAATGGGAGGATTAGCTTTTGCAAAGAGATGATATGCTTGTGTGTGCTGGATGTGGTGTTCCCATCCAGACAGAACATGAAAATGCCCCAGGGTTCGCTCCGGCATCAGCCTTGGAACGAGAGCAACTTGTTTGTCGCCGTTGCTTTCGACTTAGTCATTATAATGAAGTGACTCCGACCGCAATTGGCGAAAAGGAGTTTTTGGAAATAGCCAACACTATTTCGCAAAAACCAGCGCTTGTTGTTAAAGTCGTTGATCTTTTTGATTTTCAAGGAAGTTGGATTTCAGGAATACAACGTTTTGCGGGCAATAACGATATTTTGCTCATAGGGAATAAAGTGGATTTACTTCCGAAGTCCATTAATGAGGAAAAAGTGAGGAAGTGGATGAGAGGACAAGCCAGAGATTGGGGCGTAAAGGTCGTCGACTCAGCACTTGTCTCTTCACAGACAGGCCGCGGGGTAGAGGCTGCGGCAACGTATATGTCTAAATATGCCAAAGGGCGTGATGTGTATGTTGTCGGGTGTACCAATGTTGGTAAATCCTCCTTCATTAATCAACTGATAAAAACATATGGCGCAGCTGAGGAGGCTGTGATCACAACGTCGGCGCATCCAGGAACTACCCTTGGTCTAATTGAAATACCGTTAGAGCAAAATCAATCGCTGTATGATACGCCTGGATTAATCAATCGACATCAAATGGCGCACGTTGTTTCGGCGGAAGACTATAAGGTCGTCTTCCCGAAGAAAGAAGTGAAACCGAGAGTGTACCAGCTTCAATCCGCACAGACGATCTTTTTTGGTGGGTTAGCAAGACTTGATGTTGTAGACAATCAAGCAGATGTTGTCTGTTTTATGTCAAATGAGCTCCATTTGCATCGAACAAAGCTTGAAAAAGCTGACGAGCTGTATCAAACTCATGTAGGTGGTTTACTGCAACCACCAACTGAAGAAACACGTGAGAGCTTTCCTGATTTAAAAGAAAAAAGCTTTTCTATCTCTGAAAAAACCGATATTGTGATATCGGGGCTTGGTTGGATTACGATCCGACCTAAAAATAAAGTGACGGTTCGTGTCCATGCCCCAGAGGCGTCTGGGGTATTTAAGCGTGTTCCTTTGATTTAAGGAGGTTGTATGTCATGGATTTATACGGTCTTATTGGTCATCCTATTGGTCATTCGCTTTCACCAATCATGCATAACGAGGCTTTTGCCTCACTTGGAATTGACGCATCCTATATTGCTTATAGCGTCGACCCAACCGAATTGCCAGAGGCGGTTCGCGGACTAAAAGCGCTTGGAGTCAAGGGGTTTAACGTCACCATTCCACATAAAGTGGCCATTATGCCATTGCTTGATTCGATTGATCCGTTGGCGTTAAAGCTTGGGGCTGTAAATACAGTGGTCATTGATCAAGGAAAGCTCATTGGCTACAACACAGACGGCTTGGGGTATTTACGCTCATTAAATCAGATACTGCCAAAACCTTTAGAGGATTCCAATGTGCTTATCGTTGGAGCCGGCGGTGCGGCAAGGGCGTTGTTTATCACGCTTGATGAAAAAAAACCTCAAAAGCTGGACATCGTTAACCGTTCGTTTGATCGGGCAGAAACGCTCATTAAAGGATCTGCTCATCCAGAAAATCACACCATCTTTACGTATGAAGAAGCTGAAGTCGTTTTGCAGACGTATGATGTTATTATTAATACAACGTCTGTTGGCATGAGTCCAAACGATAGTGAACAACCACTATCTCTCAATACGGTAACTGCCGGAAGCGTTGTAAGTGATATCGTCTACAATCCGCTTGAAACAGCCCTTTTAAAAGAAGCAAAAGCGAAGGGCTGCATAGTCCATGATGGTGTAGGGATGTTTGTTGGGCAAGGGGCGCTTGCCTTTGAACATTGGACAAAACAACAGGCGCCAGAAAAACGAATGCGTCAAGTCGTACTAGAGGCATTAGCGAGGTGAGAAAATAATGCAATCATTAACAAATAGACAAAAACGCTTTTTAAAAAGCAAAGCACACCATTTGAATCCGATCTTTCAAGTCGGAAAGCAGGGTGTCACAGATGAGATGGCAAAGCAAATTAACTTTGCTCTTGAAGCAAGAGAGCTTATTAAGGTAAACGTATTGCGAAATGCTGATGTTGACGCAAAAGAAGCGGGAGAATTGTTGCAGCAGAAAACGGGTGCGGAATTAATTCAGACCATTGGTCATATTGTTGTGTTGTACAAGCCATCTGAAAATGAGCCAACAATTCAATTGCCATGAATAAAAAAGTAGGACTTTTAGGAGGCACGTTTGATCCTCCACATATTGGTCATCTTATCCTGGCACAGGAGGTCCTTGTCGCCTGTCAGCTTGACGAAATTTGGTTTGTTCCAGCTCAAGATCCACCGCACAAAAAGACGCGCAGTCTAACGTCTGGTGTGCACCGGTGTGCCATGCTGGAAAAGGCGATTCAAGGAAATCAGCGATTTCGACTGTGCTCAATCGAATTTACAGAAGCGCTATCATATACTGTAGATACAGTTGCTGCACTCCAAAACGCTTACCCAGATGTCCATTTTTCGTTCATTATTGGAGCGGATATGGTCGAAGGATTGCATTTGTGGAAGGATATTGATGACCTTATGTCACAAATCTCATTTATTGCAGCGAAACGTCCAGGGTATTCACTCCAATCAAAATTTCCTTTAACCATCGTCGATACTCCAGAAATTGAGCTGTCATCAACATGGCTAAGGAATAGACTTTCAGAACTCAAGCCTATCGCCTACCTTCTTGATGAGGATGTGTTGACCTATATAAAGGAGCATGATTTGTATGTACAGCCTTAAACAGGCAGAAGCTTTTGTCGCACCTAAATTAACCGAGGCTCGAATGACACATACTCTCGGTGTTGTAGAAACAGCGGTCGAGCTTGCCGAACGTTATTCTGAAGACAAAGACAAGACGGCTTTTGCCGCAATGTTGCATGATTGTGCAAAATGCATACCACCAGATGAACAAAAACAATATATGCTCGATCACAATATCGGTCATGATCTGTTGCATTTTCATCATAATACATGGCATGCTGTTGTTGGTGCGGACCTTGTCAGAACACAGTTTGCGATTGAGGACGATCGTGTTCTATACGCCATCCGATACCATACGACGGGGCGTCAAGGGATGACGACGCTAGAAAAAATTATTTTTTTAGCTGATTATATCGAGCCTAATCGCAAATTCGATGGAGTCGATGATGTGCGCGATTTGGCAGAAAAATCATTGGATGCAGCCATTATTAAAGCGATGGCGAATACGATTACGATGCTTGTAAATACCCATCAAACCGTTGTTCCAGATACTTTTTTTGCTTATAACGATGTCCTGTTTCAACGCAAATCGAAAGTGTAAGATAAGAAGGAAACGGTAAAACTACTAAAGCAGTGAAAGGGGATTTGTTCTTTGACAGAAACTCAATTATTACAGCTTTCCGTGCAAGCGGCAGATGATAAAAAAGCCCATGAAATTGTTGTTCTCAACATGAAAGGCATCTCATTGGTCGCTGACTATTTTTTAATATGCCACGGAAATTCAGAGAAACAAGTGCAAGCCATCGCCTCAGGAATTCGTGAAAAGGCACTTGGTGATGGATTGCAAGTGCATCGAATTGAAGGGTATGACCATGCCCGATGGGTGCTTGTTGATCTTGGAGATGTCGTCTGCCATATTTTCCATAGTGAAGAGCGTCATCATTACCAGCTTGAAAAGCTTTGGGGCGATGCATCCTATGTGAATATAGATTCTTTTTTAGAGCCTACGCAGACAGCGTATAGATAGAAACGAGGCGAAGTGAATGAGTTATGAACAATTCGCTTACGTATATGACATCCTTATGAAGGATGCCCCATATGACAAATGGTTCCAGGCCGTTCAGAAACAAACCGGTGGAAAGCCTGCACGGCTTCTTGAAGTGGCTGCTGGGACAGGTAAATTTGCTAAATTGCTTTTGGACGAAGGTCATGAGGTGACATGTGTTGACCTATCAGAGGATATGTTGACCGTCGCACGTGATCGTTTGGCATCGGATACTGGACAAACGCCAATGCTCGTATGTCAAGATATGCGATCTCTTGACATAGGAGCTCAGTTTGATGGCATCACCATCCTATGTGATTCATTAAATTACCTTCACGACCTAATGGATTGGAAAGCAACATTAACCGCTGCAGCACGCCACCTTGAAGATCATGGGTGGCTGTTGTTTGATGTGCATTCGCTTAAGAAAATGGATGCTTTTATTGAAGAAGGTACGTATGCTTATGCGAGTGACGAGGTGTCCTATATTTGGAACACATTCAAAGGCGAAGGTGAAGCCCGAGTCGATCATGAAATTACCTTTTTCGTTTCCATTGATGATGACAATCTTTGCGAGCGATTTGAAGAGGTTCATGAGCAACAGGCCTTTCCGATGGATGCGATTATGGAATGTATCCATGAAAGTGGTCTTTCTCTTGAGCAATGCATTGGCGATTTTGACGAAACGATCCCATTAGAAGAGGCTGAACGTTGGCTTTTTCTCTGTCGAAAAAAATAAGTCTCCAATTTTGAGAGCCCTGCAAAAAGCGCATGCAATTTCTGTAAAGAGGCTAGGACATAACTAATTTATCCTTATAAAACTCCGAACAATACATGAATCTGTTCTGGAGTTTTTTTTTTGCGTTAGTAAAGCATAAACCGCTTCGTCAAAATACTTCGCATTCCGCGGGCACGGCTTCAGCTTCCTCGAAAAGCAAGCTTTCCGAGCGGATCTTCAGCTCGCGCTGTTACACCCTACGGGTACAAGTGCAACATCGACTCGAGAAGACCTCGTCGTGTTTTCTTTGCCGCAGGAGTCTGCGTATTTTGACTACGCTGATGTTTGTTTCTGCGTAATTTCTTTATTTGTTCGGGTCTCGTATAACGAGTAAGAAAGCGTGTTAAATCGTGATTGCTTACCAAACAAGATAAGTAAGTACATCTTTTCTGTAAAGTTACATCACCTAGTGCAATGTTGATGCAGCGGTGGACATATGTTTAGATAACTTGCGCAGAGCAAAAATCATCTACAACACTGGCTGAGCTTGAGTTGACGCGAAGTGATATAGATCAATTGACCGAATGATGCCAGTGCTCACAATCCTGTATTTCTAAAAGGTCGTCTTTCAATAATGAAACTGACATCTACCCCTTAATCACTAAAAGAGTCTTTTTTGAATTGTATTTAAATCATAAATGCTGATTATTAAAAGCAGCCACTAGCGAGACTCCAGCGGCAAAAAAACACGATGAGATCCTTTCGAATCGATGTTGCCCTTGTACCCTTTAGGGTGAAAGCGAGCGCACGGCAGCTTGTATAAAAAGCAACCACAACAATAAAATGCAGGTGAATTAGTTTTTACTGCGAAAGTTGAGTAATCAAAAATAAAAAAAGGATTTCTTGTTAAAAGAGAGAATGTATAATACAAAACGCACTACTTTACTTTTTCTTTTGAAATGTGCGCTTTTTCCACAGCATACTTCTCGTGTGTTCTTCGAAAAACCTCTGAAAATGTATCGCCTACACCTTCCTCTAAAGCTTCTAAAGCAACGCCAGTAATGCCGCCTTTTACAGTCACTTTTTCTTGCAAGGTTTCTAACGTATACACATTTTCCTCAAGCAACTTCCCCAGCCCAATAATCATACTAGTCGTCAGCTTCACGGCTTCCTCTTTTGTAATCTCTGTTTCTTCTACTGCTGCGGTACACATCTTCTGAAGCAAAAAGCTAATAAACGCAGGTCCACAGCAAGCGATATCTGATGAAACCCTTGTGACATTTTCTTCAATACAGACGGGCTGAGAAATGTGCTGCAGCAAACGTTTGAGTTTTTCCTTGGCACGGTTGTCACATCGCTCACCATAGGTGACAAGCGAGAGACCAGCACACGCTCGGTTTGTAATGCTCGGGATCACTCTTGCAACAGAGCATGGGACAATTTCTTCGATATCGGCAGTTGATACAGGGCTTGTAATTGAAATTAAAATGGATGTTGGTCGCAGAAAGGGTGTGATGTCTCGTATCACCTGAAGCATATCCAATGGTTTGACACAAATAAAGTGAACATCCGTTTTTTGAATAACCGATTCTGAGGTTTCTTCCACATGGATTCCACGTATCCGTTCTTTTAGCTGTAAGGCTTTATCAGTGGATCTATTCATTATGTGCACATTTTCTGGCCAGACGGCATTGCTTTCCACAAATGCCTGTATGAGTGCGCTCCCCATATTTCCTGTCCCAATAAATCCTAGTTTCATGTATGCACCTCCTCAATGACTCTGTAGCTTTCATCGTCGAGATGAATGCTTTACAAACCAACCTATGCGTCGTCGTTCACGACTATACGTTATTTCCTCTAATTCACAGTTGTGCTTTTTAGGGCGTGTCTTAAAACTCGGTCAGAGGCATCTGTCACCGTCTTTTCGTTCCCACCTGCGTTCCTTTTTCTTGACGTACGCCCGGTACGACTGCGAAAAAGCGCCTTGCTTGGAACGATAATTCGGCAACATCTGCTCCCTTCTAAGTTCTCAGACACACCCTAGTTGATGAAAATTTTCTAGGTAGAGGTGAAATGAGCTTATGATTAAAAAGAAATGGAAAACAGTTGCTGCTGTTCTGGCCGTTCTGGTCGTTGTTGCGATTCTCTTTGTCATAAAAACGCCGTTGTTGAAGCAGACACAATCTGTGGATCAAATAGGGGACTGGAGCACGGACACCTCTGAAGAGCATGCGATCAAAGAGCCCGGTCAGGTTGTTGTCGATGTGAAAGGTGCGGTTAAGCAACCTGGCATTTATCAGTTAACAGCTAAACAGAGGGTAAAGGATGCGATCGAGAAGGCTGGAGGTCTTACAGAAGAAGCGTCCACCGGAAGTGTTAATCTTGCCAAACGGCTTGAGGATGAGCTTGTCATCGTCATTCCAGGCAAAGAGAGTTCTGGTGAGATTGGAAAAACCGGAGGGCAAGTCTTCGACCCCGTATTGAACATCTTAAACGAGGCAGACGTCATTGCGATGGAGGAGTGGCCTGGTATAGGGCCAAAAAAAGCAGAGGCGATTCTTGCTTATCGTGATGAAAAAGGGTCTTTTTCATCAATTGAAGAATTAAAAGATGTGTCAGGGATCGGTGAAAAAACCTACGAGAAGATTATAGAGGCGATAGGCGCAGGTGAATAACCACGGTCGTCTCACTGTGTTGGCGTATTTTGCATGCGTAGGCTGTTGGGGTGGGCTAGACGATGTGAGTGCAGCATGGGCAATCGCTGTATGCGTAAGTGTCTTATTGATGTGGAGTAAAAAAATCTTTTGGCTGCCTTTCTGTGTGTTTGCTGTTTTCTATGCGCTGGCATGGCATACGGACGCTACGAACATCACGGTGATTGATCCAGCGCAGGAGCATTTTCAAGGCACTGTTTCTTCATTTCCTGAAACGAGTGAGAGTGGAAGCATAAGATTCGCATTTAAAACAGTAAAGGGCGAGGTAGTTATGGCCAAGGCGGAAGGTCTTGCGAAGCCATTGACTCGCAGTATGCGGTGTGAAATGAATGCAACGCTAAAAAAGCCTCCGAAGAGTACAGTGCCAAACAGCTTTGACTATAGTGCGTATTTATATCGACAGCATATCCATTGGCTGGCGGAAGTGAAGACCAGCACTCTCCATTGCTTTCCACCTGAAAGAAGTCCTCTGACGCTTGTGTACGAAACAAGACAACGGGCGCTTTCCCAAATAGAGAAGACTTTCCCTCCTTCGCTGTCTCCATTTGCTAAGGCGTTGTTACTAGGTGATCGTTCATCCATGCCAGAAGAACTAACCGACGTTTACAACCGTTTTGGCATTAGTCACCTGCTCTCGATTTCAGGTTTGCATGTGGCTGTCCTCTGCATGATCCTCTTTATACTACTCACACGATTTTTTTCTCGAAACACTGCCATGTGGCTTTTGTTGGCTTTTCTTCCTAGCTATGCGATCGCCACTGGGGCAGATCCTCCGGTCGTCCGCTCCGTTATTAAAGTAGGTCTTGTGATCTGCTGGTTCTTCCTTCTAAAACAAAAGCTTTCAAGTGTTGAGGCATTGTCCATCGCTTTTATGTGCATGCTTGCTTTTTCCCCTTACGTTTTGCAAAGTGTCTCCTTTCAGTTGTCATTTCTCGTGACGTATGGACTCTTATTTTCGTTAAACTTATTGCAAACGGTGTCCTCTCATTGGTTTAACCAGTCATTGCTCATTTCCACAATTGCTCAGCTCGTTGGTGGGCCAATCGTTTTGTATCATTTTTATGAGCTGTCCATTTGGAGCCCACTCTGGAACGTCATATTTGTCCCATTGTATACAGCTATTTTGTTGCCAGGTTGCCTCTTTTTATTTCTTCTTTCTTTCGTTTCTCCCGCATTCGCAGCTCTGCTTGGGTCTTTCCTTGGAACTGGATTAGACGTCATGCATGCCGGTTTGCTATATATGGATACAGCAGCACCGGGAACGATGTTGTACGGTAGGGCGCCATTATGGGTCGTCTGTTTGGAGATGATCAGTGTTGTTATTTTGCTAATAGGCGTTGAAAGGTATCGTTTTCAGCGTAGAGTTCTTTTGTTTTTCCTCCCCTTCGTTCTTGTTTTTAGCTCCCATTATTTTATGTTTCAGCTTTCTCCGCTAGGTCGTGTCACAATGCTAGATGTTGGTCAAGGAGACAGTATTGTCATTGAATTGCCTCATCGCAAAGGGGTATTGGTTATTGATGCAGGTGGGGTGTTTTCACCACATTTTGATCCGGGAGAGGATATCGTAGGACCGTATCTTAAATCGCGGGGGATTCGTCGAGTCGATTGGATGATTGTATCTCATGGCGATTTGGATCATGTAGGAGGGGTTTCTGCACTCCTTCATGCAAATTCAGTACAACGCATTCTTATGGGCAAAGGGAAAAACCTAGACTCTGCCGCTGTTCAGGAGGTTGTGAACGTAGCACAAACAAAAGGCATTCAACTCGTCGAGGCAACGGATCACATGCAGATTACCCAAGGCGGGTATTCATTTGACATTTTTATGTCTACGAAAGAGACATTATCAAGAAATAGCCAATCGATAGTGATAAAAACAATGCTTGGGAAGAAGGCATGGCTTTTTACAGGGGATATTGAAGAGGATCGGGAAACGCAATTAGTAAAAGAGAAGGACCTAAAGGCAGATATTCTAAAAATCGCTCATCATGGGAGTGAAACATCGACATCAGTATCGTTTTTGGAGGAAGTGAACCCAACCCTTGCATTGATTTCTGCAGGCAGAAACAACCAATTTGGTCATCCACACCCCATTGTCCTCAATCGATTAAAATCAGCCGAAGTAGTCGTTCGGCGAACAGACTTGGAAGGAAGCATTGTTATTCAGTTCCGCTAGTCACCTACGCACGTTTCAGGCGCACGGGCATAGGATGTCGTATGCTGTTTTATAAGGCGCACCGTACAGAAAGCGTACTGACTTGAAAAATAAAAAAAGCAGCGAAATGCTGCTCCAGGCTGTTGACAACGCTTGCTTTCATTAATGCTTTGTCTCGTCACAAGTCATGCCCTAAGGCAGTTCCTTGCCTCGATAAACAAACGTTTACACTCAGCCTGAACATGACAAGCCTGACATTGATCCTTGCTTTGTCTTCACTCTGAAACAGCAAATGCTACTTTTCCCTCACCAATGGTTCGTTTTTAAGATCCAATAATTTGAACAACCATGCCAATGATGAAAATGGTTGCGAAAAAACCAAAGGAAACAGCAAAGCCTACGCCAGCATCAATAAAATCATTGCGTTTGCTTTGGACACTTTTTTCAAATTCGTTCATTATGGCAACCTCCCTTAACGGTAGTATAAAGGTTTTTTAACAGAAAATCCATGAAAAAACGAGCCCCCTCATTTGACAGGACTTAACACCCATACTTCAACCATGCAAGGTTATATTAATTGAACAGCCGGTTGCTCTGTTCTCATTCCATTGAAGCTTCCTAGGTCTTCAAATAGGAATGTTTAAATAAAGGGGAGGGAGTCCATTACAGCCTTCCTCCCTATACTTTATCAATCTCTACACCTAAAGTGTAAAAGCACGCTGCATCCTTGGGTACAATTCCTTACTGTAGCTTTTTTAGTGACGTCCTGCTACGATAATTTTAGAATGTGAGGAGAAGGACGTGACGTTTGTGAGCGGCAAGGAAAATCGTATATTTGTATTATACGGAGAAGAACCGTACCTTATAGATGAATTCCAAAAGGAGCTTGTAAAAAAAGCCGTAGGAGATGACCCATCTCCATTTGATATCTCTCTTTATGACGGAGAGGAAACGCCCCTTCATGAAATTTTGGAGGATGCTGAGACACTGCCTTTTTTGAAAGAAAGTAAAGTTGTTTTGGTGACTAATCCATATTTTTTAACAGGGACTAAGCCACGAGGTGCCGTTGAACAAAATGTGGACATACTGTTGCCTTATTTACATAACCCAGCGCCGTTTACCTATCTAGTGTTCAGGGCAGCTTACCCAAAGTTAGACGAACGGAAAAAAATCGTAAAGCAACTTAAACAAACAGCAGTGATAAAACATGCCACGGAACTTTCGGAGCAGGAGTTGCATCAATGGGTCGAAAAAACGGCACAAAAAGATGAAGCTTTGATTACAGTTGACGCAAGAAAAGTTCTCCTTGAACGGGTGGGTCCTTCTTTACGAATGCTGAGAGAAGAGATTCGAAAGCTTTCCCTGTATGCAGAAGGGACGATTGAAGCTTCGATGGTTGACGAGCTTGTTCCACGAACATTGGATCAAAATGTGTTTGCTCTCATGGATGATCTTCAGCAAAAAAAAACAGACTCCGCCATGTTGCGTTATCACGACCTGCTTCGTCAAAAGGAGGATCCACTCAAGTTGCTTTTATTGTTAGCAAGTCAGGTGCGTGCGATGCATCAAATAGACGGGCTGTTAAAAAAGGGCTATGGACAAGCGCAAGTGGCAAAACGGCTCAAACTCCACCCATACAGAGTAAAGGTATTAAGCACACAATTAAAATCATCATCACTCGACCTTTCCAAAATGCTCTTTGACCTTGGGCAGCTAGATGTGCAAATGAAAAGTGGTCGTGTTGATAAAGTGTTAGGTTTTGAATTGTTTCTTCTTCAGTATAGCTCCCGCTAATCGTACCATTTAAAAAAATGACACTGTGTTCCCTAATCGACATTACATGCTATGACGGTAATTTACGTGCGGCGATCGTTGAAAGACGGATACGACACAAAAATAAAAACAGCCTGGTCTTTTAAAAGACCAGGCTGTTTTATTTGTTTGTTATGCAGACAAACTGTTTAACTGTTTCGCTAAACGTGATTTTTGGCGGCCTGCCGTATTTTTGTGAATAATGTTACGTTGCGCCGCTTTATCAAGCTGCTTTGAAGCCTCAGAATAAAGCTGTGTTGCTAGCTCAACATTCTTGTCAGCAACAGACGTTTCAAACTTTTTCACAGCTGTACGCATTGACGATTTGAATGCGATGTTGCGTGTACGACGATTTTCAGTCGTTTTTACACGTTTGATTGCAGATTTAATATTTGGCATACCGTTCACCTCCTTATAGACACTGTTCATTCCAGTGCTTGAACCATAGGTAATTCTATCAAAACCGTTGCAACTATGCAATATGTTCATCATGGAGTTAGAGAAGGAATTGCACGAATGAACAAAAATGTGGCTGGGCAGACTGAATAAAAAAGGAGGCGAGCCTGTGGAAGAGATTGATTTGTCAGCATATCAGGTGAGAACGGACTTGGCACTGGAGGCAACTGAACGTTCGCAGAAAAAAGAAACGACATCAACTAGAAAAGGTGTCACGTCAACGTCAAGGGAGCTCGATGGCATTAAAGAAACGACGGTCGTCATTACAAAAGAAGGTGAAGAATGGACGGGGAAAAAACCGGGCACTTACATTACGCTTGAAACGATGGGGTTACGTACGCAGGATGCAGAACATAAGCAGCACGTAGAAGAAGTTTTCGCAAAGACGCTAGCTGCCTTTCTTTCATCCTGCGGCATTGCTGAGAATGCATCGTGTATGATGATCGGTCTTGGAAACAAGCAGGTAACGCCAGATGCACTTGGCCCCTTAGTGATGGAGCAAATTCTTGTCACACAGCATTTATTTGAGCTGCAGCCAGAGCGTGTGTCCGAAGGCTTTCGGTCAGTGAGCGCCTTGACGCCAGGTGTGATGGGGCTGACAGGCATTGAAACCAGTGACATCATCCTCGGCGTTTTGGAGAAAACAAAACCCGACTTCGTATTGGCCATTGATGCCTTAGCAGCAAGTTCAATTGAGCGTGTGAACGCAACGATTCAAATGTCGGACACGGGCATCCATCCTGGATCTGGGGTCGGAAACAAACGGAAAGAAATTAGCAAAGAGACGCTTGGAATTCCGGTGATTTCGATTGGTGTTCCTACAGTCGTCGATGCTGTGACAATTGCGAGCGATACGATTGATTTTGTTTTAAAGCATTTCGGAAAGGAGCAAAAGGAAGGAGGGACGCCAAGGAGAAGCCTTGCGCCTGCATCCATGTCATTTGGAGAGAAACGAGAGCTCTCACAAAATGATTTGCCTGACGAAGAACAGCGCGGGGTGTATATGGGCATTGTAGGTCAGTTAAATGAGCAAGAAAAACGAAAGCTCATCTATGAAGTGCTTGCTCCGATGGGACATAATTTAATGGTCACGCCTAAAGAAGTGGACGCATTTTTGCAAGATACCGCAGAGGTCCTTGCCAATGGACTAAACGCTGCCCTCCATGAAGCGATCACACAAAGCAATCTCGCATCTTACAGACAATAGAGTTGATAGAGGTTACTGTTCTACTCTTCTAATCCCTCTCATAGAGTTTAGTATAAGACATGCTACCTTGGGAGGGACGAGAGAGTGCCAGTAAAGTCACACACACCATCGGTAACGATGTTCGGCAGAAGGTGGATGGCACTGCTGCTTTTAAGCTTTTGGGGATTTGTTAGTCTTGCCGGCGCACTAACTGCCGTGCAATCGGAATGGCGAATGAATGCGAAGCCGCTGCAAGACTATCTCGCTCCTTTCTCAGGAGCTGGCCTTGTGCATATGCTCGCTATGGAAAATCACTATTTCTCGCAAGCGACCCCAACGCCGCCACCAAACGTCCAACATTTGACCCTCCAAGCGATTTCAACGCTTCAGCCGGAGGATCATCGAACGCTTTTAGGAAAAGAATTGCCAGGATTTACGACCTTTGATGGCGATATTATCGTTGCTGGTGAAGGGACAGACTACACAACACTGCCAATAGAATCGGCGCCACCGTTGGAAGTATTAGAAAAGGAGAGAGAAGCTTCTGCTCTTGCTCTTAAAGGGGAAGAAGGTCCCTCTTTATCACCCCCACTACAAACAACCGGAGATCGGGATGTCGTTTACATTTATCATACACACTCGCGTGAATCATTTCTGCCAATGCTTCCTGATGTGACAAACCCGAATGAGGCGTTTCATACAGAGGCGAATATTACGCTGGTTGGGAAAAAGCTAGGAGAAGCACTTGAAAAACGTGGTATAGGAACCGCTGTGAACACGGAGGACATCACTGGTCAGCTTCTCGCCAATGATGCAACGTACGCACAGTCCTATGATTTTTCCAAACCAGTAGTCAAAGAAGCGATAGCAAACAACGATGATCTGACGTTCTTTTTTGATCTTCACCGTGATGCGCTCAGGAAAAAGGATACGACGGTGACGATAAACAACAAGGCCTACGCGCGGACTGTGTTTGTCATTGGAGGAGAACATGCACGATATGAAGAGAATCTTGCATTAGCCAAGGAGTTAAATCAGCGCTTAGAGGCAGATTATCCAGGGTTAAGTCGAGGCATTACAAAGAAACAAGGGCCTGGGACGAATGGAAAATTCAATCAAGATCTATCGCCAAACGCCATCTTAATTGAATTTGGTGGTGTGGACAATACGAGTGAAGAATTGTATCGGACGGCTGAGGCCATTGCGGACGTATTTGCAGATTATTACTGGGAAGCTGAGAAGGTCAATACGGAAGGAGGTACGTCTGAATGAAGCGATTTTTTCTAAAAACCATTGGACTGCTGCTCTTGTTATTTATCAGTGTTTTGTACGGTATGCAACTGTCAAATGACGGAATGAACACGATTAAGGGGTACGATGACTCATCGTTCCATGAAGCCTTGGCATGGACCGAGAGCGACAAAGAATGGAATGCGGTCGTTCTAGGAGAGAAATGGGATCAAGAACGATTAGAACAAAAGCAAGAGCAGTTTGAGGCGATGCAGACAGAAAACTTCCTCTCCTCGGTTGGTGCTAAGACGGGAGAGGTATTTTATCAAACAGTGAATCGCTTGCTTCGCCTCGTGACAGGAACATAACACTTTGCTATAATCAGTTGCAGTGTACCTTGTTCACATTGGTAGGAGTTGATGAGCTTTATGAGTAGAGAACGTAGACTTGAACGACAAAAGCGAATTCGGAACTTCTCCATTATTGCGCATATCGATCACGGGAAATCGACGTTGGCCGATCGCATTTTGGAAAAGACGAGTGCGCTCACACAGCGTGAAATGAAAGAACAAATGCTCGATGCTATGGATTTAGAGCGCGAGCGTGGAATCACCATTAAATTAAACTCAGTACAATTGACTTATCAAGCAAAAGACGGAGAAGAATATATTTTTCATTTGATTGATACGCCAGGACATGTTGATTTTACATACGAAGTGTCGCGAAGCTTGGCAGCATGTGAAGGAGCCATTCTCGTAGTAGACGCTGCTCAAGGGATCGAAGCACAAACCCTTGCCAACGTCTATTTGGCACTTGATAACAATCTAGAAATACTTCCCGTCGTGAATAAAATCGATCTCCCGAGTGCAGAGCCTGAACGCGTCAAGCAGGAAATTGAAGACGTGATCGGCCTCGACGCCTCACAAGCTGTGCTTGCTTCAGCAAAGGCGGGGATTGGCATTGAAGAAATTCTAGAGCAAGTCGTTGAACTTGTTCCACCACCAGAAGGCGATCCTGATGCCTCCTTAAAAGCGTTAATTTTTGATTCCCTCTACGATCCTTACCGCGGTGTGATTGCATACATCCGTGTCGTTGAAGGTACAGTAAAGCCCGGGGACAAAATACGTATGATGGCAACGGGAAAGGATTTTGAAGTTAGCGAAGTAGGTGTGTTTACACCGAAGCCAGTTGCTAAAAAAGAACTGACCGTAGGAGACGTAGGTTTTCTAACAGCCGCCATAAAAAATGTTGGCGATACAAGAGTGGGGGACACGATCACAAGTACTGCTAATCCTGCGGAGACCCCACTTCCTGGCTACCGAAAGCTAAAACCAATGGTGTTTTGTGGTCTTTATCCAATCGATACTGCGAAATACAATGACTTACGTGAAGCATTAGAGCGACTAGAGCTAAATGATGCCTCATTGCAATACGAGCCGGAAACCTCGCAAGCACTTGGGTTTGGCTATCGTTGTGGATTTTTAGGACTCCTGCATATGGAAATCATTCAAGAACGTATTGAGCGCGAATTTAACATTGATCTAATTACGACTGCACCAAGCGTTATCTATACTGTTGAAAAAACGGATGGAAGCATTCTTGAGATTGATAATCCATCCAACATGCCGGATAGTCAAAAAATTAACGATGTGAAGGAACCTTATGTTAAATCAAGCATCATGGTTCCAAACGATTATGTCGGTTCGGTCATGGATATTTGCCAGACGAAACGCGGTGAGTTTAAGGATATGCAATACCTTGATGACAATCGAGTGAATGTCGTCTATGAGATGCCGCTTTCGGAGATCGTATACGATTTTTTCGATCAACTTAAATCGAGCACAAAAGGGTATGCGTCCTTTGATTATGAGCCAATCGGCAATCGCTCTTCAAATCTTGTGAAAATGGATATTTTATTGAACGCCGAAAAGGTGGATGCCCTGTCGTTTATTGTGCATAGGGATCAGTCGTATCATCGAGGCAAGCAAATTGTAGAGAAGCTGAAGGAACTCATTCCGCGCCAACAATTCGAAGTGCCGGTCCAAGCAGCTATAGGGCAAAAGATTATTTCCCGCTCTACGATAAAGGCAATGCGTAAAAACGTACTTGCCAAATGTTATGGTGGCGATATTTCTCGTAAACGAAAGTTGCTTGAAAAGCAAAAAGAAGGTAAAAAACGTATGAAAATAGTCGGTTCGGTTGAAGTGCCGCAAGAAGCCTTTATGGCGGTATTGAAAATGGACGATGACGGTGGTTCAAAATAAATGCATATGCGAAGGAACCGCGGGCTAACGCTTGCGGTTTTTCCGTGACGTTTGCACGTTTTCCTAGGAGGGGAAGCGAAATGAAAGCTATTTATCTGCATATCCCTTTTTGTGAACAGATTTGCCATTACTGTGATTTTAGTAAGGTGTTTATTGAGAATCAGCCTGTTGATCGGTATTTGCAAGCGTTGGAGCGGGAAGTGGAGCTTACGTTAGACAAACATCCCCAACTAGAAGGAATACAATCTATTTTTATCGGTGGAGGGACGCCAACCGCCCTGAATCATGAACAGCTAAGTAAGCTGCTGCGTTTTATTGAGAAAACATTGCTGCCGTTGGCTTCCGACGAGCTTGAATACACAATTGAGGCCAACCCCAATGACCTTAACCAACCGACACTTGAGCTTTTAAAGCAAGGGGGAGCGAATCGGTTAAGCATAGGTCAGCAAGCGTTTCAGTCTGAACTGCTTGAACGTCTTGGACGTACGCATGGACCCGATACGCTCGATCAAGTGATTCCTATCGCCCGAAATGTAGGATTTACAAACCTTTCCGTCGACTTGATGTTTGGTCTGCCGGGGCAAACGCAAGCGGATTGGGAGAACTCCTTGAAAAGAGCGACGTCATTGGGTATTGAGCATGTATCCGCTTATTCATTAATTATCGAACCAAAAACAGTGTTTTATAATCTGCATAAGCGGGGTCGCCTTCCATTGCCTGTTGAGGATGAGGACGCCAAAATGTATGAATCCCTGATCGTACACATGCAAAACGAGGGGTTAATGCAGTATGAAATAAGCAATTTTGCTCGTCCTGGCTTTGAAAGCAAACATAATCTTACGTATTGGGACAATGAGGAGTACATCGGCGCAGGCGCAGGCGCTCACGGGTACATTGATGGATATAGAACGGTGAACACAAGACCGATCGGGAAATACATTGATGCAGTAGAGGCTGGCCAGCCACATCTTGAACATCATCTTGTAACGACGCAGGAAAAAATGGAGGAAGAATTGTTTTTAGGGTTACGTAAAAATGATGGTGTTTCACTTCCCCATTTCGTAAAGAAGTTTGGAATGCCGCTACCGAAAGCGTTTATGGAAACCATTCAACAGTTAAAAACAAAAGAGCTGTTAAGCGAAGAAGATGGACAGTTACGGTTGACTGAATTGGGTCGTCCGCTCGGCAACGAAGTGTTTCAAGCTTTTTTAGGTCTAGAGGTGAACTGATGTAATTGGAATGTTTTCGATCATCTTCATTGACAATTTGCTTCTCGTTTTGGTAGGTTATTAATAGAATTAGCACTCGGCACTACAGAGTGCTAACAGAGGTGATTTCTAGCATGGACCTTACTGAGCGACAGCTGTCTATATTGCAGGTCATCATCGAAGATTATATCGAAACTGCTTTGCCGGTAGGTTCTAGTTCATTGGCGAAGTCAGGCAAAATTGCATTTAGTTCGGCGACCATTCGAAATGAAATGGCCGAGCTAGAGGAAAAAGGCTACATTGAGAAAACACATAGTTCCTCAGGACGTGTTCCGTCTGAGCGAGGCTACCGCTTTTATGTTGATCATCTCGTGAGCCCAAGTGTGTTAGAAAAAAAAGAAGTTGAGAAGCTCCATATGCTGTTTAGTCAGCAAATGATTGAATTTGAAAAGCTGATTCAGGAAGCGGCAAATATTCTATCTTCAATGACGAATTACACGTCGATTGTATTAAGCCCTGAACTGTTTGATGCCTCTTTAAAACAAATTCAATTCATTCCGGTATCAGATCAAATGGCGGTGGTCATCCTTGTTACAGAAACAGGCTTTGTTGAGCACCGAACCATTGCCATTCCGAAATCTGTTTCTGCAGACGATTTAGAAATGCTCGTCCGAATGCTGAATGATAGGCTTCGGGGTGTGCCAATCCGCCAATTGAATGAGTATATTGCGAAAGAAATGGACCGAATTTTGATGCACCATTTGAAGCAATCCTCGCAGCTGTATGAATTGGTCGGAAATTTGTTTGGTCTACCGCAGCACGCGAAGCTTTTCTTCAGCGGCAAAGAAAACATTTTATCGCAGCCGGATTTTCATGACATTCGTAAGCTTCACGGGTTGTATTCCGTCATTGAAAAAGAACAACCTTTGTATGACCTTATGAAGCAGCCTAATGAATTAGGCGATGGCATTCGAGTGAAGATTGGCAAAGAAAACAGCTTAATTGAGATGGCAAATTGCAGCTTAATCACAGCAACCTTTACTCTAGATGGTAAGAAAACAGGTACGTTGGCCTTGCTTGGTCCGACGCGTATGGAGTACGGTCGAGTGATCAGCCTGCTTACGTATTTATCTGCCGATTTGCATCGCTTTAACGACGATTTGAATTAATTTGACCGGAGGTGCCTACAATGGAACAGAAGCAATCGAACAAGCATGAAGAAAACGTGACAGAGGACACGGCCGAGGCGCCTGAAGAAAAAGACACGACTCTTGAGGATCGTGGCGACGAAGGCGAACAGGATGTCGACGTAGAAATTCTAGAAGCCGATGAGTCTTCCGCTGAAGTAGCTGCTCTCCAGGAAAAGCTTCAGGAGGCTGAGCAACGTTTGTTACGCGTTCAAGCAGACTATGATAACCATCGTCGAAGAGAACGTAATGAAACAGCTGCTCGTGAAAAATATCGTGCACAAGGCATTGTCACGGAGTTATTGCCTGCGCTTGATAATTTTGAGCGTGCCTTGGCGGTCGATGCAGAATCCGCCGATGTGACGACGGTATTAAAGGGTGTTGAAATGGTTCACCAGCAAATCAAACAGGCGCTAGAAAAGGAAGGCGTGACTGTGATTGCAGCTGTTGGCGAATCATTTGATCCGACGTTTCATCAGGCTGTCATGCAAGTGTCTGAAGAAGGGGTACCTTCGAATCAAGTGGTTGAGGAATTCCAAAAAGGGTATATGCTCAAAGACCGGGTTTTACGCCCGTCTATGGTGAAAGTAAACGAATAGTGTTCGATAGTGACCAAGGAGGAAAAAAACATGGCTAAAATTATTGGTATTGACTTAGGAACAACAAACTCTTGTATCGCAGTAATGGAGGGTGGAGAAGCAAAGGTTATCCCAAATCCAGAAGGAAACAGAACAACTCCATCTGTTGTCTCTTTTAAAAATGGAGAGCGCCAAGTTGGTGAAGTAGCGAAACGTCAAAGCATTACAAACCCTGACACGATTCAATCAGTTAAGCGTCACATGGGAACCGATTATACGGTTGAGATTGAAGGGAAACAATTCACTCCGCAAGAAGTTTCAGCGATTATTTTACAGCATTTGAAATCTTACGCTGAAGATTACTTAGGTGAAAAGGTGACAGAAGCTGTTATTACAGTTCCTGCATATTTCAATGATGCAGAACGCCAAGCAACGAAAGATGCAGGGAAAATTGCCGGTCTTGATGTAAAACGAATCATTAACGAGCCAACTGCAGCGGCACTTGCTTACGGCATTGATAAAGAAGACCAAGACCAAACGATCCTCGTCTATGACCTTGGTGGCGGTACGTTTGACGTCTCTATTCTTGAAATTGGCGACGGTACATTCGAAGTTGTTTCCACAGCAGGCGACAATCGTCTAGGTGGCGATGATTTTGACCAAGTTGTGATTAATTATCTCGTTGCTGAATTTAAAAAAGAAAACGGCATCGACCTTGCCCAAGATAAAATGGCCATGCAACGCTTGAAGGATGCGGCTGAAAAAGCGAAAAAAGACTTGTCTGGTGTATCGCAAACGCAAATCTCGCTACCGTTTATTACCGCGGATGCAGATGGTCCAAAGCATTTGGAATTAAACTTAACACGTGCGAAATTTGAGGAGCTAGCATCTGACCTCGTCGAGAGAACGATGAAGCCAACACGTAAGGCACTAAGCGATGCAAAAATGAGTGCAAGCGATATTCATAAAGTCATCCTCGTTGGTGGGTCGACACGAATCCCAGCGGTTCAGGAAGCCATTAAAAAGGAAACAGGAAAAGATCCACATAGAGGCGTAAACCCTGATGAAGTAGTAGCGGTTGGCGCAGCGATTCAAGGGGGCGTTCTTGCCGGAGATGTAAAAGACGTTGTCCTTCTTGATGTCACGCCACTTTCTTTAGGTATTGAAACGATGGGTTCTGTGTTTACGAAGCTCATTGAACGTAACACAACGATTCCAACAAGCAAATCCCAAGTCTTTTCGACTGCGGCTGACAATCAAACGTCAGTGGACATTCATGTGCTTCAGGGTGAACGTGAAATGGCAGCAGACAATAAAACGCTTGGTCGTTTTCAACTGTCGGATATTCCACCAGCACCAAGAGGCATTCCTCAAATTGAAGTGTCGTTTGATATTGATGCGAACGGTATTGTGAATGTGCGTGCGGTAGACAAAGGCACAAACAAAGAACAATCGATTACGATTAAATCATCTTCAGGTTTAGATGAGGATGAGATCGATCGCATGGTTCGTGAAGCTGAGGAAAATTCAGAAGCGGATAAAGCGAAACGTGAAGCTGTAGAACTTCGTAATGAGGCGGATCAGTTGATTTTCCAAACGGAAAAAACGCTGAAGGACCTTGACGGCAAGGTTGATGAAAGCGAAATTGCGAAAGCAAACGAAGCCAAAGACGCTTTAAAAGAAGCGCTCGAGGGTGACGATGCAGAAGCACTCAAAACGAAAAAAGACGAGCTTTCAGAAATCGTCCAACAGTTATCTGTAAAGCTTTATGAGCAAGCTGCACAGGAAGCACAAGCACAACAGGATGCTCAAGGCGAAGGTGCCCAAGGGGACGATAATGTTGTTGATGCAGACTATGAAGAAGTAAAAGATGACGACAAAGACAAAGACAACAAATAATTTATACGGTATGCATGCTAAAGCCAAGGTTGCTAGACAGCTTTGGCTTTGGCTTTTTCTATGCGTTAGACGTTGCGAGGAAGAAGCCAGAGATGGTAACATGGTAGCTAGTGAAGTAGGGAGTGGTGCACATGAGTAAGAGAGATTATTACGACGTTCTTGAGGTTGGGAAGGGCGCTTCAAAAGATGAGATAAAAAAATCCTATCGAAAGCTTGCGCGTCAATATCATCCAGATGTAAACAAGGAAGAAGGCGCTGCAGATAAATTTAAAGAAGTGTCAGAGGCTTATGAAGTGTTGTCAGATCAACAAAAACGTGCACAATATGACCAATTTGGTCATGCTGATCCGAATCAACAAGGCTTCGGTGGCGGCGGTGCTGGTGATTTTGGTGGTTTTGGGGACATCTTTGACATGTTTTTTGGTGGCGGGCGACGCCGCGATCCAAACGCACCACAGCAAGGGGCAGATTTACAATACACGATGTCTCTTGAGTTTGAAGAGGCGATCTTTGGGAAGGAAGCTGACATTACGCTTCCAAAAGAAGAAGAATGTCAAACGTGTTATGGCTCAGGTGCAAAGCCGGGGACGAACCCAGAAACATGCTCTCACTGTAATGGAAGCGGACAGCTAAATGAAGCGCAAAACACGCCGTTCGGTCGTGTTGTAAATCGCCGTGTATGTCATTATTGTGAAGGCAAAGGCAAAATTATTAAAGAGAAATGTGGCACTTGCCATGGAGCTGGGCGTGTCAAAAAGAACAAAGTCATTCATGTTAATGTGCCCGCAGGTGTAGATGAGGGACAGCAAATGCGAGTGGCAGGTCAAGGGGAGCCTGGAGCAAACGGTGGCCCTCCTGGCGACTTGTATATTGTGTTTTATGTCGAGCCTCATGAATTTTTCCAACGCGACGGCGATAATATATTCTGTGAGGTGCCATTAACTTTTGCACAAGCAGCGCTTGGCGATGAAATTGAGGTGCCTACACCCCATGGTCGGGTGAAGCTGAAAATTCCAGCCGGAACGCAAACGGGAACAAAATTCCGACTGCGTGGCAAAGGGGCTCCTAATGTTCGAGGCAGAGGGCAAGGCGATCAGAATATTTCTGTTCGTGTGGTTGTGCCGACAAAGCTCTCGGCAGACCAGAAGCAATTGATTCGTGAATTTGCTGATGGCGAAGGAGAGCATATTGATGAGCAAGAAAACAGTTTCTTCTCTAAGATGAAACGTGCGTTTAAAGGTGATTAATGTGAAGCAAGCGGACCTCCGCTTGCTTTTTTCAAGGTTCCACACGAGATAAAACAGCACCTACAAAGGAGGATTTGATGAACTGGATTGAGCTACAAGTTAGGCTTCATCGTGAAGCTGTAGAGGCGTTGCATTATGAACTTGACCAAATGAATGCGAGCGGTATTGTTACGGAAGACCCGAAGGATGCTTATGAAACAGAGGGGCGGCCTTTTGGCGTTTTACCTGCCGACATAGATCCAGATGTGGACGAGGATGAAGTGCTCGTAAAGGCTTATTTTTCAGAACAGCATTCGCGTGCAACAATAGAACAGCAGGTGCGCACCTTTATAGACACATTACCGTCGTTCGGCCTCCGCATTGGTAAAGTGAAGGTGGCTTCGGATTTACGACCAGAAGAGGACTGGGCGCATGCATGGAAAACGCATTACCATCCGATTCGTTTAACAGAGAGAGTGATCGTTGAGCCACCGTGGGAGCCTTCAGATGAGAAGGTCGATATCCGAATTACGATGGATCCTGGAATGGCGTTTGGAACTGGCGACCATGCGACAACGGCATTATGTGTGCAAGCGTTGGACAAGTATCTCATTCCGGGGCAAAAGGTGATTGATGTAGGGACTGGATCAGGTATTTTAGCCATTGCTGCAGCAAAACTTGGAGCCTCTTCGGTCAAAGCGTTTGACATTGATGCAATGGCAGCTGACATCGCCAAGCAAAATGTAGAAGTGAATGGTGTCGCTTCGGTGGTTGACGTGGGAACGAATCATCTTTTGCAAGGTATTGAAGAGGGTGCGGATGTCATCGTTGCCAATATCCTTGCTGAAATTGTCATAGAAATGGCAAGCGATGCCGTGCGTTTATTATCCCCTGGCGGAGCACTCATTGTCTCCGGCATCATTGAGGAGAAAAAAGAGCTCGTTGCGCAAGCATTAAAGCGGGAAGGCATACATGATATCCAGGAAGAGCAGCAAGAAGGTTGGGTTGCATTGATTGCCAAGAAGGAGTTTGTTTAAGAATGCAGCGTTACTTTATAGACAAACCTGCTGCTGAGGAAGGGCATTGCTTTTCCTTTTCAAAAGAAGACAGCCATCACATCGCCACCGTCATGCGAATGAATGCGGGTGACCGAATTGAAGTATGCTTTTCCGATCAAGCCTTGTGGGAATCAGAGATTGCCACGGTTGATGGACCATACGTAACCGCAACTCAAATCGAACAGATCACTGCTGGCGCTGAACTTCCTGTCCATATTACGATCGCCCAAGGGTTGTTAAAGGGTGATAAAACCGATTGGATGATTCAAAAATCAACTGAGCTCGGTGCATCCGCTTTTTTGTTTTTTAAAGCGCATCATGCAGTTGTAAAATGGGATGAAAAGAAGGCGCAAAAGAAACGTGAGCGCCAGCAAACGATCGTTAAGGAAGCTGCCGAACAAAGCAAACGAACAAAAATTCCGCATGTACATCCTATGATGGACTTTTCTGCATTTTTGACGGAAAGCCAGGAGTATGATAAAAAGTGGGTAGCCTATGAACGTGAAGCTGATTCACCAGGGTCTGGTACCTTTTACAAACAATGTGAGGTCTTGCGTCCAGACGACCGACTTTTAGTCGTATTTGGTCCGGAAGGCGGCTTTGCAGACAGCGAAATTGAGCAACTTCTGCAGGCAGGCTTTGAAACATGTCGCTTAGGTCCGCGCATTTTAAGAGCGGAAACAGCGCCGATGTATTTGCTTTCGGCGGTGTCGTTTCATTTTGAATCATAATTTTTTCTAGGAGTGAATGTCATGCCATCCGTTGCTTTCCATACATTAGGATGCAAAGTTAACCATTATGAGACTGAAGCCATCTGGCAAATTTTTAAGACGGCGACGTACGAACGAACGGCGTATGAGTCAAAAGCCGATGTGTATGTTATTAATACATGCACGGTTACAAACACAGGTGACAAGAAAAGCCGTCAGGCCATTCGTCGAGCCATCCGGAAAAACCCTGAAGCCGTCATTTGCGTGACAGGTTGCTATGCACAAACATCGCCGGCAGAAGTGATGTCAATCCCTGGCGTAGATATTGTTGTGGGCACACAGGATCGTTCGAAAATGATTGACTATATCGAACGGTACCGTAAAGAGCGCCAGCCAATTAATGGTGTTGGCAATATAATGAAGGCGAATGTTTATGAGGAATTGGATGTTCCTGCGTTTACCGATCGTACACGGGCATCTCTGAAAATACAAGAAGGCTGCAACAATTTTTGCACCTTTTGCATCATTCCGTGGGCACGTGGTTTACTTCGTTCACGAGATCCAGAGCAGGTCATTGCACAAGCAACGCAGCTTGTTGACGCAGGGTATAAAGAAATTGTGTTAACGGGTATCCATACGGGCGGCTATGGGGAGGACATGAAGGAATACAACTTTGCAAAGCTGCTGAAATCCTTAGAAGCTGATGTCCCAGGGCTGAAGCGCATTCGAATTTCTTCAATCGAAGCGAGCCAAATTACAGATGAGGTTATCGCGGTGTTACAAGCTTCGGAAAAAGTCGTTCCTCATCTTCATATTCCAATTCAATCCGCATCAGACACAGTTCTTCAGCGGATGAGAAGAAAGTATACAATGGCTCAATTTGCTGAAAAGCTTAGTAAGTTGAGAAAAGCCCTTCCTGGTCTTGCCGTCACCTCTGATGTTATCGTCGGTTTTCCTGGCGAAACAGAAGAAGAATTCATGGAGACGTTTCAATTTATCGCCCAACATAAATTTTCAGAGCTCCATGTGTTTCCTTATTCACAGCGGACAGGCACACCGGCCGCAAGAATGGACGACCAAGTCGGGGATGAGATAAAGCAGGAGCGTGTACACAAACTGATTGCCCTGTCAGATCAGCTTGCTAAAGAATATGCGTCTACCTTTGAGGGTGAAGTCGTCGAGGTTATTCCAGAAGAGCGCCTCAAAGATCAGCCAGATAGTGATCTGTTTGTTGGGTATACACCAAACTATCTAAAAGTCGTTTTTAAAGGGCATGAGGAACTCATTGGGAAACTGGTGAAGGTTAAAATCCTCTCTGCGGGCTATCCTCACAATGAAGGAGTCTATGTTCGGACGCTCGAAGACGATGACCGTCAAAGTTTATCCTCATAAAACGATAATGATTGGAGTGACAATAATGGAAAATCTTATGATGGCTCAAAAAATTGATCATACACTTTTAAAAGCAGACGCAACAAAAGCGGATATTGTCGCATTGGCTGACGAAGCAGCAGCGAACCATTTTTATTCAGTTTGCATTCAGCCAAGTTGGGTCAAGCTAGCTGCGGAGCATTTGCGCGGCACCGACGTACACATTTGTACAGTTGTTGGTTTCCCGCTAGGTGCAAATACAAGCGAAACAAAAGCATTTGAAACAACACAGGCGATAAGTCAAGGAGCCACTGAGATTGATATGGTGCTTCCGATTGGTGCATTGCTAGACGGCGATACAGAAACGGTCCAACACGATATTGAGGCAGTTGTAAAAGCGGCTGGGGATATTCCTGTGAAAGTCATTCTAGAAACCTGTTTGCTTACAGACGAGCAGATAACGACGGCTTGTAAGTTGGCAATTGCTGCAAAAGCGGCATTTGTAAAAACGTCTACAGGCTTTTCGACAGGTGGTGCAACACTCGATGATGTTGCCCTGATGTCATCTGTCGTAAAAGGGCATTGTCAGGTCAAAGCGTCGGGCGGCATTAGAGACCGACAAACGGCCGAAGCGATGATTGAAGCAGGTGCAGATCGTATTGGCGCAAGTGCTTCTGTGACAATTGTCAATATGGGCTAAAGGGCTTTTTCAATCCGCTTCGCTAGTGGAAGCAGCAAGGGCAAGCACACAACAGAGGTTACAATATTGTAAATGACACTTGCATGGGCAAGCTGCTGTGCAGGATGGTTTGAGAGCATTTGTGTCCATTCTGAAAACCATGGCAGTAGCGGATAAAACAATAGTGTCCCGAGAAGATTGACGGCAAGGTGGCTTAGAGCGACATAAAAGGCTGCCTTGCCTGCACCAATCGAGGCCAAAAAGGCCGTCGCGCACGTGCCGACATTGGAGCCAAGCATAAAGGCAAGAGCGAGCGTCATTAGCAAGGCATTCTGCTCAAGCATCGTCATCACAATGGCGAGAGCGCCAGAACTAGATTGAATAATAATGGTAAAAAGATTGCCTACTAAAAAACTTTGCCACTCGGTCGCGTTCGTCGTCTCAAGCACCCGGTTCACAAAACCAATCATCGCTCCTGATAAGCTTTCAAAGCCATGCATGGCGATGAGCATACAGCCTAAGCCAAATGTAAGCGTTCCGGCGAACATCCATTTTTTCTTTCCCGTGAACAAACATAAGGCACCGATGATAACAAGAGGAATGGCGATAACGTCAATATGAAACGCTAGAATTTCCAATGTAAGCGTCGTACCAATATTGGCTCCAAGGACAATGCCGACAGCACTTGTGAAACGGAGCTGTTTTGCGGCAACGAGAGCGACCGTCATAATAAGCACAGCAGAGCTGCTTTGCAATATGGCCGATGCTGCCGTGCCGATGAGCAAGCTTTTCCAAGGCTGACTCGTTGCGGCTTCGATCCAAACATTTGCTCGTTCCTTCCCAAGATACAGAAGGCCTGTCCTCATAAGCGTCATGCCAAACAAAAATATGCTGATATACACAGCAAAAGTGATGAGTAGAGGATTCATAGGTCGGTCTCCCTTGTCCATGACAACGTTAAACTGTTTGATGTCGCTTCGTTAATCTAGCGAAATAAGTCAGTGATGTTCCAACCTATGCAATTTTTTGCTTGGAAAGACCTAAAAAGACTACGGATTTATTGACCCTTAAGGTTGCTTGTTATATAATCTTGGGAGATACAAGTCACGCATGCATTTTGCAAGCTGACTTTTCGGAGGGAGGGATAAGCATGTCAAACGGAACTCGAGTGAAATCAAATGAAAGTTTAGAAGACGCTCTCCGCCGTTTCAAAAAGACCGTTTCAAAAAGTGGAACGATGGCAGAATTTCGTAAGCGTGAATTCTACGATAAGCCAAGTGTTAAACGTAAGAAAAAATCTGAAGCGGCCAGAAAGCGCAAATTCTAGGGGAGTGTGACTCCATGAATTTATTGGAGCGTCTGAATCAAGATATGAAAGAAGCAATGAAGGCGCGAGACAAAGACAGATTGACTGTGATCCGCATGCTAAAGGCATCTTATCAAAATGAAGCCATAAAGCTTGGAAAACAGGAACTGTCGGAGGAAGAAGCCTTGAATATTCTTTCCCGTGAAGCAAAGCAACGTAAGGAATCCCTCCGTGAATTTGACGCAGCGGGGCGCAGTGATCTATCTGAGCAAGTTGCAAAGGGATTGGACATCGTCACGATGTATATGCCTGAGCAGCTTTCAGAAGAAAGCTTGCGCACATTGATTCAGGAAACTATAACAGACGTGGGAGCTACCTCCCCAGCTGATATGGGTAAAGTCATGGGAGCCGTTTTGCCGAAAGTAAAAGGCAAAGCAGATGGCACTCTCGTTCGGACGATAGTACAAGATGAATTATCGTAATCAAAGCACCTTGTGAAAACAAGGTGCTTTTTTTGGAAAGAAAGCACGAGGCAAAAAAGATTGAATAATTACATAGGTTTTCGTTCACTTTAGTTGCTCCTAACAAAATGAATATGTGGAAAACCCTTATTCTCTTTGAAAGTATGGTGAGGTTGTTTCGGCATTGAGTGATAGGAGAACGTTTGTCAACCACTGCAAACGGATGAAACCTTTTTACCTGACATACGTATAAAAGGTATGTCATTTGCATTAAAACATATAGATACGAACTAAAGGAGGTAAGGTTGAAATGATGGAAATGATTGAAAACGTCGGACCATGGTTTTTATTCGCGCTCATTGTTATTGTCGTCGTCGTCTTTTTCACACTTGTCCCAGTGACGTTGTGGATCTCTGCGATTGCTGCAGGCGTCCGCATTAGCATTTTCACACTGATTGGAATGAGGTTACGCCGAGTCATCCCTCGTCGCGTCGTCAACCCACTTATTAAAGCGTCTAAAGCAGGTATTGATGTGAATACCAACCAGCTAGAGAGTCATTACCTAGCAGGAGGAAACGTTGACCGTGTTGTCAATGCGTTAATTGCTGCCCAACGAGCAAACATAGAGTTAAGCTTTGAGCGATGTGCAGCCATTGACCTTGCAGGAAGAGATGTGCTTGAAGCCGTACAGATGAGTGTTAATCCAAAGGTTATTGAAACACCGTTTATTGCTGGTGTTGCCATGGATGGGATTGAAATCAAAGCAAAAACAAGAATTACCGTACGTGCAAATATTGACCGCCTCGTTGGGGGTGCTGGAGAAGAAACGGTTATCGCTCGTGTAGGTGAGGGGATTGTTTCGACGATCGGCTCAAGCAATAATCACAAAAAAGTGCTTGAAAATCCAGACTTGATTTCGCAAACAGTATTGAAGAAAGGTCTTGATGCAGGTACAGCATTTGAAATTCTTTCGATTGATATCGCTGATTTAGACATTGGCAAAAACATTGGAGCTGTCTTGCAAACAGATCAAGCAGAGGCAGACAAAAACATCGCCCAGGCGAAAGCAGAAGAACGTAGAGCAATGGCTGTCGCAAAAGAACAGGAAATGCTCGCAAGTGTTCAAGAAATGCGTGCTAAGGTTGTTGAGGCAGAGGCAGAGGTTCCACTGGCATTGGCAGAAGCGCTACGTTCAGGAAAAATGGGTGTGATGGATTACATGAATTACAAAAATATTGGTGCGGATACCGATATGCGTGATGCCATTGGCAAGGTCAATCAAGAAGATGAAGAATAAATAAGGAGGGTCTGTGATGGAGTTTCTTGGCCCACTTGTGTTTATTATTCTCATGATTTACGGTTGGATGAAGAGCAATGAGAAGAAAAATGCTGAGCAACAGAAAATGCCTGAGTATGAAACGATTGAGCCGTACACAAATGAGGCAGAAGAGTCTAAGCATACATCTACATCAGAAGATAGTCTGTTCGTTGGTAAAACATACCAACCTTCTAAGTCGGCTAACTCTGCGATTGGCGATGACGATCTTGTCGTTGTTAAAGTAGACCAACCAAAGAAGAAAGCTGGCAATCATCAAGCTTCTGTTGCCTTTTCTGCTAAGAATGCTGCCCAAGGCATTGTTTGGGCAGAAATATTAGGTCCGCCTAAGGCAAAACAAAAGAGATAAATCTTCAGGCTGATGACTACAAACGCTCGCTTTCTTTGTTGCATTGTCTTGTCCGGTGCGCATTGCCCTTATGGCAACTCCGCGCCTCCAAAGCCTTTTGCTTAGATAAGCCAAGCGTTTTCATCCAGCCTGATTTTTTTGTCCTCGTTTTGCGCTTGGAATAAATTAAAAACCCTTACTTTATGAATCTCTGAAGCGATAATGTCGCTTTAGGGATTTTTTTTTACCGATTTTCACTAGCGTTGCATTAAAAGGTACTGATCATTAAAAATACAAAGAATGTTCAATAAACAAGTCGTTATATAATGAAAAAACCCTTTACAATGGAGGGAGAGGTGGTCACCTGTCCAAATCCAAAGCAAAGGATCAACCATGGACAAGCATACACGACTTTCTTCG
>NZ_SNYJ01000012.1 GCF_004363045.1 Aureibacillus halotolerans
TTTTCCTTTCTTCAGGGTGATTAAGGACATTATATCCGTCAATCCCCGGACAAACAACACCGTCAACATTAAGACGTTATTAAGCAGCATTAACAGAAGACCGCGTCGATCAGAAATCTGATCGAGCATAAAAAGGATTATATGAAAAGCCGCTTGGTGTTTACAGATCACGTACATAACCATTCGCTACGATTGATCAATCAAACGACATTCAAACCGAAATTTCGGATTGGAGGGGTAGATGATGAAACCCTCCTTATTCGTCGTGAAGCTGGTGAATACAAACTAACGGTCGATTACCAGGGAAAACGAACATCAGAGATCTTATTCACGCGTGGCTTGCCAAGGAAAGTCACTGTGCACGTGAATGATCGTAACGAAGAGCACTCACTTCTGAAAGAATTCTCGTTTATCGCGTATTTCCTCTATAAGATCTATGGGTTTTGATTTTGGGATCTGATAAGAGTAATTCGTGGAATCCCTATTCTAGCGAACAAATGTCTTAGATGTTACTTTAATGATCGTCTAAATTCCTCCGCGTCAACTCATGCCCATCTCTACTTTTTCTCCTTTTCAAAACCCGCATCCTCTCCTCCATTTCTAAAACCACTCATCCCCACCCTTCTGGAAACAGTAACAAATCTCTCTTTGAACAGAATACACGCACATCCATCCCGTCGATAAATGTCGAAGAAACACGAAAGGCTTAAACGATTCTTAACTTGATGTTCTTTAAAAAGAACGAATGAATCTTCCTTAAAACATAAGCGTTCTCTCCTTCGTTACGAGTAAGCGATTACATTTTAAAAAGAATCAGAATAGAAAAACTTGACATAAAGTTTAAAAACAAAGGCGCTATTGTGGGCTACAATAAAAGTAGTTCATCGACAACGTTTGACGTTTCATACGAAGCGTCTACATTTTTCTCTTTCATTGAGAGAACATTGAGAGAACGACGTTCGGCAAAAACGCTGAAGCAGAAACCAAAATGCGACAGTGTACCTGGAGGGAATTATGGAGGAAACGATCTCGTTGAAAGACGTGCTAGCCACGTTGAGAAAACGCCTTTGGCTTATCGTAGCAATCACGCTCGGAGCAACTGTCATCAGCGCTGTTATCAGTTTATTTGTTTTAACGCCAATGTATCAGTCAACAACGCAAATTCTTGTGAACCAGCAGAGTGAAACGACGCAATATGACCCGAACAGTGTTCGGACGAGCCTTGAACTTATCAATACATACAAAGTGATTATTCAGAGCAACACGATTGCTGAACCAGTCGCTGAACAGGTAGGCGCTGGTCTGACAGCGGGTGAGGTGTCAGCGAAGATCGGCGTCAACTCCCAGGAAAATTCACAGGTTGTTGAGATTTCTGTGAAAGATGCCGATCCTGCCTTGGCCGCATCGATTGCCAATACGACAGCAAAGGTTTTTCAAGAGACGGTTCCTGAATTGTTCGGCACAAACGTAGAAAATGTATCAATCCTCTCTGAAGCCCAAGCAGCGAACGATCCGATCAGCCCACGCACGACACTGAACATTGCGATTGCCTTTGTTGTTGGTCTTATGGCAGGTGTTGGCTTGGTTTATGTGTTGGATTACTTCGACAACATTCTTGAAACAGAAGAGGACATTAAGCGACACCTGGAGCTTAACGTGCTCGGTTCAGTTACACTAATGGATCTTGAAAAAGAAGCTGCTGCCAGCTCAGCCGCCACTCGACGACTGACACAGAAGGAGCAACAACAATATGAACAGAAAGCTCAGTAAGGGCATCCAGGCAATCAAGCAGCGCAGCTTACTTACGTTTCACAGTCCGAAGTCAGCTGTGGCTGAGCAATATCGGACGATACGAACAAATATTGAGTTTTCCGCTGTGGATACAAAGGTAAAATTCATCATGGTCACTTCAACTGGACCTGAGGAAGGCAAGTCAACGACGGCTGCTAATCTGGCTGTTGTATTCGCTCAGCAAGGCAAACGTGTCTTGTTAGTGGATGCGGATCTAAGAAAGCCAACCGTTCACTACACGTTCCATTTGGAGAACAGCTTCGGTCTCACCAGCGTGCTCACAAAGCAAAGCGCAGTTGAGTCCGCTTGCGTGAAAAGCGACATTGACTCGCTTGACATCTTGCCGAGTGGTCCAATTCCGCCAAATCCTGCTGAGCTGCTTGGCAGTCAAGCGATGCACAGCCTGATGAACGATCTTCGTAACATGTACGACATCGTTATTTTTGACACCCCACCAGTGCTCGCGGTCACCGACGCGCAAGTGCTGGCGAATCAATGCGACGGCGTGGTGCTCGTCACGGCAAGTGGAAAAACAGACGTGGATGCAGCAAAGCAAGCAAAAGAGCTTCTTCAAAAGGCGCGCGCTAAGGTGCTTGGTGTTGTGCTTAACCAAATTCCAGTGAAACAAAGCAGCTACTATGGAAGAAAATAAACATATAACCGTAAATGGTGCGGCTTCCATTTGGCACAGAGCTACGATATGCCAAATGACAAATTTGGCCTCGATATGGTCATGATGCTCAAGGAAAACGCTGAGCGAACGATCGACGGCAGCATGCTGCGCATCGACATGCTATCACGTATTAAATGCAAGTAAGTTCTTCTAGCAACATGCAGCATCTATCGTGAAGACGCTTCACAAAAATATTCAAAAAATCTCCAGCCCTTACGATTCATTCGTAACGGACATGTCTCCTCGCCGTTATCCACGGAGGCACTCGGCTATGCTGTGGGACTCCTTCAAGGAAGCAGTCCTTAGACGCGTTCGTTGTCAAAAGCATGGTGTGAGGTGGGGTTTAATGCCCCAGGGAGAAATCCCATTTTTACACTGAAATTTCCGAAGGTTGCGTTTAAATTAGGACTATAGTCATTGTTTTTAGATAGAACATCTAGCTGAGAAGTGCCTGACGGGTAAGGACTTTTGGGCTGGGTGTTTTATTGTAACTAAAGAGAGGAGTGAGATCACAAGGTGAGTGCTTCAATGAAAAAGCGTTTACTGCTGTTGATTTTAATTGATTCAGCGATCGTGTCATTTTCGATTTATATGTCGCACTTCTTCTTAAATCCTTACGTCACCTCGCTCGATGTCATGATGTTCGTCTCAGCACTTACGTTGTTGCTTACACATCATCTGTTTTCCTATCTCTACAAGATGTACAAAAAGGTGTGGCGCTATGCGAGCCTTGAGGAAATGTTGAGCTTAATCAAGGTTGTCTCCATTTCTGTTGGCACAACGGCGATGATGCAGGCTGTTTTCTTCGGCATGATCTACGAGCGCGCCTTAATTATCACTTGGATGCTCCATATTATGTTCCTTGGTGGTGTTCGTTTTGCCTGGCGTTATTACAAGTCAAATGGTTTCCAAACAACACCGAAAGAAAAGCGGACGAAGATAAACCAGTCATATGCGACCGACAAGCGAACGCTCATTATCGGGGCAGGATCGGCAGGGCAGATGCTTGCGCGCCAATTAAAGACCCGCTCAGATAAAACGATTGCTCCAATTGGTTTCGTTGACGACAATCAGCACATGCATTCACTCACCGTATGTGGTTTGCCCGTGTTAGGTGAGATTAAACATCTGAAGCATTATGTACTCGAGTATCATGTGAATCATATTGTCATCGCAATGCCGTCTACGCCACATCAAAAGCTGAAGGAAATTATCCAGTTCGCACAGAGCACGGTGAAAAATGTGCAAACCTTGCCGATGATTGAAGACATTGCGATGGGAAATATCTCAGTCAATCAAATCCGCGATGTGTCGATCGAGGATTTGCTTGGACGCGATCCCGTCGAGTTGGATATCACTGCGATCTCCAAGGAAACAATGGGTGAAACCATTCTTGTGACAGGAGCTGGAGGCTCGATCGGATCTGAAATTTGTCGCCAGCTGCTTCAATTTGAACCCGCGCGTCTGGTCCTCTTAGGCCACGGAGAAAATAGCATCTACGCCATTCATATGGAGCTTGCAGCACTAGATGTGAACACCGAACTTGTGACAGTGATCGCGGATATTCAGGACAAGGAGCGCATGATGGACGTGATGTTCACCTACCAGCCCGCACGCGTTTATCACGCTGCGGCTCATAAGCATGTGCCTCTTATGGAAGCCAATCCGCGCGAAGCTGTGAAAAACAATGTGATTGGCACGAACAATGTCGCTGATGCCGCGTCCATGGCAGGTGTGAAAACCTTTGTCCTTATTTCCTCAGACAAAGCCGTCAACCCAACAAATGTTATGGGAGCGACAAAGCGAGTGGCGGAAATGATCGTGCAAACGAAGAACAAGCAAAGCTTGACCAAATTTGTCGCCGTCCGTTTTGGCAACGTCCTTGGCAGCCGGGGCAGTGTCATTCCGCTGTTTAAAAAGCAAATTGAAGCTGGTGGTCCAGTTACGGTCACACATCCGGATATGACCAGATATTTTATGACGATACCAGAAGCTTCCCGCTTGGTTCTGCAAGCTGGCGCCTTAGCAGAAGGCGGCGAAATTTTCGTCCTCGACATGGGTGAATCCGTCAAAATCGTCGATCTCGCGAAAAACTTGATTCGTTTGTCTGGTTTCACGACAGAAGACATCGGCATTCACTATTCTGGCATCCGTCCTGGAGAAAAGATGTACGAAGAGCTACTCAATGAGAATGAAGTGAACCTAGAGCCTGTGTTTCCGAAAATTTTTGTCGGGAATACGGTGGCGTTTGATTACGAGATGGTGGAAGACGTTATTCAAGGCGTTCAAGAGATGCAAACGGATGATCTTAAGGAAGCGGTCCTATCGTTGGCCAACCGTCGAATTGAAAAGGTGTTACAGTACTCAACTTGATTTTAGGAGGAAACAAATGAAGAAAATACGGAAAGCCATTATTCCAGCAGCAGGGTTAGGAACACGTTTTTTGCCGGCAACGAAAGCGATGCCGAAAGAAATGCTGCCAATTGTCGATAAGCCGACCATTCAGTACATCGTTGAAGAAGCGATTGCTTCTGGCATCGAAGACATCATTATTGTGACAGGGAAAGGGAAACGCGCCATTGAAGATCATTTTGATAACGCGCCAGAATTAGAACTAACACTGGCGAACAAAGGAAAACATGAATTGCTAAAAGAGGTGCAGTACTCTTCTAATCTAGCCAACATCCATTACATCCGCCAAAAGGAACCAAAAGGACTCGGCCATGCGATTTGGTGTGCACGTCATTTTGTTGGGGATGAGCCATTCGCCGTTTTACTCGGGGATGACATTGTCCAAAGTGAGACGCCTTGTTTAAAACAGTTGATTAATGAATATGAGCTTACGAGGTCATCGGTCATTGGTGTGCAGACCGTTCCGGAAGCAGAAACCCCTAGGTATGGCATCGTCGACCCTGTGATCGAAACGATGACAGAACGCCGTGCACAGATCAGAAGCTTAGTCGAAAAGCCAGCTTTAGGAACAGCACCTTCCACATTAGCCATTATGGGTCGGTATATTTTAACGCCAGAAGTCTTTTTATGCTTGGACAAGCAGCAAGTTGGAGCAGGTGGGGAGATTCAACTGACGGACGCGCTGCAAGAGTTGAACCTGATTCAACGCGTCTTTGCCTACAACTTTGAAGGCAAACGCTATGATGTTGGTGAAAAACTTGGCTTTGTGTTAACCCAACTGGAATTTGCCTTAGAACGCGAAGACCTTAGAGATGACTTATTGAAAAAGATGAAAGAATATGTTGGCGAATTAGTCACGAAGTAATCGGTACAAGACAACTCGCTCTTTTTGGTGCAAAGAAACACGACGAGGTTTTAGCGAGTCGAAGATGCGCTAGGGTGCACGGGAATACGACCGCTGCGTCAAAACACTTCGCTTTCTGTGGGGCACGGCTTCAGCTTCCTCGGAAAGCAGGCTTTCCGAGGGGATCTTCAGCTCGTGCTGATCCCACTAGAGTCTACGTATTTTGTCTACGCTGGGTTTGCTTCTGGTTAGATTGTTTTTTATTGTGTCCGAGACTCGTATATCGAGTGAAAAGGCGTATTGCAACCAATTAAGGCAGGTAAGTGCATCGTTTTATGCAAGGAATAGTTTTGCACTGCGCAGATTATTTAAACGTAAGTCCATTGCCATAATCTATCTTCAGTAAATAGAAAGATAAAACAAGCCTGTGATATAAGGAGTTTATCAATGAAAAAACCATACAGAATTCTACACGTCTTTGGTCGACTCGATCGTGGCGGTGCTGAAACAATGGTCATGAATCTGTATAGAAACATTGATCGATCAAAAATTCAATTTGATTTTTTAATCCATACAAAGGATGAATGTGCCTATTCCAAAGAAATCCAATCACTAGGCGGTCGAATCATCAATATACCGAAATATACAGGCACGAATCATAAAACATACACGAGGCTTTGGAATGATTTCTTTAAAAAGAACAAGGAATATAAAATCGTTCATGGACATGTCAGAAGTACAGCAGCCATCTATTTGGATATCGCAAATAAATATGGGCGAACAACCATTTCTCATAGCCATAATACGTCCTCAGGAACGGGTTTTTCTGCCATAGCAAAAAACCTTTTACAATATAGAGTGAAATATGTGGCTGATTATTTTTTTGCTTGTTCTGCTCAGGCGGGAGAGTGGCTGTTCGGTAAACATGTACAACAGAAAAGTAATTTTCATATCATCAAAAATGCCATTGATATGAATAAATTTAAATATGACCATGATAGAAGGCTTGCTATTAGAGACAAAATGTCTTTAAACGGTCGTTTTGTCGTCGGGACCGTCGGCCGTTTGACGCAGCAAAAAAATCCCTACTTTATCATCGATGTCGTCAAAGAATTGGTCAAAATAAATAAGGACGCCGTGTTCATATGGGTGGGAACCGGAGAATTAGCAGCTGATATTAAAACGAAAGTGAACGAACATCAATTGGAAAACAACATTATGTTCCTAGGTGCAATAAGTGAAGTAGAAGACATCCTGCTCGCCATGGATGTTTTTATTTTGCCTTCTCTATGGGAAGGGTTAGGCATCGTCGTCGTGGAGGCCCAAGCCTCTCAATTAAAATGCCTCGTCTCAGAGAAAGTACCAAATGAAGCGGTCATTTCAGCAAATGTGCAAAAAGTTCATTTGAAAGATGGACCAAAGAGGTGGGCACATCTCATCAATGAGCATTCCTTAACCGTGGATTCTCGAACGAAAGAGCAGACAATCGATGATGCCTATGACATTCAAACAAATGTCGTTTGGCTCTCTAATTTCTATGAAAGGATTTGGCCATGATTAGAATACTTCACTATGGGTTAACTCATTCCCTAGGGGGCATTGAGACGTATTTAAGAAAGATATTTAACGAAATTGACAAGGAGAAATTCCAATTTGATTTCTTAATCATCGGGAACGAAGAGCCTTGTTTTTATAACGAACTGAAAGCAGCGGGGTGTTCGTTTCACTTCATTACACCGCGGTCGCAAAGTTATCAAAAAAACGTGCAAGAGATCCGAAGCGTTTTTGAGAATAATAAATACGATGCCTTCCATTGTCATCTAAATACGTTGAGCTATGTGACGCCTGCAAAAATAGCACTTACCTATGGGGTGAACGTGATTGTACACAGCAGAAATGGGGAAAGCCCCAAAAAAATGATCACAAAAGTACTCCATTATTATCATTATTATTCGTTCCCTTTCAAAACGGTAGAAAAAGTAGCGGTCTCTAAAATTGCAGGAGACTGGCTCTTTCGAAAAGGAGGCTACGAAGTGATTAACAATGGTCTCAATGTAAAGAAGTATCAATATAGCCAAGAGAATCGGATGGCAATAAGAAAAGAACTTGGGATCAATAATGAATTAGTTTTAATAAATGTAGGGGCGTTAAGAGAGCAAAAGAACCACTCGTTTTTGATTGATACCTTTAAGGGTTTGAAGGAATATCATAGGGAAGCAAAGCTACTCCTTGTTGGCGAAGGTCGTTTAAGGACAAAACTCCAACAGCAAGTGAATCATGCTGGTTTAGAAAAAGACGTCATTTTTTTGGGCAATCGAAACGACATCCACATCCTTTTAAGTGCTGCAGACCAGTTTATTTTTCCATCGCATTACGAAGGGTTTCCGAATGCCGTGATTGAAGCACAGTCCAATGGATTGCCATGCATTATATCAAATACAATCACGGAAGAAGTCGTAATTAACGAAAATGTCTACGCTTTGCCCATTCAGCAACAAGACATTTCTTCATGGGTAAAGGCAATTTTAGACGTGGATATCAATAACGAAAATCGCATAAATAATGGCATGAACGTTGAAAATAGAGGGTTTTCAGTAAAAAATGAAATTATGAAGATTGAACAAATGTATGGAAGCTTAGTTTAGCGTATGATGTCGTATTCTACGTGGTCTGAATCATGAGAATAATTGTATTGGGGATCTTAACGTTTCTGTTCATATTTGATTTATCACTGTTAGGTTTACCGAGCATCTTTTCCAGTCGAAAGATAGTCTTTGTCATCTTATTCATCCATTATATTGTGTCGTTTAAACGCTTTAGGTTCAATACAGGAAGTATGTATTTTATCCTGTCCATCAATGTGATGATCTTCCTCTGGCTCTTTATTTTATCTGTAAGTTGGCCACAAAGTCCTTTGGCAGATTACGTGTATTCTAGAGAAATGTATTTCATCATCTACACAATCATTGGAAGTGTTTTATTAGCGAACTTCTTCAAAGGTCTTGATGAATATGCAAGATCTGTCGTCATTGCAATGGTCATTCAATCGCTCATCGTGTTTTCGCAATTCTCATTTGAAGGCTTCAGAGTGTTTCTAGAGAATACGTTTCAACCGACCGGTAATATTGAGTATACAAGAACCGATAGAGCCAATGGAGTAGGGGCTGAAGGAGCGTTTTTATCGTTATTATTAGCGACGGGCTTATACTTCTGTAGTTATTTTCTTCACTTCAAAAGGATAATCACAGTAAACTATGTGATCTTTTTTTTATGTCTTCTTACCGCTACTTTCTTAACAGGCAGAACGGGCTTCTATATAGGATGTGTGTTAAGTATTTTTGTGTTTAGTTCTATTCTGCTGAAAGATTATGGGAAAACCGCAATGTTGAAGGTTTTACCGATCATGCTCATTGCCTTTTTTTCGTTAAGTTTTTTAGTGGATCGTCTCGGGATAAACGAAGATCGATTAGAACAATTAAATACATGGGTAACAAGTGTCGTTGACGATGGTTTAGAAGAAGGCTCTGTGACAGCACTCATGGAAATGCAAATCCCTTCATTGAGTAATGAAACTGTTGTGGGGACTGCTGTTTACAGGGGAACGACAAGCAATGGGACAACCGTTCAACACGACAGTGGGTATGTTCAGATGTACTCGAGCTTAGGGGTCGTCTTTGCGGTCATCTTCTACGTGAGTTTGTTCATCTACCTCATCACCTTAATTCGCAAGGTGAGAGGCGGGAAGCTTAAAGTCTTCTTTTTCGCTTATATTCTATTGATTTTTATTGTTGAGCTTAAAGAACCTTTCATCTTTAAATACATTCCAGTTGGTTTGATAATTACAGCGATCTTATTGTCGGGGATAAAGTCGACGTCGAAAGATCATAAGCCACAATTCTTAAAAAAGGAGAATGCAAATGGATCGCCCTCTAATTAGTGTGATTGTTCCTATCTACAATGTAGAGAAATTCATTCATAAGTGTGTAAATTCAATTCTGGAGCAATCGTATCCGAATTTGGAGATTATTTTAGTTGATGATGGGTCGCCAGATAACTGTGGCGCGATCTGTGATCAGTACGAGCAACAATATCGTCATGTGAAAGTGGTTCATAAGTCTAATGGCGGGTTGAGTGACGCTCGAAACGCGGGATTGGAAGTCGCTACTGGGGAGTACATCGGCTTTGTCGACAGTGACGATTATATTCATAAAGACATGTACAATGAACTTTTTCATCACATGACGCTCACCAATAGTGATATCGCAGAGTGTGCCGTCGAGCGAATCTACGCAGACAAGGTGGTTGCTGAAGAAACAGGGGAAGTGACCGTTTTATCAGGAACACAGGCATTAAAAAGCCATTTAAGTTCAGAAGGGAACGGCTACATGCCCAGGACCGCTGTTTGGTCGAAGCTTTTTAGCAGGAAAATCATTGATCGTATGGAGGGAATGGTTTTTCCGAAGGGCGAAATTCATGAGGATTATTTATTTACATGCAAAGCGCTGTATTATTCCAACAAGGTCTGTCTTGTGAATAAATGTCTCTATCATCACATTTACACGAATCCGTCTAGTATCACCCAAAGTAGCTTTAGTTCAAAAGATTTATATAAAGAACTGCAATATATGAACAGAATGGAGTTTCTGAAAAAACTAAAACTCCAAGATCACTTTTTGCTAGCGAAATCTAGTTACTATAAGTTGCTGCTCCAATTTTTTTATAAATGTCACATTGCAGGAATGAAAGAGGAATGTTTGTATTATAAGCAAAAAATAAAAGAACACCACTCCGATATCGTTCGAACCAAAATAGGGTGGAAAAAGAAGCTCGAATTTATCGTGTTTAGCATCTCGCCAAACGTCTATTTAAAAATAAGAGCCAATTTAAATTAAAGGCACGGTAGTAGAGAAAATGACCAAAAAACGTATTTAGAAGGAGTAAACATGGTCCAAGTGATGACGCAATTAAAAGAAAAATTAAACGTAGTGTCTGACGTTATACCTGAGAATTCAGATATATTTTTCTTTGACTATCCAGTGTATAAGAATATTGGCGATATGCTAATTTGGCAAGGAGCAGAAAGGTTTTTTAAAGAGAAAAACATCCATGTGAGAAAAAGATTTAGTTATCATAAGGTCAACAATAAATTAAAATACGAACAAAAAATAAATATTCCTCAAAACGTCATTATTGTCTGTCAAGGTGGTGGAAACTTCGGAGATTTGTACGGCCCTCATCAAGAATTAAGGAACTTATTGATAGAAAATTACCCGGACCACAAAATAGTGATTCTCCCTCAAACGATACACTACCAAAAAGAAGAAAACGAAATAAAAGATTTCGCGTCATATGCAAAACATAAAGATCTGCATATCTTTGTACGAGACAACAAAAGCTTTACGACTGCTAAAAAATATCTGGAGAATGTGTATCTCAGCCCAGATATGGCTCATGCACTTTATCCAATCAATCGTAAGGCAAATGATTCGAATGCGAGTAAAACCTTATACTTAATGAGGCGTGATTTAGAAAAAGCACCTGCTATTAAAGGATTCAACAGTCCAAATGCAACATTTGATTGGGAAGACCTCTTCACCCCATTTAGCTTGTTTTTATTAAAAGTTTTATACAAAATGCACAACATGAACATACCGAACGTTATAAAAGTGAAATCATTGGACCTTTATGTTCGATATAAAGTCAACAAAGCAATAAACATGTATGGTGGTCACGAAACGATTATTACGTCAAGATTACATGGCCATATTTTAGCCTGTCTAATGAACAAGGGCAATCAATTAATGGACAATACGTACGGGAAAAACTCATCATATTACAAGTTATGGACAAAAAATCTTAACAACTCAAAATTAATTGAATAACTATTACGATACAGAAGGTCGTTGAATAACGTGGTAAATAAAATTCAAAAACTGATGAAGAATTCACTTGTTTTTTCCGTCGGAAATCTTGGCACTAAACTTATCTTATTTTTTCTCATACCAGTGTACACGTATCATCTGACGCCAAGTGAGTTTGGTACAGCTGATCTAATTACAGTTACTAGCAATTTAGTTTTGCCTTTAGTGACTTTAAGCGTGTTCAATGGTGTTTTCAGATTTGTCATGGATAAGCAGTACGATAAAGAGGCGGTACTTATTAATAGTATCGTTATTATGATTGCCGGCAGTATTCTACTCGTTATGCTCTACCCATTATTAAATAGAGTGCTGCCTTTTGGAGAGTTTACGGATTACTTTTATATCATCGTGATTTTACAAGCGTTAAACACCATTTTCATGCAGTATATACGAGGTTGTCATTTCGTTAAGCTCTATGCGTTAAGCGGAATGATCAGCTCATTCATTTTATTCTTAAGCAATATCATATTTTTAGTTGTCCTCGACCTAGGAATCGATGGATACTTACTTGCTTATGTGATTACACTATTATTTGGTTGTGTATTCAATTTTTTCGCTGGGAACATACACCGTCATATTAACTTTCATAAGATTAAACATAAGTTAATGAAAGACTTACTGATTTATAGCGTTCCTTTAATGCCTAATGCGTTGATGTGGTGGGTAATGAATTTTTCTGATCGCTACATTATAGCGATGATACTAGGGGCAAGCGCTAACGGATTATATGCAGTAGCGAGTAAAATACCGAGTTTATTAAATACGGTCCATGCGATTTTTTTTCAAGCATGGCAAATGTCCGCTATCGAAGAATTTGATTCGGAAGAAAAAGACGATTTTTTCTCGAAGATCTTTGACTATCTGTCCACTGTTCTTATGTTATGTACTTCTTTCATCATCGTTCATTTGCATTTCATCATCAGCATTCTAGTTTCTAGTGAATACATTGAATCATGGAAATACACGCCATTTTTATTATTAGCGAGTTTATTCTCAGCCTTCTCAGCTTTTTTGGGCACAAATTACATTGCTTCGAAGCAAACGAATGGTGTGTTTAAAAGTAGTTTTATTGGCGCGCTTGTAAATATCATAATAACGCTGCTGTTGGTCCCGATTTTTGGGGTGAATGGTGCTGCGTTCGCAACGATGATTAGTTTCTTGTTCATCTTTTTGTTGAGGGTTATAGATACTAAAAAATATGTCACCATTCATTTCCATGTGAAGAAACTATTTCTCATGTTTTTTGTGCTGTTGCTGCAGATTGCTATTTTATTTACTGACCTACAATTTAAATATTACCTCCTCATGTTTCTTTTTGTTGTTCTTTTATTCATTAATTACGCACAGCTGAAATCAATGCTGAATGATATCATGTCCATGCTGCGAAATAGGTCAGGTCGTAAAAGACGGTGATAATAACAGGGTTCAAAGAAATCACGGCCGCTTCGTCAAAATACTTCGCTTTCCGCGGGCACGGCTTCAGCTTCCTCGGAAAGCAGGCTTTCCGAGGGGATCTTCAGCTCGCGCTGATCCACCCTAAAGGGTACAAGTGCAACATCGTCTCGAGAAGACCTCGTCGTGTTTGCTTTGCCGCAGGAGTCTACGTATTTTGACTTCGCTGGGGTTTGTTTCTGCGTAAATTGTTTTTATTTTGTCTCAGGCTCGTATAATGGAGAAACGTTTTTATCGCAACATTTTTAACAGGAAGAATGGGCATCTAAGACCTTTTCCAACTATTTATTTACTAATGAACGAACATGGATCAATAAGGTCTTTCTCATTTCGTTCGTCCTTTAAAAGAAACCAAAAACGGCTACTAGTGAGACTCCTGGGGGAAAGCGAGCCAAGTGAGACCCCGCAGAGCGAAAACGCTTGAGGAGGCTTGCGCATCGCCCGCGGAAAGCGAGCGTATAGCCGTTTGTCTAAGAAGAATAAATTCAATTTTTATCCACCTTCCGCTTGTACTAAAACAATTACCACACTGTATTTGAATAAAATAAGATCTACGTTACCTGAAAGGACATTAGGCTAAGAAAGAAGGGATACAATGAAAATTTGTCATATATGCACGTCTGCGGCAAGCCACAAAATATTGCTCGATAAACTTGAATTATTGAAACATGAAACAGACATGGATATTCATTTAATATCATCAAAAGAGGGCTTGAAACCAAGTTTAATCAAAGAATCACCATTGATATTCAAATATATCGATATGAACAGAAAAATAAATATCATCCAAGATCTGTCTTCCATCATTAAATTGTATAAGTTGTTGAAAACGGAAAACTATCAGATTGTGCACACGCATACGGCAAAAGCAGGATTAATAGGCAGAGTGGCAGCCTTTTTTGCGAGAACACCACTCATTATTCATACAAGTCACGGATTGCCATTCTATAAGGGACAGAAAAAATTTGTGTATCAAGTCTACAGAATTCTTGAAAGCATCGGGGCCATGTTTAGCGATGCGATTTTATCTCAAAATAAGCATGATATTGTACATCTGAATAAGCTGATCGTTAGAAAACCGGTGTTTTATGAAGGCAATGGAATAAATTTAGAAGCTCTTTCACAACTTACTGTTGAAACAGATTTAACGAAAAGGCTTCAAGAGGCAAAGCCAAAGAGACAAATTATTTTTATGGGCGCACGATTTGAAGGCATTAAAAACCATTCATTTTTAATAGATTGTATCCATTATGTGAAAGCGAATTATCACAAGGAGTTTTTATTGGTTTTAGCGGGTGAGGGGCCATTAAAAGAACGTATACAAGAGAAAGTGGCAGCTCTTCATTTAACAGATCAAGTTTTGTTCACTGGGAACATCAATAATATTCCACGAGTCCTCCAACTGTCAGACGTTGTGGTGCTTACATCTTTTAAGGAAGGGATTCCTCGAATATTAATGGAGGCCATGGCCTATTCGAAACCGATTGTAGCAACCGATGTCATCGGGACAAATGAGCTGGTGATAGACAACTATAATGGCTATTTAACGCCAACGGATAATGTGAAATTCTTTGGAGAACGATTAATTAAGTTATTGACTGATGAATCGATCAGAACGCAGTTTGGTGAGAATGCATTCACGAGAATAAAATCAGAATATACTGAATTAATTGTCGTGGAAAGAATCAAAGAAGTGTATTCAACGTTAAGCCAAGAGGCGAATAGAGTTTTAACACCGAAAGGATTGGTACCATGAACATTACAGTTTCAGGAACAGGGTATGTCGGGTTGGTTTCAGGCGTTTGTTTTGCAGAAATGGGTCACAATGTCGTGTGTGTCGATATCGATGAGAATAAGATGGATGCTCTATCACGCGGGATCTCTCCAATTTATGAAAAAGATCTAGAAGACCTTATTCAAAAAAATATCTCAATAGGAAGGTTAACATTCACGACAAACTTCAAACAAGCCTATGGCAACGCAGAGGTCATCTTTGTTGGTGTGGGAACGCCTGAGAATAAAGATGGAACGGCCGATTTAACAAATATCGCTGTTGTCGCAAGACAGATCGCAGAATCGATTCATCATGATTGTCTGGTGGTCGTAAAATCAACAGTTCCAGTGGGCACTGCAGATAAAGTTGAGCAATTTATCAACGATTTTCTCATAAATCCTGTAAAGGTAGAGGTGGCATCGAATCCTGAGTTTCTAGCGCAAGGCTCTGCGGTAAGGGACACCCTACAGGCGGATCGAATTATCATAGGGGCGGAGAGCCATTGGGCGAAAGAAAAGCTTCTAGATATTTATGAGCCTTTTCAATTGCCTATCCTTGTCGTTAATCGGCGATCCGCTGAAATGATTAAATACGCATCGAATGATTTCCTAGCATTGAAAATATCGTACATGAATGACATCGCGAACCTTTGTGAATTGGTTGATGCTGACATACAAGATGTTGCTAAGGGGATGGGGTATGACAAAAGAATTGGCAGCAATTTCTTAAATGCCGGTATAGGCTATGGCGGTTCTTGTTTTCCTAAGGATACGAAAGCCTTAAGTTCATTGGCAAAGCAACATGGGTATCAATTAAAAACGGTCAATGCAGCCATTGAAACCAATGAAGATCAGCGCTTAAAACTTTACAACAAAGCGTCAAAACGACTTATTACGTTTAACAACTTAAAGGTTGCTATATTAGGAGTGACGTTTAAACCGGGTACGGATGATCTGAGGGAAGCTCCATCTCTGTTAAATATTCCTTTGTTATTGGAGCATGGCGCCAATTTGTATATTTATGACCCCGTTGGTCAAAAGAATTTTTCATCCCATTATGCAGAAGGAAACTACGCAAAGGGTTCTATTACGTATTGCGCTTCAACGGAAGAGGCGTTGGTAGATGCCCATGTCACGTTTATCTTTACCGAATGGGAAGACATTAAAAAAATCAAGTGTGAAGACTATGCCCAATTCATGAAAACGCCACTCGTTTTTGACGGGCGGAATATTTACTCCCCTCAGGATATGGCTTTGGCAGGTGTGGAATATCATTCAATAGGTAGAGCTGTTGAAATGAAATACAAGACTGAAAGAGTGATGAATCCAAATGAAACAAAAGCAGCAACGACAATTAAATAACGTTTATCTCATAACCGGAGCCGTGGGCTTTATCGGTTATTTTTTATCTAAAAAATTATTGGATCAAGGGTTACAGGTCATTGGATTCGACAATATCAATGACTATTATGATCCTCAGTTGAAAATAGATCGTTTAAATCAATTGAAAGAATATGACAATTTTGTATTTGTGGAAGGTGACCTAGCTGAAAAAGTCGAAATAGGCGCTGTTTTTGAGACGTATCAACCAGCGATCGTCGTTCATTTAGCCGCACAAGCTGGCGTTCGGTATTCATTGGAGAACCCTGACGCGTATATTCAAAGTAATATTGTTGGTTTTTTCAATATATTAGAAGCTTGTAAGAAATACCCCGTCAATCACTTGATTTATGCGTCTTCAAGCTCCGTCTATGGGTCAAACACGAAGGTGCCTTTTGAGGAAACGGATAGGGTCGATCATCCGGTATCGCTGTATGCGGCCACGAAAAAATCAAATGAACTGATGGCGCATACGTATAGCCATCTTTACAATATTCCGGCTACAGGGCTGCGTTTCTTTACGGTGTATGGACCTATGGGACGACCGGACATGGCGTATTACAGCTTTCTTGACAAATACTTTAATGGGGAAGCCATAAAAATATACAATAACGGTGACTTTGCGAATGACCTCTACAGAGACTTTACGTTTATTGATGATATTATCCGAGGCATTGAGAAATTAATCCTTTGTCCATCAGATGATCTTATCCCCCATCGAGTCTTTAACATAGGCAATAACAAACCAGTAAAGTTAATGGAGTTTATTGCAGCCTTAGAAAAAGCGCTTGGAAAATCACTAAACGAGAACGTGTCCTTTATAAAAGAATATGAACCGATCAAACCTGGAGACGTTCCCGCAACGTATGCGAGCACGAATAAATTAGAAGACATTGTTGATTTTAAACCGAGTACATCAATAACAGATGGTCTACAAGTTTTTACCGATTGGTATGTACACTACTATAATAAATTGCAGGAGACGTCGTTGAGATCATGAAAAATCTCCTTAAAAGAAGTGTAGATATCATCACTTCATTACTCATACTAGCCGTTGTCATGATTGTATTCGTCGTCGTTTATATCATTATTAAACGTAAGTTAGGTTCCCCAGTCTTTTTCAAACAACAACGGCCTGGTTTGCACGGAAGGCCATTTTATCTCTACAAATTTCGTACAATGACTGATGAAAAAGACAGTGCGGGAAATCTGCTTCCTGCTTCTGTACGTTTAACCAAAACCGGTCGATTGATTCGATCGCTTAGCTTGGACGAGCTGCCACAGCTGATCAATGTCCTTAAAGGAGATATCAGTCTCGTTGGCCCTCGTCCTCTTTTAATGGAGTACCTACAATTGTACTCGCAAGAACAGGCTAGACGTCATGAGGTGAAACCAGGAATCACGGGGTGGGCACAAGTTAACGGAAGGAATGCGATAAGTTGGGAGGAGAAGTTTGCATTTGATGTGTGGTATGTGGATCATTCGTCTATTTGGCTTGATGTAAAGATTCTCTGTATGACGTTATTTAAGGTCATTCGAAGAGACGGGATTAACCAGAGTGAAAATCATACGATGGAGAAATTTAAAGGTAGTCAGAAGAGTGTGATGTAAATTTAATTCACTATCGAGCTTTAAAAGTAACAAGACGTTCTGAATAACAGGGAGGGCAATCCGACCATGATAAAATTTAAGGATAGTCAGCGTAATTTATGAAGCAAATCAATTTAATTGGTAACGGTGGCCATAGCAAAGTCATTCAGGATTTAATTCGGCTAGTTCCTGATTTTAAAATTAATAGAATATTCGATCAAAAAATTCAACATGTATACACAATGACAGATATTTTCTATCATCCCCAAATGGATTTATCTCAAGTTAGTCCATCAGATGACACTTTTGTGATCGCCATTGGGGACAACCATACGCGAAAGAAGATCTATGTCGCACATCAACTACTTAATTTTTATGAAACGTTCAATCATCCCAGTGCAGTGATTAGTCAGCAGGCAACGATTGAATCTGGTGCCGTTATTATGGCGGGAGCTGTGGTGCAAGCCGATGCAATTGTAGGTGCACATACGATTATTAACACAAGAGCAAGTGTTGGACATGACTGTCACATTGGCGCTTTTGCACATATCGCACCAGGGGCTACACTCACAGGAAATGTGAAGGTAGGAGAAGGGAGCATGGTTGGAGCAGGAGCCGTTGTGATTCCAGGTGTCTCTATCGGTCAATGGTCCACTATAGGAGCAGGCGCTGTCGTCACAAATGATATTCCTGATTATGCCACTGCTGTAGGTGTACCAGCGAAGATAAGAGAAAGGAGTAGCCAATGAACCAACTAGAGAGGATCCATTTGTCATCTCCACACATGAGTGGTAGAGAACAAAAATATGTGCAAGAAGCGTTTGATACAAATTGGGTTGCCCCTTTAGGCAAAAATGTCGATGAATTCGAGAGAGAAACTGCGGCATATGCAGGTGTAAAGGCAGCGGCAGCAGTATCCTCTGGCACAGCTGCAATTCATTTAGCCTTAAAGCTGATCGGGGTAGAGGAAGGCGATACGGTTTTTTGTTCCTCATTGACATTCGTAGCAAGTGCAAACCCCGTTTTATATCAGAAAGCCAAGATTGTCTTCATCGATTCGGAGCTAGATTCGTGGAATATGTGTCCGCAAGCGTTGAAAAAAGCGCTTCAAGAGGCGGATAAGGGTGGGTGCCTTCCAAAGGCTTTGATTGTAGTGAATTTGTATGGACAATGTGCAAAGATGAGTGAAATCATGGCGCTTTGTGAGACGTATGGTGTCAAAGTGATTGAGGATGCCGCGGAATCCTTAGGCTCCATTGATGATAACCGAATGAGCGGATCATTTGGTCATTTTGGCGTGTATTCTTTTAATGGAAACAAAATCATTACAACCTCTGGAGGAGGCATGCTTATCTCCAACGATGAGGAGGCCATCGAAAAGGCTCGTTTTTACGCCACACAATCGCGCGATCCAGCGGCTCATTACCAGCATAGTCAGACCGGATATAACTATAGAATGAGCAACGTGCTTGCGGGGATTGGGAGAGGGCAGTTGGAAGTGTTAGAAGAACGTGTCGCGCGAAGGAGAGAAATTTATCAGGCTTATGAGGATGCATTTCGAGCTATTGATTTTATTACAATGATGCCAGAACGTCCAAACACACGGCATAACCGTTGGTTGACTACACTGACGTTGCCCTCTGGAGCGGACGTAGCCGTGGTGGAAATCTTAAAAAGCTTGGCAGAGCAAAATATCGAAGCGCGGCATGTGTGGAAGCCACTGCACTTGCAGCCGTTATTTAGTGATAGGTTGTTTGTATCGGCACAAAGAGAAAACGTTTCGCACGCTGAGCAGCTCTTCAATCATGGTTTGTGCTTGCCTTCGGGGAGTAATCTGACGGAGGAGGAGTTGGGTAGAGTGATTGAGGCGGTGTTGAATGTAGCGGTTGCGAAATCAATGTAGGGGGGCACTGGCTTGCTATTTATTGATGTGACTAGGATAAAAAGAATCTTAACGTAATCTCCAAAGTAGTCGGATAATGGAAAAAAACAGTAACGTTCGCGCAGGAAGAAAAAGTAACGGAAGCATTCACATTTGATCAACTAAAAAGTTTATTTTTAAGGAATGGGTTTGGAGCCAAATTTCATTTTCCAGTGTAATTAGTGGGTGAAAGGGATAGGTTTTGAATTCCTGTTTGAAGAAGTGCGTCTACGTTGGTTGAAATAGACCTCAGCTTCATCAGTGAGTTCTATTTCAACCAATCTAAATCAATGGGTAAGCTCTACTGGATATCTTAACGCTAATGGTATCCGCGTCTTATCTTCCTCTTGTCCTTAATGAGCTCCCTCTGCTCGTTTTTAATTACAGCCACTCAAATTTACCACCCACGCATTGTTTTTAACTACGGTTTTCCTATGACTATCCCCATTCATCGCAAATATCCCTACAAATAAATGACAAAAACTCTACAGATTAAGTTTAATCATCTTGTACTATTCCCTCACTTGGATCGATCGTGTACAGATAAGCGTCAGAGTTATTTTTGATGAGTTTCTCTATTGAATAACGCTTAATGTTGATCTTTCAATACTTTCAACCCCCATTCACTTGCGTTTGATCCACGGATGATTTCAATTCCCAGACATAGTGTCATCTAATCTTCTTTCCAAAGTAAAAAGGCATAGCCCTTCTGTAGGAATGTGCGTAAACTATAAAGTACGGATGAGCCCTTTGAAGAGATGCTAAATTGACTTTGGCCGGCTGGAGTACAGACGTAAAGGAGAAGCCGATGTGAAGAAACGAGGAAAGTCCAAATCAACAATGAGCATCCATTGGAAACTATTGATCAGCTTTTTTTGTGTGACGATGATCCCATTAATGACTGTAGCTGTTTTTCTTTTTATGAAAAGTTCAACAATTATTTATGAGAATGCCAGCCAATATACAACACAACTGCTCCAGCAGACAAATCGTGAAATTCAGTTGCGGTTGAGTCAAATTGCCAAGGATTCAGTAAACATCATCACCTCCCCTGGGGTGCAGAGCCTTCAATCCCTTAGCGAGGCAAATTATACGGAAAAAAGGGACATGCGAGCTCAGTTGTACCAGTTGATTAATACAAATGGCGTTGTCGAACGTGCCGTTATTTTCGACCGCGAAGGGAATAAAATTGTGGAGACAGGTTCGCCACAAACGGAATCATTGCTTCCCGAGGAACAGACCTTCATAGCGCAGTTGGGTGGGAAAGTTTCCTGGCATTACACGCCAAAAGTCTCCGAGTTTAGCATTGAGCCTTTATTAAAAGCGGAACGAGCCATTAAAAATTTACAAGGCAATGATCCGGCCATTAAAGGATATTTGCTGTTTGAAATTCCTGAAAGTATTGTTTTCGAATCCATTCGCCAGTTGGAACTGGGGGAAACGGGTATCGCATTTATCATCGACGACGCGAATCACATCGTGACAAGCCAGAACCGTAAGATGATCGGCCAGACCGTTCATCCCGCTATAGAAGGTAAATTGACTGGGGGAAAAGGTACGTTTGTTGAAAAAATTAACGGTGAGATGTATTTCATTTCATACCATGCGTCACCTGAGATTGGCTGGAAGACGATCGGGATGGTGCCTACTGAGGAAATGACGCCGGGGTTGCTGGAAGTCCAGAAGACGAATATGTATGTCATCGTATTTTGGGTGTTTGTGGCCATTATCATTTCTCTCCTCCTAACCAAAAGCGTCACTGGCCCGATAAAGCGTCTGATTGAAAAGATGAGGCAAGTGGAGACTGGGGACTTTTCAGGCGAAATTCGTTTGCAAGGCAGCAAAGAGGTGACGGATCTTTCCCTCAGCTTTAATCGAATGACTCGACGGCTGAACCGAATGATTCAAAAAGTATACCAGAAGGAAATCAGTGAAAAGCAGGCTCAGCTGAAAGCATTGCAGGCGCAGATTCATCCCCATTTTCTCTATAATACGTTAGACAGTATCTACTGGTCTTTGTATATAAAAGGGGAGGAGTCTATAGGGAATGTCGTGGTCTCCTTATCCAATATGCTTAGATACAGCATTAGTGAGGAATTGAAGGACGTCAGCTTGGAAAAAGAAATCGAAAACTGCAAACATTACTTTGAGATTCAAAAGCTTAAATATGGAGAAAAGGTTCGTTTTACGGTTCATGTGCCGAAGGTTGTTCTCCAGTGTCAAGTGCCAAAAATGATTTTACAACCGTTAATTGAAAACGCTATCATGCATGGGATGGAAACCACTCAGCAAGAGGTCCATATTCAAGTGCTAAGCCAGGAGAGTGACAACGTTCTCTATTTGAGTGTTATTGATAATGGTTCAGGGTTTCCGTATGACGTAAAAGAATTTCCTTTGAACCCTGCTCGGTTACCTGAAAACAGCATCGGCCTAATGAATGTCAATGAGCGTTTAAGGCTTAGATATGGAAAGAATTACGGCGTCAGCATTGAAAGCAAAAAAGGGGAAGGAACTGCAGTGACATTGCGATTGCCCAGTTTGGAGGAAAACGAATGAAGATCTGTATTGTTGAAGACGAAACAGTGATCAGAGCAGGCATTAAAAAAATGATCGGGTCTGTAGAACGGTGGCATTTGGTTGGAGAGGCGCAAAATGGCGAAGAAGGTCTTGTGTTGGTCAGCAAGAAGCGGCCGGACATCGTGATTACGGATATTCGGATGCCAAAGCTTAACGGCATCGAGCTGTTGCAACAGATTCGGACCATTCACAATGATGCCCTGGTCATTTTACTGACGGGATACGCGGATTTTACATACGCCCAGCAGGCGATCAAGTACGGGGCAATGGATTACATTCTTAAACCGTGTAAAGCAGAGGATCTCATCACTATTTTGCAAAAAGCAGAAACAATTTTACAGGAGCGACGGTCTTCCAGAAAGCGTATGGAAGACCTCGAAAGTATTGAAAGTGAGTTTCGAACGTGGCGAAAACGTCAGCGATTGCTGGATTTACTTAACGGCATTGATACACATAAATATCAGCTCAACGAGGAAGATCATCTGGCAAGCAGCGCATATGTAACCGTCTTGTCCATTAGAGTGGAGAACGATCGCCGGTTTGACAATGAATTCACGCTGTTGAAAGAACATCTGATGTCAACGTTGCGTCCACAGGAGCTTATGATGCTCGAACCCAGCCGTTCAGAACGTTTACTCGTCCTTGGTTTCCAAAATACCTTGAACAGTCGGAGCATACAACAGGAAGTGCTGTTAGGCATTCGAGGAAGCAAACTACAGCTGCTCCATTGCGGCATTGGACTACCTGAGAGACTTCCAGAAGGAGCAAATGCTTCCTACAACCAAAGTCAAATGGCCTTAAAGCGAACATCTTCACACAAAAAGTGCATCAATTACAGCGATTTGTATCACCAAACGCATGAAAGCCCGTTCCGTTTCTATAAGTTGGAAGAAAAACTGTTGAAGCAAATCAGGGAAACGGACATGAAAAGTGCCGATCAAACAATGGAGGAAATTAAAACGGCGCTTTCCAAAGAAACAGATTCAAACGCCTTACAATACCTTCATGATTTGCACATTCGACTCCAAGGTGAATTCCATAAAGTTGATACGGCTCATTTTAAGGAACATCGTGTCAATGACGCTATGCAGTTGTTGCAGTCCGTTGTTCATGCGTCTGTCAGGTCTGTTGAACAGCATCAACGTTCCCACTCAAGTTACGTGGCCAATCGCGTTCTAAAGCTGATTCACCTTCATTTTCATGAAGACGATCTGACATTGAAAAAGATAGCAAGGCTCGTACAAATGAATGCAAGCTATTTAAGTACGGTGTTCAGCAAAGAGCATCATCAATCCTTCAGTGACTACCTTATGGCTTATCGACTCGGTGTGGCTAAAGAAGCACTGGAACACAGCAGTCGTAAAATTTATGACATCGCTGAGAGTGTCGGTTATGCGGACAGCCGCCACTTTAGCCAGGTGTTTAAAAAGAATGTTGGATGCTCGCCAGTGGAGTACCGGCGTGGCGCCAATCGTTCATAGAATGGACGAACAAAAACGTATAATTAGTACAACCAACTTGGCGTTTTAGTCAATGGCGCCAGAACTTAGTTGCTGCTCAATTGAATGCATCTCTTGTTGATCGAAGCTACTTATGAACTGTCGTCGGTAGAGACGTACACATTTTTTTGGCAGAAGGTGATTGTTCACAGCCTGATGTCTGTTTTCAAATGATTCCAAACAAAAACCAATCACCGCCCCATTGTTGAGAACGGCAGATTTTCTTACGATGAACCTAGGAGGAATTCTCCTAGGAAGGAATTGGTGCCATGATGTTAAAAACCCGCAAGGCAAGAGATAATCTCTGGGCTGGTTTTTTTCTGGCCCCACAGTTAATCGGTTTGCTTCTGTTTACGATTGGACCGGTGGTGTTCGCATTTGTTATAAGTTTTATGGAGTGGAACATTGGGTCTAAGGCGGAATGGATCGGTACGGAAAATTATCAGGAACAATGGTCTGATCCACTGTTCTGGAAGGTGTTGGGAAACACTGTCCAATTTGCCATCATGTACATTCCGTTGACACTGATTGGAGCGCTGATTGTTGCTCTTCTGCTGAATTTGAAGGTGAAGGGGCGAACGGTGTTCCGAACGATGTTTTTTATGCCAGTGGTGACATCAACCGTTGCTGTGGCCCTCGTTTGGTCTTGGATGTATAACCCTGATTACGGATTGATCAATGCGGCTTTGAGTGTGATTGGTGTGGAAGGGCCTGGTTGGCTAACGAGCACGACGTGGGCATTGCCGTCGGTCGTTATCCTAGCGGTGTGGCAAGGCATTGGGTATAATATGATCTTATTTCTTGCTGGGCTACAGTCGGTTTCACCCCAACTTTATGAAGCAGCGAGAATTGATGGTGCCAACACTTGGCAGCGCTTTCGTTCCATTACGTTGCCTATGATTTCCCCGACGACATTTTTTATTTTAATCATGCTTTTAATCAATGCATTTCAGGTGTTCAATGAACCCTACATGATGACCAAAGGTGGACCAGCAAATGAGACGAATGTCATCGTGTTGCACATTTATCAGACGGCGTTTCAGTTTTTCCAAATGGGCGCAGCTTCTTCACTTGCCTTTACGCTGTTCTTTATCATCCTCATCTTCACTTTAATCCAGTTTAAGTTTTCAAAGTGGGTGAATTACGATGCATAAGCGTCCACTGTCAGCAACTATTGCGATTTATGCGGTCCTCGTGGTAGGGGCAATCATTATGACGGTTCCTTTTCTCTGGATGCTGTCTACATCGCTAAAAGTGCCGGGAGAGATCTTTACATTTCCGCCGAAATGGGTGCCAGACCCGATTGTTTTTGAAAATTTTCCTAGGGCGTGGAACGCGTTGCCATTTGACTTGGCCTACATCAACAGCTTAAAAATTGCTGTCTTTGTCACGGTCGGCACGTTGTTGACCTGCTCCATGGCTGGTTATGCATTTGCCAAAATTAGCTTTACCGGCAGCCGAATCATTTTCATATTAATTCTCGCAACGATGATGATTCCTAACCAGGTGACATTGGTTCCTGTGTATATGATTTTCAGCGAATTGAACTGGATTGATACCCATTGGCCATTGATGATACCGCCTGTGCTTGGCAACGCCTTTGGTGTGTTTTTATTGCGGCAATTTATCGCGGGCATTCCAAATGAGCTTGAAGACGCTGCGGAAATTGATGGTTGTAACCGCTTACAAGTGTATTTTAAAATCATTTTGCCAAACGCAAAACCCGCGCTTGCCGCTTTAGCGATTTTCACATTTATGGGCACGTGGAACAATTTTCTCGGTCCGTTAATTTATTTGCACTCAGAACATCTGTTTACCATACCGCTTTTAATTTCATCTTTTCAGGGACTGTATACAACAGACTGGACGCTGCTTATGGCCGCCTCGACAATCTCATTGATTCCGGTCATTGGGGTGTATCTGATGGCGCAGAAGTATTTTGTTGAAGGCATTACTCTTAGCGGTTTAAAAGGATAGAAATTATGTTTGAGGGGGATGTGTGTTGATGAAGAAAATGTTGTTCATGTTGTTTACGGCTTTTGTGATGATGCTGGCTGGCTGTTCTGAAAGCACTGTAGAGCAAACACCAGACGGCGAAGACGTGGTCACGTTGGATATGGCCATCGTGGCAGGTACAAGTGAGATGCCTGCATGGCAAGGGATCGTGGATGCATTTAATGGGTCCCATGAAAATATTCAAGTGAATTTACAGCGGCTTCCGGGAAGTTGGGATGATTACGCTCAACGGATGACGACTCAAATCGCCGCAGGAGATCCCCCTGATATTGGGCGGTTGAACGCAACGATTAAGACATTTGAAGACAAAGGGTATTTGACGGACCTTACGCCTTATTTTGAATCTCTTGACACGAGTCTATATACAGATGGACTTTTCCAAAGTACTGATGAGCATATGTATGGCGTACCGATCGTCTCCATGACGCAGGTCCTGTTTTACAACAAAGATATGTTTGACGAGGCAGGAGTAGCGTATCCCCCTATGGATTGGGAAGATCCTTGGACATGGGAAGAATTTGCGGGTGCTGCTGAAGCCTTATCTAGCGGAAGCGGTGGGAATCGCACGTATGGAGTGCATGCCAAAACGAACATTGAGTCTGGGATACCAACCTACCTATGGTCGAATGGAGGAAGCTATTTTAACGATGACATGACAGAAGTCACCTTTGATTCACCCGAAGCGGTCGAAACGCTGACTTTTATTCAAGATCTTATTATCAAAGGGTATGCACCTACCCCGGCAGAAACCTCCACGATACCGGCAAGCGACATGTTCACGTCGGGTCGGCTTGGGATGATGATTGAAGGACCATGGAACTTTCCGTCCTTCTCTGAAATTGATTCGTTTGAATGGGGTGTTGCTCCCATTCCGGTTGGACCGAGTGGAGAGAAGCCTATCACAACTCAATTCGTAGATTACTGGGTCGCCTATGAAGGATCAGACCACCATGAAGAGGCGGCAGAAGTGATTCAGTTCTTTATTGGAGCAGAAGCGCTTGGCATTTTGGTAGACAACAACATCGGTGGCGTACCAATTCTGAAGAGTGTCGCAGAGGACAAAAAAGAAGAATTGTTCTCCTCTCTAACTGATGAGGAAAAAGATATGATCTATGAAAGCTACCAATATTCTCGTCTGACGGAAGCCACCACCAACTTTTCCGAACTTCAAGTCTTGACTCAGCGTGTGCTGGATCTCCTTGCCCTTGATGAACTGGGACCGGAAGAGGCAGTAAAACAGCTCGAGCCAATTTTTATAGAATCCATACAGACCGGTGAATAGTGATGAATTTAAGTGAATAAGACATTTGTGGCACTTTTTTCTCCTTAGATGGCCATGGATTAGCGTTCGTTAATCAACAGACGCTAACATTTGCCCCATGTAAAGATATCAGAGCGACTCCCAATAGTCATGTTAAAAGCCCTACAGATTAAGTTTCAACATCTTGTAGGGCTTTTTCTATTAGACATCCAGAGGAAGCATTCGTGTAATTGGGGTTAATTTTCGGTTTCCATAATTTCGCATTGTTTTCTGCTACTTAATAAAGTAGCTTTGTACTTATCAGCGTACTTGCTATTCCTGCGATATCCCATTTTATTATTTGCTTTATTTATTTTGCTAGTAGCGCGGTTCATTCTTTGGCAAGTTTCTTCCGACACATAAATCGTTAGGTTGAGTAAGTTTCACCAAAAGTGAATATCAGCGTGGACTGACTATCCAAGGCATCGCTCTAGTTAGAACGGGGTGGTGTTCACCTGGCAGGTGAGACTTATGCCCAATATAAAAACCACCGATGACTAGTCGATGGCTTCTAAAAAGACCTTTTTAACATGATTAAGCAACTCTAAAAAAGCCTTTCTTTTCCGGTAGGCTTTCCTAATGTTGCGGATTAGAACCTACTACGGAGCGTTTGAAGTACGAAATGTACTAAGGTACAAAGTGTATACCCTTAATTTAACATGTCATCAACTATAGTCAATGAAAGGGATTACTTTATTGAAAACTAAATTATTCTTCGTAGGGAAACTGTAGATATCCTGGTATGTTGGAAGGACAGATGATACGGATGAAGAGCTGAACGTAAGAGCAAAAGTCGATTCACTGGAAAAGCGAATGCTTTATGGAATGACACGGATAAAAACTGGTATGTAAGGTGCATTGCTCTTCACCAAAAGCGACGGATGTCCAATTCTACCCAACCATTTTATCTTTAACTATCTTCCTCTGCCCGTTTCTTTCTCAAATAGTGTATAGCTGAATAGGGGATTAGAAAACAGAAGAAGACAACGAGTCCGATAATAACGGCATCGCTCGTACCGCTGCCACCAGCTGTGTATTTGGTTAAAAGGGCGACAGCCAGACCTAATAAACCGGCAAGGATGACGATCCAGTAATAAGGCGGAGCTTTCCTTTTCGCTGCTGTGTCCTCCATATCCACAGAAATCTTAAGGTTCAAGCTGGTTAAGACAAGCCCTGTTAGAATGAACAACACCCATAATGGGTTGTCTGTCGTACTTTGCAGCCCATTCGTAATCACCTCATAAAGTAAGATGGCTACAATTCCTACGCTTTGCACAAGAAACGCCATTCGGATGTTCTTTAAATTTTGTAAGAGCAGTCGTTCATCTTTAATCTTTTTCATCCCTCGTATCCTCCTTCGTAACCCAGAAAATGTCATCCAATGACTTTCCTACCGCATAGCAAATTTCCAAACACAAATGAAGTGAAGGGTTGTACTTCCCTTTTTCAATCAAACTAATCGTCTGCCGAGTAACTCCTACTTTTTCCGCTAATTGCTGCTGCGTTAAATCAACTTGAATACGCGCGATCTTTACTTTATTCCCCACCTGTTGTATCCCTCCATATGTTTAATGTAACATATATCGTACATAATTCAATATATAAATTGCATTTGTGGAATCACTTATGCGACGTTTGAGCGAGAAATTACGATCAATAGAGCATGATTTTGCAATAGAATGCGTACAGCCACTCAATGTACCACCCTCGCCATGAATTTTACCAGTGTTCGCCAAGGTAGTTAGCAATGGCTTATGAGTACGGCATTCACTTTGTACCACCCTTGCAATCTTTTGTACCGGGATTTGTAGAGAAGTGTACTAGCTTTTTCAGTGTGTTTGTTCTTGTTGCAATATGAAGTTTTCCTGCTTACACAAGTTTGATGATTCTATCAATATCCCTCCATTTAACTCTTCCCTTTCTGGAAACAGAGGAAAATATCTCTTGAAACAGAATGTATGTTCGTTTATTATAAGAACAAGTGTTCTTATATTGAAATGAGGAGTGATCGTATGGTTTCAATGATCGAGATCACACACCGAGGCGATCAGGTCAAATACGGGATACGAAGGCTTTTGCAAGATTGGTATGTTTTTCAGGAACGGCAGTATAAAGGGGATTATGCGGCGACTGATTTGTTGATTGATTTGGCTGATGCCATGCAAAAGGCGAAATTGACAGAGAGCCAGGAGCGATCACTTCAACTTATCCATATGATCGGCTTTTCAGCGACAGAGGCCGGTATAATGATGAAATGCAGCCGGCAATCCGCGACAAGAAATGCCGAGCGAGCGCTTGGGAAAGTTGCAAACGCTTGGGCTTGGGAGACTGCTTCATGAAAGGAGACTAGCGATGCATGACGTAGAATATGAGATTCAAAGACTGGAAAACGCGACAAAAGCGTCGGGCTGTTCACTAGAGCATCGAATGATTAAAACGGAGGTGCTTTCTCGCGCGATTAATGATTGTTTGGAAACAGGGAAGCTGCCACAACAAGTGGGGGAGCGCCTTCTCGAACGGCTGGCGAATGTATTGCTCTATGATGATTTATCTGACTATCGGAAGAACAAACCATCTCTCGGTGACTATCCTTTTTTGAGTGGTACCCAGCTGGCGCGTCGGCAATATGGCTCGCACCAGCGGAAAAGACAGGACCAGGGACGAGAGGTTCCGCTCGCTGCGGCTGCGGCAGTGGCGATGGATCGGCGCACGTATGCAAGCCCGGTCAAAAGACAGCGGAGCTTGAAGGAAGACATGCGGATCGACGAAAACACGAGCTCTAACGATGAAAAAAGGGCAGATCGTTACGAAGCGTTCAAAGAAGGAAAGCTGCAAAATGTTGCTGAGGGTGAGGAAGGCTACTCGTATACAAAACAGCGAACACCGATTTTGAGAGAGGACAAGCCGTCATAACGGGCATAGAAGAAAATATTCCTCCATGGGTGCGGGAACGAGTCAAATGTATCAACGTATAGTGAAGGCTCATAAAATCGAACATACGTTCTAATAATTCGAGAAAAACGAGCTGATCATGCCTGCCCTATCTCATTATTTATTGGAATATTGAGACTATAAAAGCGAGAGGCAGGCAACTTAAACATTGAAACAATTGACAAACCAATCTCTAGGAGGGATCGTATGAATGAAATTATGCAGTTTTCTACCATTCTCGTTGGAATCGTTACGGCGCTTGTCCGACTTGTGAGAATCACCTCACCAGCATTTCCAGAACAGTACATCCCGCTTTTCAGCGTCTTTATCGGCATCATCTGCGCCGTTTGCGGCTCAGGCATTGTATTCGCTTCGGTCACCTTAAAACAAGCAGTTTGGGTAGGCATTCTCGCTGGTTTGAGTTCGGCAGGGTTGTTTCGAATTGGACAACCTCGCCAAAAACTGATGAACAAAGAAGATCGTTTAAAGTGATAGATAAAGCCCAGCTGATTTGGCTGGGCTTAAAATATCTGCTCATGGAAGCTTGTACTACAGTGCTGCTACCTAGGCGCACATAAATTATGTGAGCTACATCACTTTTCACTTAAGAGATAAATCATATTGCTTTTGTATTCTACTCCACAGAATTTGTATCCTTATCATGGTATCTTTGGTACACAAAGGTAGAGTCTTTATTATCGCAACCAATTGAGTCTCCTATCAATATCGACCGATCTTAACAAGTGGGCACATTTAGTTGAATCTACATCATGAATTATAATGCTTATGCCAGTGGCGACTTTGTGGAGAATCCTCCTGCCAGCCAGCAAGAAGCTTGAGCTCATCCATATCAACAATATAAATATAGCGATTTTTAAGAAATAGAATTCCTCCATCTTGGAGCTCGTGAAGAATGCGAGATGAGGATTCTCGACTGCATCCAATCATATTAGCAAAATGCTGCTGTGTGATTTTCCAGTCAATTAAATCACCATGTGTGGTTTGCTTCCCAAAGTTGGTGTGGAGATCAAGCAACAAATTAGCGACACGAACGCGAATGTCCAAAAAAGCAAGGTATTCCAGCTTTCGATTCGCTTGCACGAGGCGCTCACTCAATATGTATATCGTTTTACGCATAAGTTCAGGGTATAAGCGAGTCAGCTCTAAAAACTCATCTCGAGCTAACGACCATAGCACTGTTTCTTCAATCGCTGCCACGGATGCTGTACGTGTCTTGTCATAATGAAGCATTTCTAGCTCTCCAACAGCTTCACCAGCGAATTGGTGTCCGAGAACGATTTCCTGTTCGTCACTTTGGCGGAATATTTTCACCTTTCCGGATTTTATTATAAAAAGTCTGTCGCCAACATCCCCGTGAAAATAGATAATCTGTCCATTTGGGTATGTTCTTTCGGTGAATTGTTTTTCTACCATGGATTTATGCTCGTCACGCAGTACGTCCTTAAATAGTTTGGTGTCCACAACCGACTCGTACATACAAGGCGTCTCCTTTACAAATGGGGTTACGTAAAAGGTAGAATGTCGTGATGTTCACACTAATTATAGCATAATTAGGAAATTAAGGGTCTTGGAAATGAGGGAGGTGTTGACTATCTGAAATGTCTTTGTGGACCAAAATATAATTGAATCAATAAAACCTGAAAGAGGATACAGACTATGTTGACAAAAAGAGTATTGAATACGCTGTTTGTGATATTTATGACCATGTTTATGGTTTTAGGAGCTTCACAAGTTACTCAGGCCACACCTGTCGAAGTTTCTTCTAATGATTATTCTAACGGATCATGGATGACTAGCGGCCCAATTAAAGTAGAGATGGATCGCACAGAAACGATTATGTTGGACAGTGGAAAAGTGTTTGCCTACTCACCAAATCTAGGGGCTGATGAATATGCACAAATCTATAACCCAAAAACAGATAAATGGGCGATCACACCGCAAAAACTAGGCATAACATCAGCAACTGCATTAGATAATGGCAATATCATGATAGTAGATAAAGACTATGAAACAGATACAATTGCATTGTATGAATTTAACGTAGAAAGTAATAAGCTAACTCTCATCGGAAAACCGCCTGTGAAATGGAAGAATGCTGAAGTGGTATCACAATTCAATGATGAAGTGCTGCTTCTAGCGAAAAGTTACGCGATTGAATGTAAAAACCATCTATGCATCGGTATCCCAGCATACATACCAGTTTGGTTTAATTTAAACACAAAAGAATGGGATACATCAGAAGATCCTATTGATCTTGAGGTTGGAACGTCAATTGTTCAAATCGATCATTTAAATAAAAATGAAATTCTGATTTCACTTCAAGCACGTGGCGTCATTTATAATCATATAACAAAAGAACAGAAACAATTAGCTCCATTACCTTACACGCATTATTCTCCACATCTAGCGGGTGTCTTGCCAGATGGAAATATTCTTTTTGCTGGAGGATGGAGCAACTCTACACAGCAAACGATGGATAGTTTTATATACAATCCTAAAACCAATCAATGGAGTAAAACAACTCCACTGCCGTCTCCACGATCCAATTATGCCAAACTAGCACTTCCCAATGGCGAAATTATGCTCATTGGTGGATTAAATAACGATGGAGGAGTTGGAGGGGTTTACCTTAAAAACACACTAATATTCGACCCTGAAAGTCAAAGTTGGAATGAGGCACCGAGCTTAAAATTTGGGAGAGTGAATGCAGCTGCAAATCTTTTACATGACGGTAGAATTCTAGCTTTCGGTGGTATGTCCACATATTATGTATACTCCAAAGCAGCTGAAGAGCTTCATCCTCATGGATATTCGTATACGAAAAGCTCACATAAGCTGCATTTAGCAAAATGGAGAGACACTGCTACATCTAGATTGAATTCCATTCTTGCAATGAATAAAAGTGCACTTAGTGAATACTCCCGTAACGAATTGACTGTTCAATCGGATGGCTCGGGAGCCGTTTATATTACATCATCGAAACATTCTCAAATATTTGTCGTTGATTATCTTGACACAAATACGAGGGAATTACAGATGCCGCTTGTTGCTTCAAAGCTTGTCAATCGGGATCCAATAAGAGTGGATCCTTATATCAGAAATGACATCAAAGGTTTATTAATTGATTATCTGAATGCAAACAGCGTCCAACAAACAAGTGAGCTAACGAGTGCGCTCAACAACTTAAAAAGCTTTGATACTTCCATTGTAATCAATACAGGGAACCACACCATTGAATTAACTAAAGTGAAAAGTGGTATCTACGATATGGAACTGATGGTAGTTATGGAAAGAGTATCATAAGAATTAAACACCATACATCGGCACTGCACCACAAACGTTGCAGTGCCAACTAAAAATTGGGAGGTTTTTGTATGGCAGCAGGTAATTTCGGTGATGTTGTAAAGCATATGGTTTTATTAGAATTAGTGAGCTTGATGGTAAAAGATCCTCAAAGGAAGACTTCACATTTTAAATACTTTGAGACTCATGGTTCGGAAATTGAACATGCTAAACTATTGAGTAAATCATTAGGTGCTATTAAGCTCAATGAACTATATAACAATCAGAATGGTAAATTCTTAATATTCGGGTATCAAAATGATTATTTAAGGTTAATGAAAAGTTACTTTGGTTCGTTGCCTATTACATATCCAGGGTCTTGGTATCAAGTGTATAGATTATTAAATGATCTAAATACGAATATCTCAATTAATGTTTGTGAAAACGATAAAATTGTTTCAGTCCCGACTTTAAAAGAAATTAATGACCGGAATATAAACGTAGATTATCATGACTCAGATGGTTTAGAAAAATTGAAAGACCATATTAAAACTAAAGACCTTGATTTAGTTTTTGTTGATCCGTACTATACAGCAGAGAAAACAGATAAAAATCTTGTATTTCAGATTACTAACTTGTTAGATACGAATAATATTCCTTATGTTATTTGGTTTCCAAGGTATACTAGAAAATTTAGATTCTGTTTTATAGAAGATTTAAAACCGGAACTTAAATGCAATATGATTGAAGTTACTAATAAACCACCTAATAAATCTAGCAGGAATATGCTTTCTTCTTGCATGCTTTTCTCAGCAAACCTAGTAAAATACATAGAACCAATTAAGAAAAATATATCTTTTTTAGGTTGTTTGGGTTTAGGCTGGGAAGTAAAAAAATAAATGAGCTTAAGGTGTAGCTGAACATTGTGTTAGGCAATGTAGAAATGCATAATATTGCAATTGCACCTACATAGTAATGCAACTTGACACGTTGCCTCTATGGACGTGCACTAAACGCCAAGAAGCCAAGCGCCATAAGGCTTTGGCTTTGCCAAATAGGCTAGCACGCCCAACTCTCCATGTAAAGTTGCAACGAAATACTGGCTTGCAAAGTTATGCACTATTGTTTTGCACTACACAAACTTCTGAATTTAGATGAACTTTCCGATTCTTTGAGTGTGAAATCAATTTCATATAATCTAATCCCTTTGGAGACAGGGGGATTAGATTCATAAAAAAAGAAACTCTACAGCACCAGTAGTCTCTAGAGAGACTCCTTTATAAATTCCAATCACGTGGTTAAACCCCTGTCCATTCTGAAAATACGAGGTGAAAAAAGTATGGCCAATCGGTAAGGGGAGGGATATTCATCAAACAGAGTGTAGGGAAAGATTATATTCATTTATTGCTATTGTGTCCGCCGAGTCTTGCCAAACGATTAGCCAAACTGACTGTTTCGTGTTTTATCTGAACATAATGAATTTATCAAGTGCGTTACGTTTTCGTAAAAGGTATACTATAGATAGAATCGATTCGAGCTTAAAAAGGATCTACACATCGAAAATAAATGGAGTTTTGAGAAAAGTTGCGTTTCAAAACAGCTTTTATATCACATACTTTCCAGTGAGGTCTTTCAATGCCAAAACCAAGCATAACTAAAGCCAGTGCATTACTCATTCTCTTAATAGAACAATACAAAATCCCAGGCTACACATTAACGTTACTGGAGGTCCAAAAACTAGCCTACTTTTTACAAGAGATGGGCGAGCCATTGCGATTACATTATGAGAAATACAAATATGGACCTTATGCAGAAAACCTTAATCATGTACTTATCAGATTAGATGGCCACTTTATACGTGGTTATGGAGATAGAAATCGATTCTCGGAACTTGAATTAACTGAAGATGCCGCCAAGACTGCACAAGCGTTTCTTGATGAAAAGGGAGATCGAGAGTCCATAGATCGTTTAAAACAAGTCCAAGATTTTATACGCGGATTCGAGAGTCCGTACGGCATGGAGCTGTTGTCCAGCGTCCATTGGGCAACCATTCACGGGAATGTTCCTTTAAACCAACAGAAAGCCATTGTCACGTATATTCAGGAATGGAATGAACGGAAAAGATCATTGTTTAAAGAGAACCATATTTTAAAGACGATTGAGCAATGTAAAACTTTCATATAAATATGATTTGAGAATATCATACGCAGGAAGAATCATTTTTAACAACGTAGTGGTTTAAATATACGTCGTGGAATCTCTGACCCAAAAAGTACCCTGAAGAGGGTACTTTTTTAGGACTTAAGTCACTATCTATTGTAGAGGATGACACCTGATGATCACCCAAGAAACCCTCGAACAACGCCTAAAAACAAATAAATCTTTTCTAAGCGATACCTTCCACGTCCAAAAAGTCGGCTACTTTGGCTCATATGCGCGTGGCGAGCAGAACGCAATAAGTGATATCGACATTCTTGTAGAGTTGTCTAAACCAATTGGCTGGAAGCTGGCCGATCTCCATGACTTCTTGGAAGATCTGCTTGATGCTAAGGTCGATCTTGTGACAGTCAATGCGCTTAAACCGCAATTAAAGGAGCAGATCCTAAAAGAAGTCATTTATCTATAACGTTTAGCCTTCAATCATTTACTCTTTTCAATTGCACTTATTTCTTTGCACTGTAGAATCACTTCTGGTTTTACATGTGTAGAAAAACTATTTCTCCCCCTCGCCTCACATCCACCTCAAACATCTTCCGCCAGGGCAGGACTATCCGCAACGCAGGTTAAAAAGCACTTCTACAGTTAAATATGGAAAGTATGTAAGAAAATTAGTATGCTATGAAAAGTGAATTTCTTCTAAATAAGCGAAATTATGATGACATCTCGGTTATGACGTCATTTTGGCGTCATGAATATTACATAGTTTTATTCGAGGTGGCATGAAAAACTGCCTTGTTTAGCGTCGATTACGAATTGTTGTTGTGGAGGGTATTGAATGTTTCTTTTAGCTCAAAATCATTTCGTTCTTGCATCACTTCCTGAATCACTATTTAACATGGTCATGGCCCTTGTGACGTATTGTGTGACCTATGTATTGGTATTCTGGGTGCCAGCCACGATCATCATTATTGTGTTTGGTTTGGCGTATATCTTCCTGAAAAAATACCAGAAACAAATTTCGTATGTGTTGATAGGTTTCTTGCTCATTACTGCTGGAACGGTGACTTTGGATATAGATGACATTCCTGTAGAACCAGTCACTGATGTGCTCCTTGGTTGGCTCAACACGACGTCGTCAGCGGAAGAAGCGTTGGCGATTTTGCAGGCGGACGAGCCGATTTTTCAGCATTTTGATGAAAAAGGGAAGTTCCAGCTTGGTGAGCAAGGGGTGATTCTTTCGGGGTATCTAGACGATTCTCTCGTTCGTGTGTCTGTTTACGGTAGCGGCTATACCATGAATTTCACGCCAGAATTAAAAGACTATGTAAGTTCGTTTGCAGATGGCACTATAGAAGAATGATCTAATTCGAATAGGAAGTGTCAAGATTTCGCACTGACAAGCGCCAACTCGACAATTGTAGTACACACGAAAAACCCCCAAGTTCAGCAGCATTGCTGTTAACGTGGGGGTTTTCATATGGTGTGAATAGTATGAGTTAATCTGACGCAGTTATTTACTCGTCTATTCGAAGATACTCCATCCGAAAAAACGTTGCGTCTACCGGTGTTTTCTTTATGTCATTGCGGCCATAGGTAATGAAATGGCCATTGAATGTCGTGTTGACAACACCGACCTGGTACGTACGGGAGTCGTTTGGGCGAATGATCGATGACCCAATCCCTCTGTGCTGTGGCTGACTGACGCTGGCGCCAGTGTAGTCGCGGTCAAATGCGTCTGTGATTGCCTCCACTTGTTTTGACGTAATGGCTTTTCCTCCGGCGCTTCCTTCTAAAAGCTGTGGTGATAGGTAGTTCATATGAAACGGCTGTTCAACTGAGCTGTGGTTCGTCACATGATAGGTTTCATAAATGTAGTAAGCATCCTGCAAGGTTCCTTCAACTTGTCTACGTTCAACGGGTAATTGATGTTGATACTTATGCGTTGATTGTGACCCAAGACGACTCACGATGTTTTTAGGCTCATCTTTTAACAGAAGGGGCTCGTGGTGAATCGTTTTAATGATCTCTAGTGAATTCTGAGTATAATGGATAACTGTCTCGTTTTCTTCCACAGTCTTGCTTGTTATGTGATTTGTAACGTATCCATTGTCTGTTGTTTTAATGGTGAATGAATGTGCTCCATACGTCAACAACAAAGGAATGGACACGAGTAACGATGCGATTATTTTCATTATAATCTCCTTTGGAAAGTAAAAGATAGAAGTCCTTTTTCGTCCTTTTTTACCTTATCATGGGAGAAACAATGAGGCAACAGGAAAACTGCCTACGCCGCTAAAGGAAAGCGACCAAAGAGATCACCTCTGCTTTGCCCACCAGACCACCCCCAACAATCTACCAAATCATTCTCCAATTTCCCAAAATAATCATTGACATCTTAAACCCGAGTAAATATATTAGTATTATTAACATTGATTGACGCGTCAGTCAGTTTTGAACGGAGGATGGTGTATGGCGTCGACGAGCAATGAGCGATTAATTGAGAGTGCCGCGACTTGTATGGCAAGGGACGGGTATTATCAAACGAAAATTTCCGATATTGTGAAGGGCGCTGGGGTATCCCAGGGGACGTTCTACTGGTACTATAAAAATAAGGAAGATGTTGTAAAGGCGATTTTTTCGGAGGTGGAGCAAGGCCTGCTGGATGTCGTGAAGATCGGCTATCGTCAAACGATGGGAACGCGGGAGAGCATGGTGGCATCGTCGGTCGGTTTAATAGCGAGTTATTTACGGTATGTTCGCGAGCATAGAGATGCCATTCGGCTGTTGACTCGATGCCGTCAAGATGCGGATCCGGTTGTCAAAGAGCTAGCTAACAAAGTGGTTCGTCATGTGGAGGATGCCTTTTTTCATAATATTCAGCGCGCGAAGGCGCTTGGGATGATCCCGGAGCAGCGGTCGACGGATGTACAGGCGGCGTTGTTGATGAGCCTTGTCGATGGGATGACGTACCGCTGGTTATTTACTGAAGTCGACAACGACAAAGACATTGGACAGCTTTCTCCTGAAGCATTGGCAGAGGAAATTGTCAGTTACGAGTTTTTCGGCATGCTTGGCGCTCCTGAGGAAAAACGGCAGATGGGGGAGACGTAATGCGGTTTTTGAAGCGAATAGTCATTCAGGTCGTTCCAACGATGCTTATTCTAACGTTTGTTGTCTTTGCGCTTGTTTATCTGGCGGGCGATCCGGTGTCCTTGATGCTGCCGGAGAACGCGACACAGGAGGATCGGGCGATTTTAGAAAAAGAATTAGGGTTAGATCAGCACTTTTTGATTCAGTACGTGCAGTATATGGGGGACTTAGCTCGTGGTGATTTTGGCACGTCGTATCAGTATCATCAGGAGGCACTGCCGCTAGTGGTGGAACGTTTGACGGCCACGCTGTCTCTTGCAGGCATGGCGCTCGGTGTCGGCATTTTGATGTCGCTGCCGCTCGGAGTCATTGCGGCTTTAAAGCGCAATACGTTTGTCGATTATTTCATCTCAGGTTTGTCTGTTATTGGCAAGGCGATGCCAAACTTCTGGATTGGGATTATGTTAATTCTCTTTTTTGCCGTGACCCTTGGCGTTTTGCCTGTGTCGGGAGCGGAATCGCCAGCGCATTTCGTTTTGCCTGCCTTTACGCTCGGCGTTGCCCTTTCAGCCGAATTAACGAGACTTGTGCGGGCAAGCGTGCTTGAGGTCATTGACCAAGAATTCGTCCAAACCGCTCGCAGCAAGGGCCAGAAGGAATGGATTGTCATTTTACGTCACGTGTTTATGAATTCATTGATTCCGGTCGTGACAATGATTGGTCTGCAATTTCCTCAGTTGATCGGAGGCACCATCATCGTGGAAACGGTCTTTTCGTGGCCAGGCATTGGGCGTCTGCTGCTGCAATCGATAGAAGCGAAGGATATGGCGGTCATTCAAGCGATTGTGTTTGTTATTGCCATCATAACCATTCTAGTAAACCTTTTGACGGACGTGATCTATCGTCTGTTGGATCCACGCATTTCCTATGAATCGAAGTCGTAACATCAGGAGGAAAATTAAATGGTGACAGCAGCTTCAAAACGAAAAATTGAATCCGTTCGTTTAGGACTGGCATGGTCTCCTCTTGGTGTGGCGGGGCTTGTGACGGTTGTCGCGATTGTGCTCGTTTCCCTTGCAGCGCCATGGCTTGTGCCGCATGATCCGTACGTCGTGGATGCGCCAAACCGTTTGATCCCACCTATTTGGATGGACGGAGGTCAGTCGGCGCATCTTCTCGGGACTGACCATTTAGGAAGAGATGTGCTCAGTCGATTGCTCTATGGTGGACGAATTTCCCTTCTTGTTGGTGTCGTCGCGGTGGCGATTGCTGGCGTGATAGGACTGGCCCTTGGTCTCTTATCTGGTTATCTTGGTGGGACATGGGTGGACCACGCCGTGATGCGAGTCGTTGATGCGATGCTCGCGATTCCGACGCTGCTGCTCGTGCTTGTGGCCATCGTCGTGTTTGAACCAGGGTTATGGACGTTGATCATTGTGATTGGCTTGACGAGTTGGGTTCAGTTCACAAGGCTTGTGCGTGGTGAGGTGCTTAGTGTAAAGGAGCGCGAATATGTGCAATCGGCGCGAACGATTGGTGCAAGCCACTGGCATGTCCTACGCAAGCATATTCTGCCGAACGTGCTCTCCTCATTTATCGTCGTAGCAACGATTGGGGTGGCGACAGCGATTATGACGGAGTCGTCGTTAAGCTTTCTTGGTCTCGGCGTTCAACCGCCGACGATCACGTGGGGAGGCATGCTCGACGATGGGCGTGATTATTTGGCGACAAGCTGGTGGGTAGCCACATTCCCAGGCATTGCAATTACAATCACCGTACTGGCAATGACCTTCCTTGGGGACTGGATCAGAGATCTTCTCGATCCGCGCTGGAAAAAAGGGGGAGCGTAAATGGCGAAGCAAAGCGCAGCACCTTTATTGTCTGTTCAGAACCTGGCAACCTCCTTTTCCAGACGCGGGCAGTCCAATGTTCGCGTTGTGGACGATGTTTCATTTGAAGTAGCAGAAGGAGAGGTCGTCGCGATTGTCGGCGAGTCTGGAAGTGGGAAAAGCATGACGGCACTCTCGGTCATTGGTCTTTTAAAGCGTGGTGGGAACGTTGTGTCGGGGAGTATCGCGTTTCAAGGTGAGAACCTGACGAAGCTGTCGGCAAAAGAACGCCGTCGTCATCATGGCAAGGATATGGCGATGATTTTTCAAGAGCCGATGAGCTCACTGAACCCGATGATGCGGATTAAGGCGCAATTGGCAGAAGCAGTGGCGATACACCAACGCTCGCTCTCGAAAAAAGACATCTATCATGAAGTGCTCAGGCTGCTTGAGTTGGTCGACATTCCAGACCCTAAAGCAGTGGCTGAACGCTTTCCTCATCAGCTGTCCGGAGGGATGCGCCAGCGTATCGTGATCGCGTTTGCGATTGCACACAGGCCGAAGCTGTTGATTGCGGACGAGCCAACGACGGCCCTGGATGTCACGGTGCAAGCGAATATTCTCGACCTGATTCATAAGCTCCATACCGAAAATCAAACAGGTGTCATCTTTATTACGCACGATTTGAATGTCGTTGCGGAGATGGCCGATCGCGTGCTCGTCATGTATGCAGGTCGAATCGTTGAGGAAAGCAGTGTGTACAACTTGTTTGACGACCCGAAGCACCCGTATACAATTGGGCTGATGGAAGCAATGCCGACATTGGATGAGCTCGAGGCTACACTTGCTTCGATTCCAGGGACAGCACCTGATTTGGCAAACCTGCCTGAAGGATGTCCGTTTCATCCTCGGTGTCCAAAGGCAAGAGCGGAATGTAAAAGCGACATGCCTCCACTTCGTGAACTTCGTCAAGGGCATTCGGTTCGTTGCTTGTTTCCTGGAAAGGAGGAGGAGAATCTTGGCGATACAAACTGATGCACCGGTGCTTGAGGTCAAAGAGCTGTCAAAGCATTATGCCCTCAAATCTTCTCAAGCGCTGCTTAAAGCGGTCGATCATGTCAGTCTTTCCGTTCGAGAAGGTGAAACACTAGGCATTGTCGGCGAATCGGGTTCTGGGAAGTCGACACTGGCCAAACTCATGCTCCAGTTGGAGAAACCGACGAGTGGATCAGTGTTGCTTCACGGAACGGATCTCTCCACAGTAGACCGAAAAGAGATGCGTGCGGTGAAACGAAACATCCAGGCGGTGTTTCAGGACCCGTACGCGTCGTTAAATCCGCGAATGAAGGCGAAGGACGTCGTCACAGAACCGCTCCTCGTTCATGAACGGCTTAGTCGCAAGGCCCTCGAGGCTAGAGCGCTGGCATTACTCCAAGAGGTTGGGTTAGATGAATCACATATGCACCGTTACCCGCATGAATTTAGTGGAGGGCAACGCCAGCGGCTCAGCATTGCTCGAGCCATTGCGCTCAAGCCAGAGGTCGTGATCTGCGATGAACCGGTGTCGGCGCTTGACGTGTCGATTCAGGCGCAAATTCTGAACCTTCTAAAAGAGCTTCAAAAAACGTACCGTATGTCCTATCTGTTTATCGCTCACGGCCTGCCAGCCGTAAAATACATTAGTGATCGAGTCGCGATTATGTATGCCGGTCAAATCATGGAAATCGGCAGCCGTGAGACAATTTTTACACAACCACGACATCCATACACGTACACATTGTTGGAGGCTGTGCCTGTGTCACATCCGTCCCAGCGAAAGCGGCGGCTGCCGCGTGAGGCAGAACGGGTGGACATGTCTCACACAACGCCAGCCTGTCCGTTTTATGGGCGCTGCCCGAACCGTCAAGACGTCTGTGCCTCTGTGCGACCTGAGTTAAGCGAGCACGAGCCAGGCGTCTGGTATGCCTGCCACCACCCAAATACAATTGAAAAGGAGATCACCTCTTGAACAGATTCGCCAAACCATTGTTTGCTCTCGTCGCGATGTTTATGCTTGTCGCCTGCGGTTTTGAAGATCCAGATGATACTACTGCGCCGAGCCAAGATGAAGGAAAGACCGAAGAAGAACAGGTGTTGACCATTGCCAACCCAGCGGACATTACAACAACAGACCCACAAAACAATAGTGTCATCACAACGGCCGCTGTTCTTGTCAATGTGTATGGAAAGTTGCTTAACCGTGATGCGGAAGGGAAGATTATCCCTGAGCTTGCGACGGAATGGGGAAAAAAGGATGACCTCACATGGTCCTTTACACTAAGAGAAGGTGTGACCTTCCATAACGGCGATCCGTTTACCGCTGAGGACGTGAAATTCTCCATTGAGAGAGTCGCGACGGACGAGTCTCTGCAGGAGCATTCCGTGTTTAGTGGAATTGAAAGCGTCGAAATTGTTGATGAGACGCATGTCAATATTATTACGAAACAACCTGACCCGGTGCTGCTCAGCAGACTTGCGGGGGCGAGCGCTAGCATTCTCCCTGCTGCGTATTTTGAGGAGGTAGGAAGTGACGCTTTTTTTGAAGCACCCGCCGGCACTGGCGCGTATACATTTGATGAATGGAACCGTGGTTCAGGCGTCACGCTAGGCAAGTTTGATGACTATTACGATGGTGAACCGACATGGGATACGGTGCATTTTCAAGTTGTTCCAGAAAACTCGACACGTGTGTCTGAGCTGTTGACAGGCGGCATTGACATTGCCTTTAATATTCCGACGGCGGACTTTGAACGCATTGAGAGTAACGAAGGCACGCATGTTGCTGTTAGCCCGATTCAGCGAGTGATCCAGCTGTGGTTATCCACTCAAGAAGGCGAGCCAACAGCTGATCCTGCCGTTCGTAAAGCCATTGATTTAGCGATTGACAATCAAGTGATTATTGATGAGATTCTGGCAGGTGCAGCCACGGCAACGCGCACGCATATCTCGCCGGGCAACTTTGGCGCTGACGAGTCATTGTATGACACATACGAGTATGACCCTGATCAGGCCAAGCAAATTTTGGCCGATGCCGGTTATGAAGGTGGCGTTACTGTGGACATCTCCGTGAACAATTATTACACTGAAATGGCAGAGGTTGTTCAAGGCATGTTGGCAGACGTCGGCATTACCGCGAACCTGGAGCTGATTGAACAGAGCCAGTTTGCTGAACGACTTTTCAGCGAAGACTTGGATGAAGGGGTTTTTGTCGGTTGGGGAAACACGTTGTTTGATGCCAGTGTGCTCGAATTGTTTAAAGAAGAGAATGTGACGAGTTACTCCAATCCTGAGGTGGAAGAGCTTCTTGAAGCAGCTGCCTACAATATGAATGAAGAGGAACGAGCCGCCCAGTACAAGCAGGTGCAGCAAATTCTATCAGAAGACCGTGGCGCCCTTTATTTGTTCCAGCTAGAAGGTCGCTACGGTGTGAGTGACGCGGTGAAATATGAGCCACGATTAGACGAGCTTTACTATGTGAATGAGATTATGCCAGCGAATCAATAATGCTTAGGGGATGTACACATAATGACAAAACTATCGCAATGGGAAGCATTTATGGTAGAAACGCTACGAGCCAAAGGACTGCAAGATGATGTGTTGCTTGACGCATTGGCTAATGGAGATACGCGTCCATTGGAAGCCGTGTCTGATGCGTTTGATTTTAGTGATCTCGTCGATGCTTTTAAGGAAGATCGCGAAAGAATTACAGCATCAATCCGTGAAGAGTACCAAGTGAAATTTCTTACCAAACCTGGCGTCACACGGTTGCTCAAGCTTCGGTTTGGCCTTCGCTTAGGCGAGTCGTATGAGGAAACGGAAGCTGGTGTGATCAATGTGCCCCTTTCAACTGAACAAGTCGAATCCTTTCAAACACTCCTTTCCTCGAACTGGACGCTTCGTCTGTCAAGTGATGGACACTATGATATTGTACAAATTTCTTTAGTCTAAGCTAATCAAGAAGGCGCCCCATTCGTTATGAATTTCATGACGTTTGGGGCGTTTTATGATTGTATCGGAAAGGTCGTGTTGAAAATAGGTAATGTAAACACTACAATTTCATCAAAAAGGATACTTTGGAATTGTTTGACTAGTTACAAGGTGGTACGCTAGAGGTACTAGGCACAAAGTCATTGAAAAAAAGGGGAGACTTTTATGAATGCTGTTGACCTCACTCTCGATTACTCAGGCGTCGCCAACTATGCCTTGCAACAAAACCGTGTTCCGCTCATTACAGAACTGTCATTGAAAAATGAAGGCAACGAGCCATTGAAAAATGTACGCATAGACATTATGACAAATCCATCAATTACTCGTTTTCAACCGGTCCATTTCGATATCGTCCCTTCAGAAGAGGCGATCGTTTTTACTCCGGAGCTATCCTACGATACAGCGGAGCTTAGACGATTTGAAGAGGCCGTCCAAGGCACGATCGATATTCGTATCACTTCCAATGATCAATTGGTCCTGCAAACAAGCCGTGCACTGGAAATTTTGGCGTACAACCAGTGGCCAGGAGCTGCGGCGAGTCCTGAAATCATCGCAAGTTTTATTACACCGAATCGCCCCTACATAGATCAATTGCTTAAAGACAGTATTCAACGTTTGAAAACAAAAAAGCCCTCAAGCTCCATGGACGGCTATCAAAGCGCAGACCCAGCGCACACTGTTGATCAGGTATCCGCGATTTACAGTTCGATCCAAGGCAAAGGCATTGATTATGCCAATCCACCTGCTAGCTTTGAGCACCACGGTCAGAAGGTTCGTTTTCCAGATCAAGTCTCCGAAACTGGGATGGGCACATGTTTGGATTTAACAGTCCTGTTTGCATCCTGTGTTGAAGCAGCGGGCCTTCATCCAATGCTCATTTTTTGCCGTGGCCATGTGTTCCTCGGTGTTTGGTTGACGAATGAGTGGATGCCCGAAATGGTGAGCTACGATAAAACGTATTTAACGAAACGAATGGCGGATGGCATTAATGATCTGATCGTTGTCGAGACGACTCACCTAACTAATTCAGAGGTGCCGTTTGCTGAGGCAATTCAGACTGCGAAGAAAGCGTTTGATAAGCCAGATTATATTAATTATGCTGTTGATATCCAGCGCTGTAGGCATGGTGGCATTAAGGCTCTCTCGCTATTGGCGGAAAACCATGTCGTCCAATCTGCTCCTTCTGTTGTTCCTCAAACACAGAATGACTATCAGGCGTATGCTATCTCAAGACATAGCAGTGACATTGATGGGTCTGCTGCTTCTCAGCAAGATAAGATCGGATTGTGGAAAAGTAAACTGTTGGATTTGGGAATGAGAAACCTTCTACTAAATTACAATTACAAGCGAAAAGGCATTCCATTGATTTCTTCTGATCTTGGTCAAATTGAAGATGCCTTGCACAGAGGCGAAAAGATGAAAATTGAGCCTGCGCCCAGTGAGTTTAAAGGTGCATTAAACAGGAGCTTCTCAGAGGTAGCAGATGAAGGATTAATCCAGAATGAATTGTCGCAAAATCGTTTGCGTGCGTATCTAGACAATGAGGATCTCTTTAAGCGGGCGACGAAGATTTACCGTGATGCGAAAGAAAAGCTAGAGGAAAACGGTGCCAATGCGTTGTTTCTCGCACTCGGTTTTCTTCAGTGGATTGATCCAAAAAGTAAGAAAACCAGATTTGCCCCGATTCTATTAATGCCCGTTGAAATGATACGCCATTCTCAGCAAAGTGGATTTTCAATTAAAGCACGAACCGATGATATTCAAATCAACATTTCTTTAGTTGAATACTTGCGACAGGCCTTTTCCATCAATGCCTCAGAGCTGTACACACTGCCTGAAGATGAGTACGGGGCAGACGTTAAGCGCGTCATGTCTGATGTGCGTAGACTTATTATGCATATGGATGGCTGGGATGTTCTTGAGTTTTCCAGCATTGGCACGTTCTCTTTCGCTAAATTTGTGATGTGGAACGACTTACGATCCAATGAAGCAATGCTATCACGCAATCCCGTCGTAAAAAGTCTCATTGAAGGAAGAAAATCATTTACGCAGTCGTATAACTTTTCAGAAGCGCTGACGCCTGAAAAAGAAATTTCAACACCATCACTGGTCCCTTTGAGCGCTGATGGTTCGCAAATGGAAGCCCTTCATGCAGCATCAAGTGGGGAAAGCTTTGTGCTTCATGGGCCACCAGGATCAGGGAAGTCTCAAACCATTACAAACATTATTACGAATACCCTTGGAGAAGGAAAGACGGTGCTTTTTGTAGCTGAAAAAATGGCTGCCCTCGAAGTTGTGTATCAAAAATTAAAAGGCATCGGATTGGAGCCGTTTTTACTAAGTGTATACTCCAACAAAGCGCAAAAAAATCAGGTTCTTGAGCAATTTGACAAGTCGTTTAAGGTGGAGCGTACAGCCTCTGTAAATTGGGAAGAGTACAACACAGATATTGCCCAGTTGAAAAAGTCGCTTTTTGACATAAGCAAGGAGCTTCATGAAGAAACAACTTTCGGGAAAAGTACGTATGATATGCTGCAATCCTTTGCGTCGCTTGAACGACCTGATGTCGTGGCTTCCCTTGACTCTCAGCATGTGAAGAATCTTACAGACAGGGTTCTTGAAAGTCACATCGAACTTATGAAAAAGACCACTCGCCTCGGAGAAACATGTGTGCCATTGAAAGACCACCCATGGGATGGCATCGGAGCCATTCAATATTCTTTAGCGAAAAAGGATGACATAACGAGGTATCTGCAAGAAGTAATTCGAATTGGAGAGCCGTTGCGCAAGAGTTTAAGGGAGTATTTGGAAGGGGTTAGCGTGCGGTTTACAGGTGAAAGCAAGACATCTCTGAAGGGATTTCTTCAAAAGCTTGAGAAGATCGAACAACTCGACACGATGCACCTGCTAGCATTTTTGGATGAAGGCCAAGGGATCGAGATGACGAGGACTGTGTTAGTTAAGAATCATGAGCTTACGGTAGCTCAGGAGCAGCTCTCCACCACCTTTGATGATCGAATGTCTCAAGTGAGTGAAGTGACTTGGCTTGAAAGGTTAAGCGAGGCCCGAACGCCAGGTCTTTTTGCGTTCTTTAAACGGCGAAAAGCAGTGAATTCACTTAAACCATTTTTGCGAGAGGCAACGGCACAACCTTCTGTTGAGTTGTTGCAACAGTATTGTGATACGACACGGCGAATGGGAGAGCTTGAAAAAGAGCTTGAACCGCACGTGACGTGGATGGACAAAGCCTTTGGCTCTTCTTGGCGTACTAAACAGCAAAAGGACGTTATCGAAAATGATCTGACGGCTTTGGCAGCACTTGAGCAGTTATGCAATGAACCTCAGAGCGTTGGTGCTATTAAATCGTTTCTAATACATCATGATGTTGACCAGAGGAACCTTAGAGGACATGCCGTTGCTCGTCAAGCATTGCAAAAAGAAGTGCATTCATTCGAGAGTATGTTAGACGTTTTGAAAGATACGCTGGAAATAAACGACTACATAAGCAAAGCGAGTGATTGGGTCTATTCGGTGGTTGAAAAAGCAAAGTCGCAGCTAGAACACTTGGATCGACTCTACGATATGGTGCAATACGTCCATGCGAAACGCGAGGCAGAAAAGGTTGGAATTGAACCAATGCTTGTGGATTTCGAAACTGGAGACAGATCAGGCGAAGAAGTCGTTCATACGTATCGTTACAGTGTGTTGCGCCAGCGAATTGACAAGGAAGTGAATCTCAGAGAACATCTCCGCACGTTTAGTGAAGCAGAAGTGGAGTTGCTGCTTGAGAAATTCAAGCGAATGGATGAGCAACTGATGAAGGCGTCTCAGCTTGAGGTTGCTGAACGACTGGCGAAAAAGAATATCCAGCTAGAAAACATTAGTGAAATTGAGGGAACAGAGGTCAATAAGCTTCATCGGGCCATCCGGAGCAGGGGCAGGGGCTTGGCCATGAGACAGCTATTCTCAAGCATCCCTAACACACTTTCAAAGCTCAAGCCTTGTGTGTTGATGAGCCCGATCGCTGTGTCTCAATACCTTTCTTCTGATCATCCTGCATTTGACCTGGTAATTTTTGATGAAGCCTCACAAATGCCGACAAGCGAGGCAGTAGGTGCCATGGCAAGGGGGAGACAGGTCATCGTTGTTGGTGATCCAAAACAATTACCACCAACCAACTTTTTTAATGCCACGATTAATGACGAGGATGATGATGTGGAGATGGTTGACATGGAGAGTGTTCTAGAAGATTGTCTGGCACTTCCCCTCCCAGAAAAATATTTGAAGTGGCATTACCGCAGTGAGCATGAAAGTCTGATTGCGTTTTCGAATCGACGTTATTATGACGGACAGCTCGTCACATTCCCGTCCACTGACTTTTCAAAAGACAAGGTGACGTTTACGAATGTAAAGGGAACGTACGAACGCGGTGGGGCGAACGTCAATAAAACGGAAGCGGAAGCGATTGTCACAGATGTGTTTCGACGGCTAGAGGATCCAATACTCAGGAAATCAAGCATTGGCATTGTCACGTTTAACTCTCATCAGCAGGAACTGATTGCCGACATGATTGAAGAAGAGCTTTCCAAAAAACCTGAGTTGGAAGAGATCGTTTTAAATGGGGAAGAGCCTCTATTCGTTAAAAACCTCGAAAACGTGCAGGGAGATGAACGTGATACAATCTACTTTTCCTTATGTTTTGGTCCGGATGAGGAAGGAAAAATGACGATGAACTTTGGTCCTCTGAACCGTGAAGGGGGCTGGAGACGATTAAATGTAGCCATCACACGGGCGAAGCAGGAAATGAAAGTATTCGCTTCAATGGAGCCGGAAGCTTTACAGCGAGCGAAAGCAAAGGGCGTGCAGGATCTTCAAGCATTTATGCTGTTTGCCAAAAGGGCAAGTCATTCTGGAGGTTTGTCTGCAACAAGAGAAGAGGAACAACATGAGGCGATTTTACTTTCTATTGAAAGGAAACTGGCTGAAAAAGGCTACGAAACGGAACGCGGAGTAGGAATGAGTGCGTTTAAAATTGAGCTGGCAGTCAAGCATCCAGATGCCCCAGAGAGGTATATGGCGGCTATTTTAACAGATGGTCACACAGCGGCTGCTGAAAAAACGATTCGTGACCGCGAAAAGCTAAAGGTCGATGTGCTGAACCGGTTTGGTTGGACTGTATTGAAAGTGTGGACGATGTCTTGGTGGCGTAACCCTGACAAACAGGCCGACGCGCTGTGTGAACAGCTTGAAAGTATACGAGCAGCCGCACCGATAAAAGAGCCAACGCTTCAACAGCAAGATGAGACATTGTCTGAAGTGATGACAGAGCCTATTGCTGCCGTTGAAACAGTTCCACTGAAAAAGGACGTGTATGAGGCACATGTACTGCCTGAGGTAGTGGTCGACAAAAATGACTTTTATACGATCTCTTCGAAGGAGATGATCTTTACGCAGATGAGACAGTTGGTTGAGCATGAGGCCCCAATTAGTGAGCAGATGCTCGTCAAACGAATTAGTGATGCGTGGGGTTTTAAACGAGCAGGTAGTAGAATTGCGCAGCATGTCGCTGAATGCCTGGGGCAAACCAACTACTTCGTCGAAGAAGAAAGCGATGACCGTCGCTTCATATGGAGCACATCGGAAAGCGTATCTGATTTTTCCTTGTTTCGCGAGGGCGATAAGGATCGTCGTGATTCTGACGATATTTCCTTTAGAGAATATCGAAACGGAATCAAGCATCTAAGTGACGCTGGCATCAAGCTCCCCATCGATGAAGTCGTCAAACGTCTAAACAATCTGTTAGGGTTTCAACGTCTGAATCAAGGCGTTGATGAACGCGTTCGACAAACCATTGACAAAATGGTAACTGACGGTGAGCTTACGATGGATGAACGCATGATTCAACACAAGAGCTGAAACGCTTGGCTATTTACTAGTGCCCTTTCCACTACCCTTGTTGGTTATGGTCGACATTGAACCAACGAGGTCAAGGTCATGTCATTCGTTCTTTACAATAACCAAAAGCGGTCACTAGCGAGACTCAAGCAGCAAAGAAAACACGACGAGGGCTCCGTCAACAAACTTCGCTTTCTGTGGGGCGCGGCTTCAGCTTCCTCGAAAAAGCATGGCTTTCCGAGGGGATCTTCAGCTCGCGCTGATCCCACTAGAGTCTACGTTGTGGACTACGCTGAGTTTGTTTCTGCGTTCATTGTTTATTGTGGCTCGGTCTCTCGTATAGAAGGTAAAAAGCTGTGTGGCAACCAAATAAGGCAAGTCAGTGCACTGTTTCAAAGTAGATCATCGGATGCCTTTTACATGAATGTCGTGGTAACTGTTGAAAATGAAACCAAAAAAGATCTTTCTCATTTGATTCGCCCTTTAGCATAAACCAAAAGCGACGACTAGCGAGACTCCACGACTAAGTCACGATGAGGTCCTTTCGAATTGAAGATGCGCTAAGGTGAACGGCATTGTCGACCGCTCCGTCAACAAACTTCGCTTTCTGTGGGGCGCGGCTTCAGCTTCCTCGAAAAAGCATGGCTTTTTCGAGGGGATCTTCAGCTCGCGCTGATCCCACTAGAGTCTACGTTGTTGACTACGCTGATGTTTGTTTCTGCGTTCATAGTTTATTGTGGCTCGGTCTCTCGTATAGAGGGTAAAAAGCCGTGTGGTAACCAAATAAGGCAAGTCAGTGCACTGTTTCGAGTTAGATCACCTGGTGCCATTTACACGAATGTCGTGGTAACTGTTGAAAATGAAACCAAAAAAGATCTTTCTCATTTGATTCGTTCTTTATAATAAACCAAAAGCGACGACTAGCGAGACTCCACGACTAAGTCACGACGAGGTCCTTTTGAGTTGAAGATGCGCTAGAGTGCAAGGGAATGTCGACCGCTCCGTCTACATACTTCGCTTTCTGTGGGGCGCGGCTTCAGCTTCCTCGAAAAAGCATGGCTTTTTCGAGGGGATCTTCAGCTCGCGCTGATCCCACTAGAGTCTACGTATGTTGCCTACGCTGATGTTTATTTCTGTGTATATTGTTTATTGTGGCTCGGTGTCGTATAGAGGGTAAAAAGCCGTGTGGCAGCCGAATCAGGCAAGTCAGTGCACTGTTTCAAAGTAGATCATCGGATGCCTTTTACATGAATGTCGTGGTAACTGTTGAAAATGAAACCAAAAAAATCTTTCTCATTTCATTCGCCCTTTAGCATAAACCAAAAGCGACGACTAGCGAGACTCCACGACTAAGTCACGACGAGGTCCTTTTGAGTTGAAGATGCGCTAGAGTGCAAGGGAATGTCGACCGCTGCGTCAACAAACTTCGCTTTGTTACACCACGTCCTGTCGGTTGGTCTTTCATTAGCAATGCTTCATCTGTTTATTCGCACGGGTCCAGGGAAAAGGAATAAAAAAGATGACTGTTAGCTCGCTTCATCTTGCTGCATCACTAGAAAAAACATGCCGGCCCTATAATCGCTTGGGCGGCATGTTTTTCTAATGTCATCTATCGCGTCTTCTATCTAAAAATCGACTTAGCTCTCATACGCAATTGGTGTCTTTCACCACGGATCGCGTTCCCTAACACATCAATATTTTGATATAAAGCTAATCCTGAGTATCCAGCATCACCTATATGGTGAATATCGACACCACATGATTTACAAGCCAATGCAATTTTTTGGATAACCTCTTTGCTTGAGCTTTCCTGACTCGTTCCAATGGCAGACAATGTTAGAACTTTCTTTGCAGGGTCTTTTACAGATCGGTTATGTGAATGAACAACTTCGACCAAACGTAATAACTCTTCTTCTCTAAATTTGGGAACGGTATAGACAGCAGGGAATAAGATAATGTCAGCTCCGGCCTCTATAAATTGTTCAACTGTTTGTTCGTCAACAATGGGTTCATCAATGCCAGAACTATGCATTTTCCCTGCGATGATTAACCCATCAAACGTACGTTTTGCTTCTTGAATAGAGTTGCAAATCGCTTCGTTTGTCACTCCTGTCCCAGGGTTTCCTGTTAAACAGATAAAATCTAGACCTAATTCATTTGCCTTTTTGAACGTATGAACGGTCGCTTTTCTGCCGGCACCGATTTCCTCTTTCTCATCCATCGTGCTTTGGCTATCATCCACAGGTTCTAAATTGGCTCCGATGGGACGTCCAGTTAATTTCTTCAACGTTTTCACAGGCTGGGAATCTGTGGAACTTATCCCGCAAATGGCAGGATGGTCTACATCAAACGCATTTAAAAGGATTAAATCTGCCCCGGCGAATTTTGCGATTTCTCCATTCGTTACGCCATCAATGATAGGGTCTTTTACAACAGCAACTTCTGTTAACACGGTTCGGCCTTCGCTGGCATAGATGGATACTTTTAATTCCTCTTTAGTCATTGCCATAATATCACTTGTATCGCAGTTCAGTAGTCGTTTTGTCATTGATTGATCTCCTCCTTCTTCTCTTCTCGAACAAATTGCTTGTCCATTGCCTTGAAGAACGGATAATAGATTAAGATGGCAATAATTAGGTTCACTATTTGCATGATCGATCCTTTTATACTTCCAGTCGCTAAATACCCGCTAATGATAGGTGGCATCGTCCAAGGAACAGACACCCCATTGGTTTTTGGAACAATTCCAGTAGCCATCGCAAAATAGGTGGTTAACACCATCACAATCGGAGCGAGAATGAAAGGAATAAACATGATCGGATTTAGAACGACAGGAACACCGAACATAAGCGGTTCTCCAATATTAAACAAGGAGGGGGTAATCCCTATGCGCCCAATGGATTTGTTTTGTTGACTTTTACTGAAAATGAAAAGACATATGGCTAATGCAACGAGCGTCCCAGCGCCTCCCATGTGAACAAAGATATCAAAAAACGGTTGTGTGAGAATATGCGGTAATGCCTCGCCGGCTTGGAGAGCTAAACGATTCTCGTCCATTTGCTGCATCCAAATAGGGTTCAATATCCCCCCCATGATATTGCCGCAATGGATACCAGTTAACCAAAACCCACTGATCAAAAGCTCGTAGATAAAAGCTCCGAAGATAGTTCCACCTAACATACTCAACGGATTCCCTAACACGGTTTGGACAAGATTATGGACGCTACCAATGCTTGTTTCGCCTAAGATCCACGTTACAGCTGCAAAAAAGACGATAATAAAGAAACCAGGAATTAAGGCAGTGAAGGACTTACCTACTGCTGGCGGAACACCTGCCGGGAGTTTGATGACAAGGTTTTTCTTTATGACGAATCTAAAGATTTCAGTTGAGATTATCCCAATTACAATTGCAACAAACAACCCTTTGCTTCCCATTAGATCTAGCGGAATGCCTAGTGCATTATCGGTTGATTGGATACTAGGTGTACAAAATACGTAGGCTGCCAATGAAAGTAGTCCTACGGATAACCCGTCTAAAGAATATTGCTTTGCCAATGAGTAGGCAATTGTAAAAGCGGCCAATAACCCAATAAGGCCAAACGTTCCATTCACTATTAGACCAAGTCGTTCTGCCCACCCTCCTTCATTCATCAAATTGACGTACCAAGTAGCCTGGATAGGAAGGCTATTAAGGATAAGGGCAATAGACCCAATGATGATAAGGGGCATAATAAAAGCTATCCCATCACGAATGGCGACCAGCTGTTTGATTTGTCCTATTCTTCCGGCAAAAGGGGCAACGCGATCTTCTAAGAAATTCTGTACTTTACTCATCTATTGACCTCCTATGAAAAGTGTTTACGTGATGTCTAAATAAGTCAACAGCAATTGACAATACATCATGTTGGACCATGAAAACCATTCTCTCGTATAGCGGCTGTCATCGTTGACATCGAAACTTTCGTGACATTGCATCGTCCCAGCGGTGGTTTGAACGATGACATCTAACAATGATTTCTGTTCTTCTTTTGATAAAGACGTTAACCCTTGAATGCTCAAAGCAATGGGCCATATATATTGATCTGGCGTGTGAGAACTTCCGATTCCGGCTGCTACAGTGCCTGAGTAATAGTATGGATTTTTTTCGCTTAATAAAAACGCACGCGTATTCAGATAAATGTCATCGTCGCTTTCGCAATAGCCCAAGTAAGGAGCTGACAGCAAGCTTGGAACATTGGCATCATCCATTAATGTATAATTCCCGAGTCCATCGACTTCATAGGCGTACACTTTTTTTCCTGTCTCTTTGTTTTCGACAATGCCAAACTTCTGTATCCCGCTTTCAATTTCGTCACGCAGCTGACATACTTCATTCGCGAAAAGAGCTTCATTTTCTAAATAGAACGCAGAAATAATTTCATGTAAATGAGAGAGACTGACGACAGCGAACATATTTGAAGGCACGAGGTAACCGTAAGTGCATGCATCATCGCTCGGACGGAAGCCTGACCAAGTCATACCGGTATACCCGACTGGCGATCCCTTGCCTTCGTTCACTAAGGTGTCTTCTGGACGACCATCAAACCGCTCAAACGTGTACTGGGAGTTCGCATGATGTTGCTCCGTTTTGAACACTTTTACGATCTCTTTAGCTGCCTGTAGAAAGGACTCATTGAAATGATCTGTGTATCCGGACTCTTTAAACAATTGATAAGCAAGCTTGATTGGATAGCACAATGAATCAATCTCGTATTTCCGTTCCCATATCCAAGGCGACATTTTTGTTTTATCTGTTTGATGACCGTTGTTGTTCGGCTTTTCATTAAAAGCGTTTGCATAAGGGTCAATCAATATATAGTCGCACTGTTTTTGAATCAGCTTAGCGATGAGGGACTGAAAAACTTCGTTTGTTTTTGCTAACACTAAATAGGGTTGTATTTGTGCTGTTGAATCTCTTAACCACATTGCCGGAATGTCGCCAGTAACTAAATATACAGATCCGTCTTCAGATATACTAAGCGTTTTCATGAGTGTATCGGAAAAACCATTGCGAAACTGTTTTCCCCACAGTTCTCTATCTAATTCCTTCGTCTTTGCGTCAACGACGTCTAATAGCTCATTAATGCCATTCATCGCTTGTTCCTTGATCATTTATTTAACTCCTTTGCAATTCATATATATCATTTAATAGTTCTTTTAATACCTTTATAGTATATTTGGTTTATATTCTTTGTCAATACCTAGGGAAAATGATATAATAAATATATCCTTTACAAATGGAGGGAGGTATTATTCTCGCTATGAATAAACCTTTATATCAAATGATTTATGAAAAGGTAAAACATGAAATAAAAACCGGCAAGTATGATGTGGGACATCAGATACCGACCGAAAAACAACTTATGGAATTGTTCGATGTTAGTAGACTTACTGCTAAAAATGCGATGAATTTACTTGTAGAAGAAGGTTGGATTACTCGTATACCGGGAAAAGGGAGCTTTGTTAGTGAGGAAGTGAAAGGGAAGATCGTCACCAAAAAATCGGATTTAGTGGGCGTAATCCTAGCCGGCTTTTCTGACAGTTATGGGGCAGAGCTTCTTAGGGCGACTATTTCATATCTAAATGAAAAAGGATTTCAATGTATTCTTAAGATTTCTAATGAATCTCAAGAGTTAGAAACAGAATACTTAAATGAGCTTATTTCTCTAGGTGTTCGTGGCATCATTATTTTGCCTGTTCAAGCCGAATATCATAATCAAGCCCTTTTAAAAATAACGCTGAGTAATTTTCCTATTGTCCTGATGGACCGCAAACTATTTGGTTTATCGGTGCCTTATGTTGGTAGTAATAACAAAGCCATAGCAAACCAAATGGTGAATAAACTTATAGAGCTTGGTCATCAGAATATTTCTGTAGTCTCTCATAAGCATTTAAATAATTCTTCAGTATCTGATCGGATCGAGGGAATTAAAGAGGCATATTATAACAACACCATGGTTTTGGATAACTCAATGTGGTTGCTTAATTTAGAAACGTCATATTCGAACCGTATTAATGAAGCGTGCCTGGAAAGAGATTTTGAAAGTATCCATAAGAAAATAAAAGAGCACCAAAACATCACCTGTTTTTTTGCGCTTGATTATTTCAGCGGTCAGATCGTATGGAATGCTTTAAGCAAACTGGGAAAGAAGATACCGGAGGATTATAGTTTAATTGGGTTTGATGGGCCGGTAGACCATTCGTTGACAACTTCATTCTCACGAATTATTCAAAATCAAGAGGCCATTGCGAAACATGCTGTCGATTTACTTGCTCAATTAGTGCATTCTATTGAAGTTGACAAAAAAGAGGTTATTGTTGAAGCACGATTTATTGACGATCATACGATTTTGCATGATAAGACAAAAGTCGTTTTATCTTTATAGTAAAAACATGTCGACTTGGTATGGAGGGGTTTGCAATGAATGCAAGAGCGACACTACTGCTGCAATACTTGATTACTGCCCAAACCCCGACGAAAGCTGATATTTTAGCTGGGTTAGCGAATGTGACGACGCGGACGATCCGAAATGATATAAAGGAAATGCATGAGTTTCTAGGTCCTCGTGGTGCAGAGATTGACTCTGTAAAAGGGGAAGGTTATACGTTGAACATTCTGAATGAGGAGAGGTTTGAGGAATGGATGCATGGAAAAGACACTGGTCTTTCACAGTCTCCAATCCCCTCAAATGCATCAGAGCGAGCAACCTATATCATCTTTAAACTGCTTACATCGCAACAAGGGTTTGTTAAATTGGATGAGCTATCAAATGATCTCTATGTCAGTAGGTCAACTGCTCAAGGTGATCTAAAGATCGTGAAAGCAAAATTACAAAAATACAAGATTGAAGTTTATAATAAACCAAATTATGGGTTGGGAATCATAGGCGATGAATCTTACGTTCGTTTTTGTTTATATGACTATGATTACGCAAAAGACTTGTTTACTGAAGCTGAGTTTAATCAAGTAAAATCATTGTTACTTACAAAAATGAGGACACACAAGGTATTTTTCTCTGATCGAGGTCTCGAACAATTGGGGCATCATTTATTAATTGCTTTGAAACGTATACAAGAAGGCCATAGTGTGTTGCAGCGTTTTGACCAAACTGACCTGCTCTTCGATGAAAGCTCCAAGGAAGTGCTGGTGGCTAAAGATGTAATTCAAGAATATAAGATGATGGGTATTGATATCCCTGCCAATGAGTTGGACTACTTCATCATGTTATTCTTAAGCACGGAGCTATTGCCTGACTTGAATAAACTTAAAGTTCAAGAACAGGATCGAAATGATATAGATTTTTCTCCATATGCACAAGAGGTACTCCATGAAATTGATCAGAAGATGGACTTGGGCATCAGTGAAGATAAAGATCTTCAACATAGTTTAGGGCTCCATCTAAAACTTACGTATAACCGTTCACTTTTAAATATAAATGTACCTAATCCAATGATTGATCAAATCAAGTTGACTATGCCAGTGGCTTTTGAAGCGGCAATTATAGGGATCGTATTTATTCAAAATAAGTTAGCTATTACCATTTCAGAACACGAAATAGGCTTTATCGCTCTTCACATTGAAGCTGCATTAGAGCGACAAAAGAAACGAGCTTCTTCCCTGACTAAAAAATGTATTATTGTTTGCAGTTCTGGGTTGGGGAGCGCTAAATTGCTGTATCAAAAACTGAGAAATATGTTTGGTGGAAAGATTAAAATTGAAGGCACGTATGGTCTCTATAATCTTGAAGAGGCGCCGCTTGAAAACATTGATTTTATAGTAAGCACTGTGCCTTTGACCATGCCGTTGGATCTGCCTGTTGTGATTGTTAGTCCTGTTTTGTTTGAAAAAGATAAAGAAGAAATAAAAGCGATGTACACCAGTCTTAATAGCCCTAAACTTGACTTGATCCAAAGAGAGTTCACGTTCTTAAAGAAGAAATTTACTACTCAAGATGAAGTGTTGGAATATCTCTGTGATCAATTGCGAATAATGGACGTAGTAGGTGAAAATTTCTTGAATTTGGTTCAGGAACGAGAAACGATCTCGCCAACATCATATGGAAACCTAACAGCTATCCCACACCCTGTTATGCCTCAAACAGAAGAGACATTTTGGACGATATGTACGTTGGACAAGCCAGTGCTATGGGGGGAGGCATACGTTCAATTCGTATGTCTCTTATGTGTTGCGAAAAACGAAAAACGGGATTTAACAGGTATGTATGATTCACTTATTCACGTCATAGAGAATCAAGATGTTGTCCACCGGTTAATCAATGCAAATTCTTTCCAGGAGATCGTGAACACTTTTTTCCGCAACCAAAAGGAAAATAACTGAGTGTAGTTTGTTATGGGGATGTTTTATACTCGTAAGTATCAGGTAGTTGAGCTTATTGGAGGAATTGAGTTGGGACTGATAGAAAAGATTATGACTTTAATCGCAAATTCTGGCGATGCTAGAAGCAAAGCAATGGAAGCCATTAAAGTATCTAAAGAGAATGATTTTGAAAACGCAAACAGCTTGCTAGAGGTAGCATCAACTGAACTTATCAATGCACACAGAGTGCAAACGCAGTTAATTCAGGAAGAAGCTGCTGGAAACAAGCAAGACATCACTTTGCTAATGATTCATGCGCAAGATCATTTAATGAATTCCATGACAGTAAAGGAACTAGCTGTTGAACTTGTTAGTCTGCACAAAAGAATACACACAATAGAAATCGAAAAGGGGAATGTGGGATGATTAACATCGTCTTGGTTTGCTCGGCAGGAATGTCCACTAGTTTGTTGGTGAAAAGTATGGAAGATGCAGCAAAAACAAGTGATAAAGACATAAGCATTCAAGCTACAGCAAGTGAGTCTTTGGCAAATTTAGAAAATGAAATTGATGTGTTAATGCTTGGCCCCCAAGTAGGGTACATGAAAAAAGAATTTGAGCAAAAGTATGTACCAAAAGGTATCAAAGTAGAAGTCATTAATACAGTGGACTATGGACGGATGAACGGCGATAAAGTGTTAGCAAGAGCGTTGGAGCTTGCAACAAATTAAACGAATAAAAGTGGTCATGAGTGAGGCTGAAAGAGCCTTGCTTTTTTTTGTATACGCACATGTAAGGGTGATTTTTTATGAGACATTGAAAAAAAGAATTTTGGCGAGGTGGGTTGCTAAGCATATGCAATAAGAACAGAATGATCAACAATGCCGAAAAGATCAATTTCAATTAGCCGAAAGAATGGAATCTCCACAGTCTGATCTCTCAATATCCCCGAGGTTAATTGGTATACAGTGTTTGAGCAAACCAATAACGGCTTTAACTGAGGTGGAGTTAGATGTGTTATGGGCACTGCATCTTTTGCTCCAGGACTTCGATGCGGGTTTCAGCATCGAAGTCTTGGAGCACATCGGAACCTATTTACACTCGTTGCCTGATTCGGATCTATTATCACGAACGGACGCTTTTGATCTTCAGGTCAGCCAACGTGTGTTGCCACTTGTCGTAGCGAAATTGCAGTCGCAATCTACTAAAGAGATCATTCGCGAGCAACTCACCAATGTGCAGGAGCTATTAGATTTGTATACATATGTATCACCCTTCCACGGATCAAGGCGTCTTTTTGCTATGGAACTACGAAAAGGCAACAACAATGCTATATCTAGAGCCGTAAAAAAGGAGATATCGTATAGTGTCTGACTATTGGAATATGGAATAAGAACTCACGCGAACCTAGGCGTAAGTTTCTTTTTTGTTAAGATGAAGTTAAAATGAACCAACTATTTGAGGTGATACTGGTCGTGCTATTTTCTTTCAGGCTTTCCTGCAAGTTGTATTCGTTCCAGCAGTGACCAAAACTCGTCGACCATCTGTGCGGGAGAATAGGGCATCCCGTTCATAATCCACCACTCCAACACGCCAACAGCGCCAGATGCCAGAAATTCTACCAATATTGCTTGGTTATTGGCGCTGTCGTTGCCGAAGCCATCTTTTAGTTGCTGTTGCAAGCTTTGTAAAGCCTTTGCTTTAAGATGGTTGCGGAAGGCTGGAATTCCGTTATTGTTTAGCATTGTCGTGTAAAAGAAAGCTTTTTCCTCCAAATATTCAAAGGTGCGGAGGATGGCGTCTCTGGAAGTGAAATCCCCTATGCCGTCCTCGGGCATACAGGCTGTAAATAGCTGATTCAAATGGTCATCCATACATTTCTCCAACAGGTCGTATTTATCGACGTAATGCAAATAGACTGTACTGCGGTTGACGTCCGCTTTCTCCGCGATTTCATTGATGGTGATTCGATCAAAGCCCTTCATTGCTACCAAGTCAACGAAAGCCTCCATGATGGCGTTCTGCGTTTTCAGTATCCTTCTGTCCATGCTTTCTCCTCCATAAACAACAGATTCGCCGTGTTTGTTGCTTATTCGACATTTCATGCCAGATTAGCGATTGTTGGTAAATATTCACCATGATAAAATTTTAAGCAACAGTTGTCTATAAGTCAACGATTGTTGTTTAAACGAAAAATTAGAGGTGAAGATGATGTCAGTTGGTCAACGTCGCATTCTCATTTTTGGCGCAGGGGTTATCGGTAGTTTTTACGGTGCCAAGTTTGCTGAAGCTGGAATTAAAGTTACGCTGCTGGCGCGAGGCAAGCGGCTTGACATGTTGAGAAGGGAGGGGCTTCGCTATCATGAGAATGGCAAGGTGAAACGTGTCAAAGTAGAAGTGATTGATCAACTGAAATCGGATGATATCTATGATTATATCTTTGTCCCTGTACGCTACGACCATGTGGAAAAGGCGCTTCACGCACTAAAGGACAATCAAAGCCCGACTATCGTGACAATGACGAATATACCGACCGGGTATGCTCCGTGGCTCGATATTGTTGGCGATCGGCTCTTGCCAGCCTTCCCGAGTGCTGGGGGAGAGATCAAAGGCGGAGTCGTTTACGCCCAGTTTGGTCCATCGGCTCTGCAAGCCACTACTTTTGGTGAGGTCAACGGGCAGGAGTCTGAGAGAGTGAAGGGTTTGGCAGAGCTGTTCCGGAAGGCTGAGATTGCATCCAGTATTTCTAAGAACATGACCGCGTTTCAGATCACACATGCTGCTTGGGTTGTCGGCATGAACAAAGTCATTTACACCGACAAAGGCATTATGAGTCATGCAGAAGCGGTAAGCCCTGAGACGGTCCGGCGTATGACGTCGACGATCAAGGCGTATGTAGGTGTGTTGGAGAAAGCTGAGGTACCGATCACGCCGGCGAAATTTAAGTTGATTCTGAAAGTTCCGGATTGGCTAATGACATTTGCGCTCGGAAGGTTGCTTCGTACGAAGATGGTTTCTGATGTTCTGCTTGGCGGGCATGCCAGCGTTGTAAGGCCGGAGATTGAAATGTTGGATAAAAGCTTCATAGATTTTCTAAGAAATAAGAAGATCTCAATCCCAGATTCGTTGTAAGATCTTTTTAAGCGATGCATGCTTGTAGATCAATTACATTAGATCCATTCTTTCAATAAAGTGCATTTATAAAATCAGGCGAGAAAACTACCCACTTCAAGCACTTGATGGCGCAGCACAACGGTAAGCGGGGGATGAATCTTTTTACGGGACAATTTGTCTGAGGGTTTACATGGTGTATCTTTTGAAGTATAATAGAACATATGATCGTATGTTTATTTCACGGAGAAAGTTAGTGCCATCGTCGCCCATAAAGTCTATAAGTTCTGTGACGTCTGGCGTCTCCAATCGATATGGTGAAATAAATAGTTTCAAAATCAAGGGAGAAAGTGAGGTGATTTGATATGAGTAAGCAAAACAAAGCCTATAAGTTTCGACTGTATCCAACAAAAGAACAGGAAGTAATGATACGAAAAACCTTTGGTTGTGTGCGCTTTGTCTATAATAAAATGTTAGCCGAACGAATGGAAACGTATGAACGCCTAAAAGAGGATAAAGAAGAATTGAAAAAGGTCAAACATCCTACTCCGGCTAAATATAAAAATGAATACGAATGGCTCAAAGAAGTGGACTCGTTAGCGTTGGCAAACGCACAATTAAATATAAGCAGGGCATATAAAGCGTTTTTTAGTGGCATTGCTAGGTTTCCGAAATTCAAAAGCAAACGCCATAAACAAAGCTATACAACGAATGTCGTCAATGGAAATATTCAGTTGTTGGATGGTCATATCAAGTTACCTAAACTGAAAAAGGTCAAAATTAAACAACACAGAAAAATACCTGAAAATTGCAAAATCAAATCTTGTACCCTATCTATGACTTCATCAGGAAAATATTATATTTCGATTCTTACAGAGTACGAGAAGGAGATTGAACGCAAAAAAATTGAAAAAGTCGTAGGGTTAGATTTTGCGATGAACGGGTTGTTTGTCGATAGCGAGGGTGAGAAAGCCAATTACCCTAGGTTTTACCGACAAACGCTTGCGAAATTAGCAAAGGAACAACGTAAACTATCCCGTAAAAAGAAAGGATCTTCAAATGGGCATAAACAACGTATTCGAGTCGCTACCATTCATGAAAAAGTTGCCAATCAACGAAAAAACTTTCTTCACCATAAATCAAAGGAGTTAGCGTCTACTTACGATGCGGTTGTCATTGAAGATTTAGACATGAAGGGAATGTCACAAGCACTTCGCTTCGGTAAAAGCATCGCTGATAATGGCTGGGGGATGTTCACTTCTTTCTTACAGTACAAACTAAACGAACAAGGGAAACATCTTATCAAAATTGATAAATGGTACCCATCTACAAAAACGTGTTCGAGTTGCGGAGATACCCAACCAATGCCCCTGGGAATCAAGACATATGTGTGTTCGTGTGGGCTACATCTTGCTAGGGATTATAATGCAGCACTCAATATCAAATAAAGAAGGTATTCGCTTAGTAGCAAGTACCTAATGAACATAAAACTCTTGGAACAAGAGGGTTAGCTTGGTCAATTTCGTCAGCTACCAAAAGAGGCGACTACCCAAGAAGCACCCACTTCAGGCAACCTCTGTAAGGCTGGTAAGTGATGGGAGTAGTTCACCGTTCTGGTATAAAATGTGTGTGAATTAAAAGCAAGCTGCCACAAAACAAAGAGTCGAGGAAGACGCAAAAACATTATACAAAGCGACGAAATTGTTGATCGCACAGGGAGACCTTCCAGAAGCGATTTTTTACGGCAATGATGAAATGGCAATTGGCGGACTTCAAGCCTTCAAGGAAGGACAAATCAAAATGCCAGGGGATATCTCGGTGATCGGTTTTGACGATATTCAATTAGCAGAATATGTGTCGCCGCCTTTGACCACGATTAAACAACCAAAATATGATATGGGGGCCCTCTCAGCTCATTTGATCTTTCAATTTTTAGAGAGAAAGAAAATTAATCAACAGTATAAGCTGTCGACCGAACTGGTGGGAAGAAACTCTGTAGCGAATAAAGCACCGTTGTTGTGAAAACAGGTGGGGAAAGAGCTACGATGCGCTTGCTCTTGGGTCGATCGGGCTATCTAGGATGCGATTTGTCACTCATAAAACGACCCTTAACAGCACATGTTAAGGGTCGTTTTGCGTTAAGTAGAATAGGGCGTTAGATTGCATTTTCTACTGGTTGTGGAGATGAGCGTCTTGAGTGCGTGGTGTAGAACGGTCGAGTCCCGAGCACCACGCATTTTTAAATAAATAAGTTATATGTAATTCAGGGAAAAGTCGACTTATTGGCAGGTTCGAATGAATATACCTAATTATTATCTAACTAATAAAATAATTATCTATTTACAAACAATAGATATATGATATAGTTTAAAACTGTAGCTACTTATTAAAATAGAATTATAAACTAAAACGTAGAAGGGAGTTGTATGGAAGCGTATACAGTATGTTTCAATACGCATCATCTTGCTCCACAAGCTTGGTTGCCTGGCCACTAGAAAGTAATGATTCATTTTAAAAAGATATATCTCATTATTTATGAAAGTGCTTTCGTGAGTATATTAATTCGTAAATGCGTCAACGTGTTAATGGACTTTTTTAGAAATGAATCTAGCATAGATGGGAGGAGCTTCTTGGTTGAAACAATTATCAAAGGCAGACAAAACGACCGAAATACTGCCGAAATCAAAACCATCCATTTACCAAAACCTTAAATACATGAAGACGAACTACATGCTCTACATGTTTATTCTACCAGCCATCTTATTGACGTTAGTTTTCAAGTATTTCCCGATGTATGGAACAGTGATTGCCTTTAAAGATTTTAATCCGATCAAAGGAATTCTAGGAAGCGACTGGGTAGGGTTTGAGCATTTTACAAGTTTTTTAACGTCACCTAATTTTATGCGAATATTGCTAAATACCATTCAACTCAGTTCATTTGAGCTACTGTTAGGTTTTCCTGCACCTATTATATTGGCGTTGATGATCAATCAAGTGAGACGTGCGAAGGTCAAACAGAACATTCAATTAATCATTTATGCCCCTCACTTTATTTCCGTCATCGTTATCTCTGGTATGTTATTTATCTTTCTTTCGCCTACAGGTCCAGTCAATGCCTTACTAACGCCCTTAATAGGGAATCCTGTTTCGTTTATGTCCGATCCAGACGCGTTTCGCTCCATCTATATTCTGTCCGGTATTTGGCAAGGGGCAGGGTTTGCGTCCATTATTTACGTGGCTGCGCTGTCGAACGTCGACCCTCAGTTGCATGATGCCGCTACGATTGACGGAGCAACATTACTACAGCGGATTCGGCACATTGATCTGCCGACGCTTAAGCCTGTGATGGCCGTTCTCTTTATTCTTGCAGCAGGAGGCATCATGGCGATCGGATTTGAAAAGGCTTACTTGCTTCAAACGTCGATGAATTTGCCCGCTTCAGAAATTCTCCCGACCTATGTTTACAAAAGAGGGTTGCAAGCAGGCGATTTTTCATTTGCCACCGCAGTAGGCTTATTCAATGCGGTTGCGAACGTCATTTTATTACTGCTCGTTAATTCAATCGTGAAAAAACTAAATGAGGGCGATGGTCTTTTATAGAAAGGTGGGTTCTCCAGGTGAGTCTTAACAGACATACAAAAGGCGATAAAACGTTATTAATCATCAATTATGTCCTATTGGGTTTGGTCGTTTGCATCGTTTTAGTTCCGTTGCTTTACGTATTACTGGCCTCCTTTTTACAGCCAAGCATTCTCCTCACGAAAGGCATTTCATTTAATGCCGCTGATTGGACGTTGGATGGGTATCAAAAGATCTTTCAAGACGCAACCATAATGAGGTCGTTCTTGAATTCAATGATGTATGCAGTCGGCTTCACTTTGGTCACTGTCGTCGTCTCCATTCTGGCTGGCTATACCCTTTCGGTTGATGGACTTGTTGGCAGGAAAAGCATCATGATTTTCTTTTTAATTACAATGTTCTTTAATGGAGGGCTTATCCCAACTTACTTTGTCGTCAAAAACCTTGGGTTGCTTGATACAATGTGGGCGATTATTCTTCCAAGTGCCATTTCCGTGTGGAACATCATTTTGGCGAGAACGTTTTTTAAAGGGCTCCCGAATGAGTTAAAAGAAGCGGCACGGATTGATGGGGCCACGGATCTAATGATCTTCCTGAAAATCATTGTCCCATTATCAAAACCGATTATTTTTGTGTTAGCTTTGTATGCGTTTATCGGACAGTGGAACGCCTATTTTGAGGCGATGATCTATCTCGAAGATCAGTTGAAATACCCACTACAGCTTGTATTGCGTGAAATACTTATTCAAAACCAAGTGGAACCCGGCATGATTGGGGATCGACAGGAACAAGCTGAGCTCCAGAGAATCGCAGAGATGATCAAATATTCGTCGATCGTCATTGCCAGTGTCCCGTTACTCGTCATGTACCCGTTTTTTCAAAAATATTTCGAAAAAGGGGTTATGGTCGGTTCATTAAAGTAAGTGTGCTTGACTCCGTCCACCTAAGGCAGAGCATACGTCGCTAGCCTAAACAAATGAAATGCATATAAAAAGGAGATGGAAGAAAATGAGGAAACGATACAATCGTACGTTAATCACATTTTTGTTATGTGGGGTCACTGTCATCGCGGGGTGTAGTTCTGGTGGAAATAAGGCAGCCTCAGAAGCATATGAATTAGAAAATATAACATTTCCTCTAGAAGAAGAAGTGTCATTGAAGATTATGACGTCAAGTTCAGCGCTTGCCCCAGAAGATCCAAACGAAAAGCTGCTCGTTCAGCGTCTTGAAGAACAAACTGGAGTTCACATTGAATGGGCGAATTATACAGGGGAGACGTTTGGAGAAAAACGAAACCTTTCCGTTGCCAGCGGCGAGCTTCCAGATGCCATCATGAACGCAGGGTACAGCGACTTTGAATTATTGAGTTTAGGGCAAGATGGTGTCATTCTGCCTCTTGAAGACCTCATAGAGCAACACATGCCGAACCTTCAGGCTGTACTCGATAAAGCCCCTGAATACAGAGAAATGATGACTGCACCGGATGGGCATATCTACGCGTTCCCTTGGATTGAAGAGCTCGGTTCTGGAAAAGAAAGCATACATTCCGTCGCTGGTCTCCCATGGATCAACGTAGAGTGGTTGGACAATGTAGGGCTAGACATGCCAACAACGACGGAAGAATTAGAAGAAGCTCTCCTAGCATTTAAAACAAAAGACCCCAATGGCAATGGGGAAGCTGATGAAATTCCAATGTCTTTCATCATCAACAATGGTGCAGAAGATCCGGGATTTTTGTTTGGATCGTTTGGCCTAGGGGATAACGGGGATCATACCGTCGTTTCAAACGAAGGAGATGTCGTTTTCACGGCAGCACAAGCAGGGTATAAAGAAGGCATTAAGTACTTAAATGGACTTTATGAACAGCAATTAATCGATATTGAAGCGTTTGAGCAGGATTGGAATACGTACGTTGCTAAAGGACGAGAAGGTCGATACGGCATGTACTTTACTTGGGACAAAGCGAGTACGACAGGAATGAATGATACGTATAAACTTATGCCCCCCTTGGAAGGACCAGATGGACATAAAAATGTAACGAGAGCAAACGGCATGGGTTTTGATCGTGGAAGGATGGTCATTACAACCGCAAACCAGAATTTAGAGTTAACGGCGAAATGGATTGATCAGCTTTACGATCCGCATATGTCTGTGCAAGCAAACTGGGGAACGTATGGCAGTGACACAGTGCAGAACATCTTTGAGTTTGATGAGGGTGAACAGATGCTCAAGCACTTGCCGCTGGAAGGAACACCGCCAGGAGAATTAAGAGGGAAAACGTCAATTGGCGGGCCGTTAGCAATTCTAGATGAATATTACGGAACAGTGACGACAAAACCAGATGATGCCGCCTGGAGATTAGATTTACTGAAAGAAGTGATGGTTCCCCACATGAGTGCAGAGAATATCTATCCTCGGTTGTTTCAATCCGTAGACGTTCTTGAGAGATTGTCTGAAATCGAGGCAGATTTAATTCCTTATGTGGAAAGGAAAAAAGCAGAGTGGATTACAAATGGAACAGTGGAAGAGGAATGGGAAGACTATTTAGCGGAGCTTGATCGGTTAGGCTTTCAAGAATGGTTGGAGATTAAACAAGCTGCATACGATGAATTCATGGAGGCACAACAATGACAATTGAAGCGACTCGTAAATACAGACCTACGTTACATTTTGCGCCAAAGCAAAATTGGATGAACGATCCCAACGGACTCGTTTACTTTGAAGGAGAATACCATCTCTTTTTTCAACATAATCCACATGATACTGTCCATGGCCCTATGTATTGGGGGCATGCGGTCAGTAAAGATCTGATCCAATGGGAGGAGCTGGACATCGCGTTGCACCCGGATGAACTGGGAACAATGTTCTCCGGAAGCGCTGTTATCGACTGGCATAATACGAGCGGATTCTTCCCAGAGAAGCCAGGAATCGTGGCCATTTTTACACATCATTTGGATCGTGGTGCTGGGAAGCATGCAAAGGAATCGCAGAGTCTCGCTTACAGCCATGACAACGGCAGAACATGGACGAAATATGAAGGAAACCCTGTCCTTGAGCACGACACTAAAATTGATTTCAGGGACCCAAAGGTGATGTGGCATCATGAAACGAATACGTGGGTCATGGTCGTGGCGTCAGAACAAACGATTTCATTTTATACGTCAGCCAATCTGATCGATTGGCAGTTTGAGAGTGAGTTTGGCGATGGCATCGGCGCGCACGATGGCGTATGGGAATGCACGGACTTGTTTGAATTGGATGTGATCAATCAGGATGAAAGCAAGTGGGTGCTTATTGTTAGCGTTGGGGGAAATCATTCACTTGATGTAGGAACGCGTACGCAATACTATATCGGCACGTTTGATGGCACAACATTTACAGCAGATCCTGAATCGATTGACTGGCTCGATCATGGCAGAGACAGTTATGCAGGTGTCAGCTTTTCAGATATTCCTGAAGCAGATGGACGGCGCATTTACATGGCATGGATGACCAATTCGAAATATGCACAGATTGTCCCGACAGAAGGCTGGAGAGGGCAAATGAATCTACCAAGAGAGCTTTCACTTCGTAAACATGGAAATATTTATCGCTTGTATCAACAGCCAGTGAGGGAATTGGACACCTATTTCACCAGAAAATATGACATTCATGCAGAAGTTGTCAATCAATCGAGTGAAAAATCGTATCAGATTGATGCAGCACCCGTAGACATCAATTTGACCATTGAGAACAAAGACGCCTCTCAGTATGGCATTCAGGTGTATCATACAGATGAGCAATGGACGCGGATAGTCTATGAAGCGGAAACCAATCGCCTTGTACTGGATCGTGCAAACACGGGCAACGTCGGCTTTTCTGAATATTTTCTCCAACAGCAAGCGATCTCGTTAGAGGAAGCCAAACAGCTTAAATTGCAAATCATCGTGGATGCATCGTCCATTGAAGTGTTTGTGAATGACGGAGCGTATGCGTTGAGCAGCTTAGTGTATCCAGATCAACCGTGTAAACGAATAGAGGTTTTTGCGGCTGACGGCAGTATTGAAATTGTTGAAGGACATATTTCTACGTTTGTGAAGCAATAAATAGTGAGTTGTCCAATCCCTTAACAAAACAACGGAGGATGTTGTTCGACAAGAGGTAGGAAGGGCAGTCGACCACTTTACATGTAACCAAATATGCATATCTCTTGCGCGAACCCAAGTGTACATGAAATCACTGGGGGTTCGCGCAAATTTTTAAAAATTACTATTTTCTTTTTATCAGAAGATGTTCACTGTCGCACGCTGCCTGGATTAAAATAGTCTGTTCAACAACAAGAAGAAGGGTACTGAGAATATTCAGGAATCAAGCATCTAATTTATATCGGTTTCTCTGTGGGATGTGGGGTTTGTTTAAAGCTGCCCTTGAGTGTGTGGTAAACTCTTGTTGTATAACGGTCAAGTCCTAAGCGCCCTGCATTTCTTTTGCTAACAAGAAGGACAATGGCCAAGATGAGCATCAATGGGTTCGTAGAGACTGTTCCCGCGAGTAGGAAAGAGGTGTTCATTACCCCTCCGAAGAAAGCGGCGCTTTTTGTAAAAAGGCCCAACATTAAGCCAAGTCCGATGAACACTTCACCCCACATGACGAGGAAGCTGAACAGCGCAGCATTCGGTATGGCGACACTCTCCAAAAAGGCTACATATAGCGGGTAAGCCAAATTCTCGCCTTTTAAAACGGGATTAGCAACTACAGCTTGTAAAAAGCCAGAAGCATCAAAGCCCCCCGTTACTTTTCCGATACCAGAACTAAACCACATCCATCCTAATGGAATTCGTATGAGCAATAACAGTACCGCAGCAAGTTTAGATGATTGTAAAAAGGTTAACATCGTGTATTCCTCCCGTTTGTGAATGTTTTCACGTTCTTTACACTTTTAGTATATACGACAACTTTGAGTTTGTGAATAATTTCACATTAAAATTCACAGAAAAGTCATATCTTATTGCTCTTTCGCAGTGCAAAAATTACTTTAAACGTTGGCTATGCTTAAGTAGAAGCAAGGTGAAATAGATCGATTGACATCTTGCACGATGAGGTACTTCTGAGTCGATGTTGCACTTGTACCCATTAGGGTGAAAGCGAACGTATAGCCGTTTGCCTATAGAAAATGTTTTCCAGCAATTAACTTGTGCGAAAACAAGAACTATGACTCATCCTGAATAAAATAAGATCTACGTTACCTGATGGGGCACTAGGATACGTCGGGAGCTTTTTATATTTAGGTCTGAACAAAACAACGGAGTATACTGAACGATAAGAGGTAGGAGTAACAGTCTATCAATTTGTATCAACAAATATGCCCATTTCTTGCGCGATTTTCCTTGTCCTAGGAAAAAGTCGCTTTCGCACTCAGTGAGTGAGACGACTTGAAATAGCATCATGTAATCTTGGAGGGGTATAATGGTAGTGTCGCACTCCATGTAAGTGCATGGGTAGAAATATTCTCTGATTCAAAGAGAAGAATTGTACCTAATCAATAATCTATAGTAAAGAAGCAGGTGTTGAAATGATAAATGTAACCGCTTTAGGGGAACTGCTAATTGACTTTACAACGGAAGGGACCAACGATGCAGGTCTTCCTATATTTACGGCCAATCCAGGAGGCGCGCCGGGCAATGTGCTCGTTGCTTTGTCCAGCTTGGGAGAAGAGACGGCATTTATAGGCTGTGTTGGAAAGGACAAATTTGGTAGCTTGCTCGAGTCGACGCTACAGGCTAAGGGTGTCAATACCAGCGGACTAATCCATTCAAACATACATACGACGTTAGCTTTTGTGAAATTGGATGGAAGCGGCGATCGTTCATTTAGCTTTTGCCGAAACCCTGGTGCAGATATTATGTTAGCAGAAAAAGAGCTTGCTCTTGACCTCATCTCTCAATCTCGTATTTTTCATGTAGGATCGCTTTCCATGACGGATGAACCTGTCAGAGGCGCGACGCGTGCAGCATTGAAGCATGCAAAACAACATAAAAAACTCATATCCTTTGACCCTAATTTGCGCCCGTTATTATGGAGGAGTTTGGATGAGGCGAAGGAATGTATGCTTGAAGTTATGGCATACGCTGATATCGTCAAAGTATCTGAGGAAGAACTGGAATTTTTAACAGGGACGAAGGATATTGATTTAGGAGCCCAAGCCCTTTCGCAGCAATTTAATTTCTCCCTGCTTTTTGTGACACAGGGACAGCACGGGAGCTCCTGTTATTGCCAAGGAACGTCGGTGTTTTCGCCTGGAATAGCTGTTCAGGCTATTGATACAACAGGGTGTGGCGATGCCTTTGTTGCAGGTGTTCTTCATCAGCTGTTAGAGAAAACGCCAATAGATTTGAACCTCAATGAAACTGAGATGCGCTCCATTCTCGATTTCGGAAATTCCATGGGTGCCTTTGTGGCAACACGCAAAGGTGGAATACCTGCAATGCCGACACTTGAGCAGATCGCTGAATTTCGTTCTCGTTAGATACAATACTGGTGGAAGGGTTCAAAGTTTTGTTTAAGAAGTGTGCTCTAGGGAGTGAAGCAAGGTCGTTATGGTGCGAAAAATATACTAGACGGAAAACAAGGATTACTCAACATGGTGGCATGGTGTAAGATTAAAGAAGAACATGGAGTCGCTTGAAAATGTTTAACTCTTTTTTGCGCGAACCCTAAGCGCACATGAAATCCCTGGGGGGTTCGCGCTAATTTTTTAGAAATTCTTTAAGATAAACTATTATAATATCTATATTTTGGTTATTTAATGCACGAATTTGACGTTTCCTCAAGAAGATTCATTAGAATTATCCTTTTTATAGGATAAATTCGCTGTCGCACTCTACGTGAGTGCGTGGATTGAAATGACTTCCGCTAGGCGCTCTTTTTGCGCGGTGATTAGTCGCACTCTACGTGAGTGCGTGGATTGAAATATAGCGTCGGGGTTGGTGTCATCATAAATTACCTGCGGTCGCACTCTACGTGAGTGCGTGGATTGAAATTGAAAAAGTGCTTTTGATAATTGTGATCTTTTTGGGTCGCACTCTACGTGAGTGCGTGGATTGAAATGATCTTTATAGCGAACAATGTAAAAAAACTCTTTGTCGCACTCTACGTGAGTGCGTGGATTGAAATTTTTTACATCATTATACCGCATTAATCGCCAATGTCGCACTCTACGTGAGTGCGTGGATTGAAATTTGGCTGGTGTCGCGTGTGCGGACGTAGTACAACGTCGCACTCTACGTGAGTGCGTGGATTGAAATGCCAGAATAGACACCTACCTGATGCATGACTTTGTCGCACTCTACGTGAGTGCGTGGATTGAAATTAGTGACTTTGTAGCCTTACTTTTAGACATGCAAGTCGCACTCTACGTGAGTGCGTGGATTGAAATCACTTTGGCGCACCACTGGCGCAACGGGGTACGCGTCGCACTCTACGTGAGTGCGTGGATTGAAATGCGGGGATTATCGTTTTGCTATCGGTGTTTAGTCGTCGCACTCTACGTGAGTGCGTGGATTGAAATTGTCAGTATAGGTCATCTGTGTAACGTCACCATGTCGCACTCTACGTGAGTGCGTGGATTGAAATTATCAGTTCATCGACTGATTCCATGCCGTAAACGTCGCACTCTACGTGAGTGCGTGGATTGAAATAAGGCGGTCGTTAACATCATCACAACCGTATTGGTCGCACTCTACGTGAGTGCGTGGATTGAAATTGTGCCCTTGATTTGCACCACCCCTTTAGCAGCGTCGCACTCTACGTGAGTGCGTGGATTGAAATAATACTGTGATGAGGTCTTGAAGTACCTCTTTAGTGTCGCACTCTACGTGAGTGCGTGGATTGAAATAAAGATGTGGTGGTCGTCAGAGCTAAGTACGTCGTCGCACTCTACGTGAGTGCGTGGATTGAAATTTCCGTCAAATAGGCGTGAAATGTCGTCGTGTTCGTCGCACTCTACGTGAGTGCGTGGATTGAAATGAAAGAATTTCATATACCTTAGACATTATTTTTGTCGCACTCTACGTGAGTGCGTGGATTGAAATCAGCCACCATTCGAGATGCTGTCGCTGCCAAGAGTCGCACTCTACGTGAGTGCGTGGATTGAAATAACGAGCGCTACAAGACGGAGGGTGGCGTTAATGGCGTCGCACTCTACGTGAGTGCGTGGATTGAAATTACGGCTACCGGCTTGATGGTTTTTAGCCGGCGGGTCGCACTCTACGTGAGTGCGTGGATTGAAATCACCATTTACCATTTGATCAACAAGAAATAGTTCGTCGCACTCTACGTGAGTGCGTGGATTGAAATCGAATGGACGGAAGCACATCTTTCGTGACCCACCGGTCGCACTCTACGTGAGTGCGTGGATTGAAATTCAATGAACCTGTGGTATTTGAAGTTATCCACAACCGTCGCACTCTACGTGAGTGCGTGGATTGAAATTCTTCAGCCATTAATGCTCACTCCTATTTGGTATGTCGCACTCTACGTGAGTGCGTGGATTGAAATAGACGGTTGCCCAAGCGCTTAAAGAGTTGGGAGACGTCGCACTCTACGTGAGTGCGTGGATTGAAATGTGATGCGGCAGTGTGCGTTTGCGACCACCGTTTTTGTCGCACTCTACGTGAGTGCGTGGATTGAAATAATTAAAAGAAACTAAACCTTCCACTTCCAAATACGTCGCACTCTACGTGAGTGCGTGGATTGAAATACAAAAATACCAAACATCTATGCTCGTGAATGGTGTCGCACTCTACGTGAGTGCGTGGATTGAAATAGCTAACTGCTCTAGCTGGTTCGGCGTCATACAGTCGCACTCTACGTGAGTGCGTGGATTGAAATCGTAATCCCAAACATATCGGCTGATTTCTTTCCCGTCGCACTCTACGTGAGTGCGTGGATTGAAATGATTGGCGACACAAGCGACTACAGCGATCAACTGTCGCACTCTACGTGAGTGCGTGGATTGAAATATCTGCTCTTAAAGATAGTATATATCACTAGCGTTGCATTAAAAGGTACTGATCATTAATAATACAAAGAATGTTCAATAAACAAGTCGTTATACAATGAAAAAACCCTTTACAATGGATGGAGAGGTGGTCACCTGTCCAAATCCAAAGCAAAGGATCAACCATGGACAAGCATACACGACTTTCTTCGTTTGGTAAATGGGTAGACCAGATTAACTTTCATTGGTTAGACGAGCAGGTTTTCAAGCTCAAGCTTGATTATTCCATTGACACGATTAAATATTAATCGTATTGTCGCACTCTACGTGAGTGCGTACCTTTCGATTTTAGACTGCGAAGTTTGAGCTCTTTAGCTGATGTCTGTATACTATTGTTACTGTCTCCACCTTTACTCGCGGCTTTTGTGTTCGTGCGTGAACTGGAGAATGAAAAGGAACTTGCGCCGCCTGAGGTGTACGTTTCTTTTTTTATCACACCAAATGATAAAGTTTTGTTGTTCTTTGAAGTGTCGCACTCTGCCAGAGTGCGACTATTAAAATTTCACCTATACTTAAAACATGGTACACTCTTCATAAATGACAAACGTAAGGGTGTTTAATGTATGATCCTACAAATAAAAGTGACATTAAAAGGGATAAAACCACCTATTTGGCGGAGGTTGTTGGTGGATGATCGATTTACGTTCTTGCAGTTTCATGAACTTTTGCAGGTGGCTTTTCGATGGGAAGATAGCCATTTACATGAGTTTCATACGACGTCTACCCCTCATAATAGGAAGATCTGGATTGGGGACCCTATCATGCTTGAGGGTGTCTTTGGTAGACGTCTTTTGGATGAGAAAGACGTACAGCTTCGTGAATTTTTGCAGAATGAAAAAGACAAACTCGTCTATGTCTATGATTTTGGTGATGATTGGGAGCACGATATTGTGGTGGAAAACATCCTTCCTTATGATGCAGATGGTCGCTACCCTTATTGTGTAAAGGCAACGCGGATGGCGCCAGAAGAAGATAGCGGCGGAGAATGGCTAGAGCATGAAGCACCACAAAAACCGATGCCCCCTAAACAACTAACGGATGCCGTTAATAAAGACTTAGAGGCGTTTCATGCGGACGAGCATAAGTAGCCAAGAGAGAATTTTGACGTACAACTCAGTTTGCCACAAGTTGACGATGGTTCATGGAAAAGATTGCTTGACGAAATACTGATTTTTCAAGACATGGAGCTTTGGAGAAAATTGAGCGATGACCAAGTCATTTCTGTGGAATTGTCAGACGGTGAGATGGCATACTGCAGCATTATTGGGAATATGGGAAGACAGTATGGTATAGTCGCATACCTTGGTGATGATGGCTTGTATGCGTATCAATCGGTAGTTGAAGGAAACGATGAAGTGATGAAGGAGATGGCATTTCTTCAAAAATCGTTGACTGTGCTGTATGGAACTACTGAAGATATGGAGATGGAGGACTTTGGGTTGCTTTCAAGGCACACATTTCCTCCTTTTAAAGGAAATCAATTTCCGATTTTTCGGCGAATGGATCCTGGGTATCTCCCGTGGCCGTTGACACAATCAGATGTTGAAAAATTGATCGTCATTTTGTCGCAAGTGAACGATGTGATTGTGAGATCAAACGAAAACAAAGTACAAATTCCTGACAGCTCTGCAAAGCAATGGGTCGGTCGTCAGCAAGCGAATGAAGATGGAGAATGGACGGATACACTGATGACTCCTGAGCCAACGGAGCGTAAACATGCTCCTCGTTTGGCAGTATCGGAGACGGATCTCCAACGGATAAAAAAATCAGCCCAACCGTACAACGGGTCAGTAGAGCTTGGTGTTTTTTATATCGGTATGGCCATTCAGGGAGAAACGGCAGGAGAACCCCCAAGCTTTGCCAGTATTTTCGCGGCGATGGAGATAAACGATGGGATGAATGTCTTTTTTAAGCCGGGTAACGGAGGAATGGACGCTTTCTACCTTCAACATACTTTTTTAAACATGGTCGAGAAAATTGGCTTACCACAGAAGGTTTTCCTGAAAAATGATAAAGTGAGTGCCTATCTTTCGCCGTTGCTGAAAAAGCTGTCAGTAGAAATCGTTCACGTTCCAAGGTTACCGTACATTGAGGAAATGCGAGAGCAAATGGAGAAGGATTTGTAGAATCAGTTCCGCTTTCCACCTATGAATTGAGACAAAAACGGTACGGGGCCCTTCCTGTACCGTTTCTCTTTGCTTACGATGAAGACCCTTTTCTTATAACCCAACCACAATAGGACACATTGCATGAGAAACGCTAGGTCAGGTGTGAATAGGAGTCGAGAGCGAGTGGCGGTGCAATATATTTTCGCCAGTAACGGAGCCCCGTCTTGTATACTAGCATCTTTGTTATGAACCATACTTCAGTAATTGAAACATGATACACTTTTGTTCAATCCTATATTGGGTATTCTTGAAGGGCAATGTCTGGAGATGATAGTAGAAAGGTAGCTTATCGAGTTAAGCATTGGTGGGCATTTACATTTTAGATCACTAAAAAGGAAGTGAATGCATTGGATAAGCAAACCTCTTGCTGTACGGCCAATCGAAGTGAGGGACTGTATGACTCAAGTTCTGATCACACGGGTCTAACACAAAACGTCACTCGCACTGAATTGAAATTCGCCGAGAAAATGGTCAAGATCCCTGGAGGAGAATTTCTTATGGGCACGGATGACAACGAAGGCTTCCCAACGGATGGGGAAGGGCCAGTTCGAGCTGTTCAAGTGGACCCTTTTCTCATGGACAAGCATACGGTCACAAATGATGAGTTTACGGCATTTGTTGAAGCGACGGGGTATCGGACGGAATCAGAACGCTTTGGCTGGTCGTTTGTCTTCTATCAATTTCTCCCCAAACATCCTCAGGGAAATGTTCAGCAGCTTCCTTCGACGCCATGGTGGTATGCGTTAGAAGGCGCTTGTTGGTTTCAGCCTGAAGGGGAAGGCTCCTCGGTAAAGGATCGTTTGGACCATCCAGTCATTCATGTGTCATGGAACGATGCCGTGGCTTTTTCTCATTGGGTAGGGAAGCGATTGCCTACTGAGGCAGAATGGGAGTTTGCCGCAAGAGGTGGGCTGGAGCAAAATCGTTATCCGTGGGGGGATGACCTCACACCGAATGGGACACATCAGTGCAACATTTGGCAGGGGAATTTTCCAAGTGAAAATACGCAAGAGGATGGCTATGTAGGGACCGCTCCAGCACAATCATTTCCTGCGAATGACTATGGTTTATACAACGTTGCCGGGAATGTATGGGAGTGGTGTGAGGATTGGTTTACGAGAGCCATTGATTTAACGCAATCCAATGATCCAAAAGGGCCTTCGAAAGGAACGTCACGAGTGATGCGAGGGGGATCCTATCTGTGCCATAGATCGTATTGCAATCGCTATAGAGTGGCCGCACGAAGCTCAAATACGCCGGACAGTGCTACAGGAAACCTAGGCTTCCGTTGTGTAGCAGATCTTTTGAAATAAAAGTGTACATGTGAGGGAACTATTCTTACTGCTTTTTCTATTACATTAAGATGAAAAAGAAGCCAGTGACGCGGCTTCTTTTTTGTCTTATTTCACCAACGTCACAGCTTGCTGACCAAACTGCTCCCACCCAGCGATAAAGGCGTGTTTGTTCGTTTGGCTTGTGTAGCCGAAGGGATCCTTAATATAGACCGTATTTTCATCATACCCAGTGACGACGACCGAATGCTGGCGGTATGAAATTTGTACGGGTCCGGATGTGGTCTGCCAGGTTTGCCACTGGGAAGCTGGCAATGGTCCGAACGTGGAGGAGACAATGACCCAAACCGGGCGGTCTTTGGCCAATTGCGCCTCAATCGCACTCCATCCAGCTCCGGTCATATCGATTACATGATTAGGGGCGTACTGTTCAGCTAGGTCGACAATCGGTTTGTGATATACGCCGATCCCAGAGGTGGTTAAGGAATACATATCGCCCACAAACCCATCATTCATATGGCCACGGTAACTTCGCCCATCAGCACCCACGGTTTGAAAGGGAACTTTTTGAACTTCTCTTGCCAGTTGGAGCTTATCAGCTGGTGTGCCACGCCATTGGAGAAGCATAGCGAGACTGGTCACTTCACAGCCGCGTGGAAGTTCAGGGTTTTGCAGAACTAGGGGGACGTCAATGATACGAGACTCTGCGGGCGTTTCCTCACCAGAAGTCCAAAGCGTTTTCCCACTTTCGTGAATGAAACTTGCATCGGCATATTGATTTGCGACGGCATAGGCTTCTGAAAATGTAGGCAATGAAGCCACATGCTTGTTTCCTTGCATCACGACATAGTTATGTGTAGACGAATTAAAGATCGGTTCCCCCTCTGCATTTCTGACCACTGTGCTCTCTTTGGAGGCAGCTCGTATGGCCAGATTCATTGTGTCAAAGCCTTGTTCTTGCTTCTCACCACGAACGCGATAAGGCGTTTTCTTCAAGAAATTCATCTTATAAATATCTACGTCACTTGTCGACAAAGGTTCGCCAATGGCAAGCAGGTCATCATACACATACAGTTGTTGTCCGAGTTGCGATAATGTGTCGCGTAACGGCACGTAAGTTCGTCCCTCGACAGACACATAAGCAAGCCCATTTGACTGTGCTGGATTGGAAAAGGTTAATTTACCAAGCTCCAATTGTTTTTGTTTCGCATTCCATTGCAAGTCTTTGCCATACCAATGTGCCATATCACGTGAAGACACATACGTGACACCATGTTTTATAAGTGGGGCATGCTCCATACGATCAACCTTGTCGATTTCGCCTTGCTGACCTACCCATGTACTTCCAGCGCGAATCACAATCGCTGGCATTTCTTTGTCTTCACAATGTGCAGCGGGCAAATCAATAAAAAAGGTAACGGTAAAAAGCAGGGCAAACGCTCCCCATGATTGTATTCTCAAGATTCAGCCTCCAGTCTAAGTTGTTTTAACCAATGAATGATCTTCCAAGGCGCTTTCTAATAGTATACTAGAAAATGCAGGAAAAATCGTTTGTCAAATGGGTGATAAAGGCATTCCTTTAATTATCTAACAGCGTTATTTATACGCTATACTAATAGTGATGTCATTTCAAAGAAAGATAAGGAGAGGCGTATGATCAATAAAATCGGTCAAATCATGCTATATGTGAAGGAACAGGATGAGGCTCTGACGTTTTGGACAGAGATGGTCGGCTTTACTGTCGTGTCTGAGGAACAAAATGAGCATATGCGTTGGATCGAAATCGCACCAACGAAAGACGCGCAAACGAGCATAGTGCTTCACAACAAAGAGGTCATTGCCAAATTGCAGCCTGAGCTCAACCTTAATACCCCGTCAATGATGTTTTTCTCCGATAACCTCGACAGCTTATATCAAACGCTTAAAGACAAAAATATTACCGTTGGAGACTTGGTCACAATGCCATCGGGTCGCGTCTTTAATTTTGCAGACAATGAAAACAATTATTTCGCCGTAATGGAACGAAATTAACTAAAACGATCAATAAAAACAAGGACCTTGGGCATCCCAAGGTCCTTGTGTATAGAATGAGCATTGCACAGTTCAAGCGTCCTTATTGACTCTCAACTCCCAAGCTAAAAATTTCCTTTTCCCCAATTCGCCCGTTTGCAGAGTTGACCCACACTTCATCAAGAAGCCCGTCTTCATTATAAATGCCAAAACCGTATATCTTCTCTCCTTCTCTGTTGATCTCGGTGTTAAAGAGACTGATCCGTTCGGGCTGTCGTCCAAGAAGAGGAGAGTCGAGCACAAGTTTGCGCACCTCATCGGCAGTAAATGGTTCTTGAAGGGGCGCATAAGACGTCTCAGCAATTTTCCATTTTCCTTCCACGAAAGTAAGCTTGTATCTTCTTACACCTGATGAGTAGGGGGGGGCGTGATCTGCCGTCTTGTAGGTCAGTACTCGCCCCCCCTCTGCATCCTCTGTAAGCTTTAACGACCAAGGAAGCGGGTGTGCAAAGGTAAACGACAGCCCGCTTTCCGGGAACTGGAGGAGGGACTTATAGTGCTGTCGCATGAATTCGATTTCGTCAGCAGTGTAGTAGGAGGAGAGTTCTGTCTCAATCACTTCAAATTCTGGCGGTTTTTTTTGGTCGAGCTGTGAGAGTAGGGTCATAACAGCACGCTCATGTGCTCGAATCACTTGAGACAGCTGTCGGATTTCTACCTCTTCGTTTTGCCACATTAAGAGGCGGTCGATGATTGAAGCAGCCTCCGCACGCGTCAACGGTTGGTTCAATTGGAATGTGCCATCCGAATACCCTTGCAGTATAGTCATCTTTGCTAGTCCACCAAGCCATCCTCTATGCAAAGGTGATGCATCGTCCATATCGGTAAAAGAAGCAGCATCAGGCTGGAATGTTACATCTAAAGAACGTGCAAGCAAAACGACGGCTTCACTTCGTTGGATGGGTTGATCGAATCCCATAGGTTCTGAAGGGGTCGCTTTCATCCATTTGTTTAGAACAGCAGCCTCAGCAATAGCCGCTAGAGGGTGATTCGGGGGAATGTCAGGAAAATACTGTCTTGGTGTGTCGCTCGTATACAAAGAAAACGTTGAAGAAAGCATAGAGAGGAATTCCCCATACGTAACTTCACGATTAGGTGCATAGGCTTCCATTGTCCAGTCTGTTAATAAATTGTTGGCATGAGAATGTTCAATCGCGTCAGCTGCCCAATGGTTTTCTTGAATCGCGGTAGTCGCATTTGCCGTGTAAGGTACGGTCATCATAATCGTTGTAAGTGTGATAGCGGTTGCAATTTTCTTCATAACAAAACTCCTCCGTAATGGTAAGTCTCGTCTACACATACGTTGCTGCTGAATGAAAGGTTTCATAATTTAGATGAATAATCTAATTTTACCTTATTGTGGGTCTCATTGAGGGGACGAATCTTTCTGAAGGACGTGGCACTACACGTCCTTTTGAGTTTATCGGAGCGCCATTCATCAATGGTGTTCAGCTGGCAACGCGATTGAATGCAATCGACCTCCCTGGTGTGCTGGCGAGACCAGTGTTTTTTAAGCCGGCCTTTCAAAAGCATGAAGGGATTCTTTGTGAGGGGATTCAGCTTCATGTGGTGAGTCGGTCTTTATGTCAGCCGGTAAAAACAGGGCTGAAGCTCATTGAAGCAGTTGCCGAGCTGTATCCAGATGAGCTATCCTTTAATGAAGATAATGAAAGCAAATCGTCCTTTTTTGATCAGCTCGTTGGAGATCGAACGGTCAAAGAGAGAATCAGAGAAGGACAGATCGATGATTGGATTGAAAGCTGGGAGCTGCCGCTTCAGCAGTTTTCAGCATTGGTGACGCCCTATTTACTCTATGGAGACAAAGTGACGACGAGGTGACGGGACATGAAAGAGCGTGTGATTCAAGCGTTCGACAAGCTGGCTGGTTCTTATCAAAACGATGTGGACAAGAAAAATGCCTACAATATCGCGTATGAACGACCGGCAATGATGAATGAGATTGCCATGGATTTATCCGGCAAATCAGTGCTTGATGCAGGCTGTGCGGCAGGCTGGTATACCGAGCAGTGTCTTGAACGAGGAGCAGAGGTGACGGCGATAGATATCACTCCGGCCATGGTGATGGCGACGAAGCAACGGATTGGCGAGAAAGCCACTGTTTTAGAGGTGGATTTGAGTGAGCCGCTGCCATTTGCCGACCATTCATTCGATCTCATTAGTTCTTCGCTGACGCTTCATTATATTGAAGATTGGTCAACTGTATTTCAAGAGCTACAGCGCGTATTAGCACCAGGTGGCACTTTTTTGTTTTCCGTTCATCATCCAATGATGGACGTTACACTTTCACCAAGCGGTGATTACTTTGCGACGGAGTATATCGTAGACAACTGGAAAAAAGGCAAAGACACTGTGGAGGTCACCTTTTACCGCCGCTCGATGCAAGACATCATCAATGCCACAACGGACTGTTTTTGCCTTGATCGCCTCATTGAACCACGACCGATCGAAGCATTTGCTGAGTATAATGCCGCCAATTATGAACGCTTGCTGCATCAACCTCATTTTTTAATTGTGAAGGCGAAGAATGTGAAAAAAGGCCTTTAAAGTCACAGTTCGTTTTAGTCCATCCAGCCTTTTTCTTCAGCAACGAGGCAGGCTTGATGTCTAGAAGTGGTGCCGAGCTTTTGCATGGAAGAGGAGAGATAGTTTCGAACGGTCCCTTTCGACAGATACAGTTGCTTGGCGATATCTGTAGTGGAATAGCCAAGTTTCACATTGCGTAACACATCCTGCTCCCGAGATGTAAGGGGGTTTTCTTCACGTGCGAAAAGTGAAGCGGTCATGTCTTGGCTAACATATTTACTGCCTTTCGCGACCTGACGAATGGCTTGAACAAGGACATCAATGGGTTCATCCTTTAGTAAATAGCCGTCAACATTCGTATCCATGGCTTTTTTAACATATCCTTGTTTCATAAAGGTTGTCACAATGATGATCTTCGTCGGGAGTTTATTTTTCCTAATTTGTTCAGCTACTTCAAGGCCAGACATTCTAGGCATTTCAATGTCAAGAACACAAATATCCGGTGTTAATGCTGTAATCATTTCGAGCCCCTCAATGCCGTTATCGGTTTCCCCTACGACACACATATCATCTTCAAGTTGAAGAAGGGCGGTGAGTGCTCCTCGCAGCAACTGCTGATCTTCTGCAACAACAATCCGTTTTATTGTCTCCATAAACGCTCGTCTCCTTGCTTTGCATTATTCCATTTTCGGCACAGTGACGCGCAGCATAAACCCTGTTGGCTTCGTTTCATAATGCACTGTACCAGAGATAAGGGTCATTCTCTCCCTAATGGACAACAATCCCGTTCCAGAGGTCATTGAGGCTTCTGTTTGCCCGCGTCCGTTGTCCATTATGGTCATCGATATCGCTTCTGAATGATCAACGATGGTGACTCTACAAGATGTTGCTTGACTGTGTTTAATGACATTCGTCAGGCTTTCGCGCAACGAAAGAGCTAGCATCGTTTCCGTCACTGGGTGGAGCTTTGGCGTTATGGGGAATGGATGCTTGAGGTAAAGCTGGATGCCTGCTGTATGAAGCAACTCCTGCCCTGAATCAAATTCTTTTGGCAGAGACACGTAAGTCATTGAAGCGACAAGCTCCCGGAGTTGTGTTAGACCTGATCGAGAAGCCTGAATAACATCAGCCAGCTCTGCTTTTGCCTTTTCTGGATTTTTGTCAATATAGCGGGTGGATAGTTCGCTTTTCATCTTAATGATCGTCATCGTTTGACCAAGGGTATCGTGAAGATCACGGGCAATTCGCTGACGTTCCTGTTCCTGAATTAGACGCCTGTTTTCTTCCGTGACATCCGTAAGCTCTCGTTTTAATTGTTTTGCTTGTCGTCTTGAAAAAATAAGAACAGGATAAATCATCTGTAGAATGAGTACAGGGAGGTGAAATGAATCAATAAAGCCAAAAGGGTTGCCTTCATTAAATTGAAAGACGATCATATGCGTTAACAAGATGAAGACAATACCAGAAACGGTGACCCATTTCTTCCGGGTTCGGCCAAAAAGGTCTGCTGGAACGAATGCATAATTGAGAAAGAAAGGATTTGGACCAATACTATAAGCAGCAAGAACCCCAAGAAAACCAATTCCACCAAGAACGAGTCGCCAATCACGCTGCCAAAGCATCGTATAAAAGCTAATGAGCAAAAGAAGATAGGAAGCAATCTTCAATAACGGATGGTAGGGAGAGGGGTAATAAAAGATCTGAAAAGCCAAAAAGAGACAAACCACCAAATCAAAAAACAGCAGGTGGTTCATCTGATCTCTAGGATACAGCTTCCATGGCAATAACATTCACCTCTTTCTTTCAGGCAATTCCCCCAATTTCCGACGAACCGACTCTATTGGTCCAAGCGAAAAGTAGTTTAGCCAAAGTGTTGCAAACAGTAGTTGAAGGAGACAGAAACCGATAAATATGCCAATAACCGCTCCTGCATGCAGCGACCCACCTAATCCAAAACCCCAACCGTAAAACAGGATCGATGCAAGCACATTTTGCGCAATATAACAGCTTAACGCCATTCTGCCGATCAATGCCACTCCTTGCATGAATCGAGGGGCAAACCGATCTGCAATCCACGCAATAAGCCCCATGTAGCCAAGCGCTAAGAACGGACTAAAGAAATAACGCACGCTAAGATCAAAGTAACCTCCATGAACAAACAATAACAAGCTCGTTGGAACCCCAACTAGAAAGCCAATCTTCATCATTCTGCGACGAATGCGCCGCCCATTTTCATCACTTGCGAACGCATTTGCACGCATGAGTCTGACACCAAGGAGGAACAAAAAGATGTTCATTGGCAAAACAAAGATGATTTCTATTCGTAACACCAAAAATTGATCAAGTCGGTATAGGATTTGTTCAAACCAGTTCCCATTTTGATACAACTGCACAACGCCGCTCATATCACCGATCGATATGGAGCCACCCGTAAAAAACAACCCGACACTACTAGCCGTGAGCACGAGCATTATAGCGGCATGAATCCCTCCGAAAATGTACATACAGCGCTTGATCGCTTTGTCCCCATTGCGCACAATAAATGCCACAATGACCGCAACGATGGCGTAGTTCATGAGGATGTCATATTCCATGACGAGCGTGTAGTGCAGGAAGCCCTCAAGAAAGAGCAGCAGTGAGAGCCAAAGATAAATACCAGGCCACTTGCGCTCGTTCCGGCGCGCCTGAGAATATTTTAACTCTAAACCAACACCAAATAAAATAGCGAGCATACTTAAAAATTTTCCACTCACTAGAAACAGAACAAGCAATCGAAGGAAATCCTCTAGGGAGGTCCACCAAGGGGGGCTTTCATACGTTGTCCCATATGCCAAATCGCCAAGATAGGCAAAAATCCATATATTTGTCGCAAGCGTCCCGAGAATGGCAAAGCCTCTTAAGATGTCGAGCAACACTAAGCGTTTTTGTGTCGTTTCCATTGTGATCTCCTCCTCTGAAAAAGTAGTATCTTCATCGTAAAATGAAAGAAGAGAAGACGGTAGACACAAGTGTCATCAGTGTAATGTGACACCTGTCATAAGTTGAAGAAGAGAAATCCTATATGAACGGAGGCAGAGTATCGAACATTGGAGGTAGTCGAGGCGCATGTGTCATTTTAAGGGGAGTGCATGACAATTCACATAAGCAAACAGAGCTGCTCTAAAGTCATTGGTAGTGACTTTTTGAGCAGCTCTAGTGTTACGTTGCTTTTAGCGAATGAATCATTGATCCATTTGCACGTTTGCCAAAAAGAGCAATCTCACAACCCGAAAAATTCCTTTTGTCCAAATTGGCCATGAGATGAATCGCCCCAAATTTGATTGACGAGCTTGCCATTCTTGTATAGGCCATAGTGGAAAATGATACGACCAGCGTCATTGGTTTGCTTTTCAATCAGTTTGACTTCTTCAGGCACTTTACCGAGAAGCGGATCATCGAGCACGAGACGCTTCATCTCATCATCCGTAAACGGTTGAGCGTAAGGCTCATAGGTGAAGCCATCAATTTTCCCTTGCACCAGTGAATAGGTATATATGCCGGGCTTCGCATACCCTGATTCTGTGCCGATTACTTTAAAGGAAACATGCTGTTTACTATCCCCATTTAAATTCTCAATACTTGTTGACCACGGAATACGCTGAGCAAAACTAAACGGCAATGTGCTTGGAGGCTCCAAAAACACTCCTGGGTTTTCTTCGTATAAATGCTTCCAATGCGCTAGGCGATCGAAGGTGTAATATTGAAGTATGTCATCTTCTAACTCTGAAAATGGCGGATGCACGTCTAAAACTTCTTTGTTTAGTAACTGAAGGATCGTCCGCTCAGCCTGCTCAATTTTATTCATCACCACTGTGAGGGAGTCATCTTGCTGCTTCCAGCTTCTAATGTTCGCCAAGATCGTTGCCACCTCGGCGCGCGTGACCGCTTTTTTTGGGGAGAACCGACCATCGGCGTACCCGTTCAAAATTCCTTCCTCACTTAGCGAAGTTATCCACCGCTGTACGAGTGGTGTCGTGTTCTCTGCATCCGAGAAAGACGTAGCCTTGTCAGCGAGTGGCAGATTTAATCCACGCGCAAGCAATACGGCAACTTCCTCACGAGTGATGACCGTATCTAGGTTGATTGAGTTGTTTAATGGATGCTCGATCAATCCCTCTTGAAATGCAGTGGTGACATAGGATTCATTCCAGCTGTTTCCAGCATGTGGCTCATCCACCTCTAGCTCCAACACATCAATGAGCATGGAAAGAAACGCTCTGTACGTGACTTTCGAATCTGGCGCATAGCTGTGATCAGCGGTCTGCCTAAAGGAGGTGTTGTTCTCCTTGGCTGCTGAGATGGCGTCGTATGCCCAGTGTGTACTCTCATTCGCATGGACGACGCCTGGAAGGGATGAAAACACCAATGTGCACGACAAAAATGGAGCAACAAAGCTTTTCATGACATCACTCTCCTCTTTTTTTTAATGTTCTGTCATCTATGGTACAGGAAAAGTTCTCCAATGTCATGAGAGGATGCTCAGAACGCGTCCGTAGCTCTGCCGATGTGATGGTCGGTTAGGAGCTTATGCAAGGACAATAGAAGAAATGCATTGGAACGGAGCAGATTATCAATTCGTAGGAAAAGCGAGCCGTGGTGACAGGCTCGCTTTACTGTTTGCTATATCCTCATCGCGTGTGCATCTTGTTGTAGGCTTTGCTACTGTCTGAAGCAAATCAGCAAGTTTATTGTCCTCGCTCAGTCGAATCAAGGGCAATGACCTGAACATGCACTTCCAGCGTCTGGTTGCCTCCTTGATACACGCCTTCGACTGGACTGACGTCACTATAATCACGAGCTGAGCCAATACGCACGTGGTTCATTAGCACCTCCACGTTGTTTGTCGGGTCAAGACCAACCCAGCCGATTCCTGGAACCATGACTTCAACCCAAGCGTGACTGGCAACATCGCCAACAAATGAAGAATTCTCCTCAACGTATAAGTAGCCGCTAACATAACGAGAAGGAATCGATTGTGAACGAAGGATGCTGAGCATCACGTGTGTAATGTCTTGACAGACCCCTTGTCGCATAGCGAATGCTTCAGCTGCTGTTGTTTGAACGTTGGTCGATCCGGGCGTATAGACAATCGTTTCATGCAGATAAGCCATTGTTCGTAACGAGAAGGAGATAGGGTCGTCAACAGGACCAATCTCCCTCAATGCTTCTTGGATCTGTGATACATTCAGCGTTGTATAGGCGGTGTTCCCCAGAAACATAACATATTGTTTAGCGAACGTGTCCGATTGAAAGATGTCTTTCATCTCCGTTGAATAGGTTAAGCCTTGAATAAAGGGGCTTCTTTGCACGGAAACGAGCGACGTCGATTTAATGGCTAGTTCGCTATGAGGTTCGGCAATAAAAATTGTTTCAATGTTATTGCCCCAGACATCAACATGCTCTTTACGCAAAGGCAAAGGATGAACGTCATTTTGATAGGACATGAGACGTTGGCATTCATCAGCACGCGGTTTAAGGCGGAGGGTATTGAAACTTTGAACGACTGGTTTTTCATAATAGAAAAGATTTTGATGAATAATTTCATACTCCATAGATTGCACCTCTTTGCCGGGACTGTGCTCTCGAGAGCTGAGAGCTGGTGAACGCGCTACATGACCTTTATAGCGCTTTGGTGAAAAAAATGGGTGTTCTCCTGAGTTTGAACAGACGTTTCTAACTGTCTAAGGTGCCCACGTAATCGTCCCGTAAACACAGTGATTTTTTGGTGCTCCAATTGATCAAGTGCTGCTTTTGCTCTGTCTAGGCAACACTTCACAGAGCGCGGATAGTTTTCTCCAAAGGTCAAGAATTGAAGAAGGTCATCCATATTAGACATCGACAGCAGTTGATGGGAACATGCTTCTCGTGCTCCAGCCAGTACCATAATCAACTGGTAAGCTTCGTCATTAGACAGGGCACCACGTTCCTTGCGTTCCTGTATGGTATGGAGAATCCTCAAGGTATGCTCTGCTCGTTCAATCCACGTACCAAACGCCATCAGGTCATAGGCTTCTGTACGCGCTAAATTGGACTCCAAAATCCCTTGGGAAGCGTAACCGATAAGGCGAATATCTCGTAGCTTTCCTAACAGGTTGGTACGTTGAGAAAGGCCTTCGTCAGAATAGCGAATTGATAAATACCCTTCGTTAATAATGCGCCAATAATCACCAGGGAGAAGGTCACGGGTGCGCCGTGTATTTTCGCGTGCAATTTGAATGCATTGGAAAATTGAACTGGTGTTTTCCATAGAAGTGGTTAAATACGTGTAGACAGCCTCTTCATCAAATTGCCCATTGACCTTCAAAGCCTCTGCTTCTTCTGGCGAGGTAGAGATCTGCACATAGCTTTCCCAATTTTCGGATGTTTGCAGAGAAGGGTCTTCATGTATTTTCACTTCAAGAACCCTTGCATTGTTTGAGGCTCTTTCGACGTTTCGTGCAGTCCAATACAAAAGCTCAGCCGTTCTCGATAACATAGCTTTACACTCCTTACACTACTGATTTTTATCCGAGGTCTGTGTTCAAACCTTTACTCATGGATGACCCACGTATCTTTCCCACCGCCACCTTGGGATGAATTGACGATGAGCGACCCTTCGCGAAGGGCGACTCTAGAAAGGCCACCAGGAATGATGTTGATGTCGTTTCCCGCAAAAGCAAAAATGCGCAAATCAACGTGACACGGGTAAAAACGGTCGTTTTGATACGCATGCAACCGTGACAGGCTCATCGTTGGTTGGGCAATATACTGCTCAGGGAACTGCTGAATTTTTTCGCGGAATGCGTTCAATTGAGACTCCTCCGCATGTGGACCAATGAGCATGTCATATCCTCCAGATGCCGCCACGTTCTTAACAACGTAACGATCCAATCGTTGCAGCACCATCTCTTTTTGCTCTTCATCACTGAGGAGAAACGTAGGGACATTTTTCAAAAGAGGCTCCTCGTTTAGATAGTAGCGAATCATTTCAGGGACATAGGCGTAGAGCGCTTTATCATCGGCTGCCCCGTTACCGATCGGGTTAAGAATGCTTACATTCCCTTTTTTATAGGCCTCAATAACACCAGGAACACCGAGAAGCGACTCCTTACGAAACACAGTCGGATCGAGATAATCATCATCGATACGACGATAAATAATATCCACTCGTTGAAGCCCGAAGATCGTTTTCATATACACTTTATCGTCACGGCAAAGCAGATCCTGATTCTCGACTAAATCTATGCCAAGTTGCTGTGCGATAAATACATGGTCATAATACGCAGAATTGTAGGCGCCAGGTGTAAGTAGGACAGCACAAGGGTCGTTCGAAGCATGTTTTGGTGCGTGGGCATAAAGCGACTCACGCAAGAGATGCAAATGCATTTCTAAGTCCTTGACGGGCTGCTGCCGCAAAAATTCTCCGTACACTTTTTTCGTAACAGCACGATTTTGATACACATAGGACAAGCCAGACGGGTTACGTAAATTGTCCTCCAGAACATAATACTCGCCAGAATCATCACGAATCACATCAATACCAGCAAGAAAAATATGATTGTTCAAAGGAATATCAATGTCTCTAATGGCAGAAAAGGTTTTTATGTAAGGAGCGAGAAAGGCACCGGGCACAATGCCGTCCTTGACAATATTCTGTTGTTTGTAAATGTCTTCAAGGAAATGGTTTAACGCTCGTACGCGCTGTTTGACGCCAGCGTGGATAAGGCGCCATTCTTGGGGAGGGAGGATAAACGGTATAAAATCAAAAGGCATCGTTCGTTCCGTACCTAAGTCATCTTGATAGACGGTAAAGGTGATGCCATGATTGAGGAAGTGCTGTCTAGCTGCTTCTTGCTTCTTACGGATGTGGTCTTGATTTGAATTGAGGAGCACATTATACCATCGTTCATAATGAAGCCGAGGAGACCCGTCTTTTTGAAACATTTCTTCATAGTAGGTCGACGATACTGAGGAATTAATGGCCACCATCCGCGATCATACCCTTCTTTAGAAAGTTCATATAGTCGTATTACCCTCGATGGATAATATTCAAACATTTGGATAAATTTCATAAATATAGATTTTATTTCTGATATTCATCGGTCCGAAAGATGTACTTAAATAAATTTTGCCAACGACAACGCTCACTTCTAAAGATATATTCCATATTATTTAGTAAAGTCCTGTACATAGCACTCCTTTTTGAGAGGTTCTGCGATGAAAAAATGCTCATTCTCCTAATCGGTGCTTTGCAAAATGCCTTTCTGCCGATGTGTCATGCCGACAATATCGTTTCAATAATTTACCTGCCGACCATTGTTCAGAATGTTAACGTTGCAGGCGATAAAAGCAATTCATTTTCATTTGCTTAAGGATAAAGCTGGTTTATACTGTTTGCAAAACATAAAAGAGAGGAAAATAAAATGCCAGATCTTCATGAGTTGATTACACTGGTAGATGCAAAGAAGGAGACGCTTGAACATGCTGCGAAAACCATATGGGAATTCGCTGAGTTGCGTTTTGAAGAAACGAAATCGTCTAAGCTCTTAAGTCAGCTGTTGGAGCAAGAAGGCTTTCACGTGGACTACGGTGTTGCGGAGCTATCCACAGCATTCGTCGCGTCTTATGGGAGTGGGGCTCCAGTCATTTCGTTTCTTGGAGAATTTGACGCATTGTCATCATTAAGTCAAAAGGGGAACGTGTCTCACCAGGAAGCCCTTGTCGAAGGGGAGAGCGGTCACGGCTGTGGGCATCACTTGCTTGGGACGGGGGCGTTATCTGCGGCGGTAGCGGTTCGTCATTATCTTGAGAGCCATCAGCTTCCAGGAACAGTCCGTTATTATGGGTGTCCTGGGGAAGAAGGAGGCTCCGGAAAGGCCTTTATGGCGAGAGAAGGGGTTTTTGATGACGTGGACGCCGCGATTACTTGGCATCCGGGTACCTACAACGCCGTTATGGCAATGGAGTCTTTGGCTAATTATCAGGTTGCCTTTCATTTTAAAGGCAAGGCGTCACATGCTGCTGGTAGCCCTCATTTAGGACGCAGTGCCTTAGATGCCGTTGAGCTTATGAACATTGGCGCAAACTATTTGCGTGAGCATATGGTGGATGAAGCTAGAGTTCACTATGCCGTAACCAATGCTGGTGGCGCATCACCAAATGTCGTACAGCCAGATGCCGAAGTACTGTATCTCATTCGGGCCCCTGAGCTTCATCAAGTCGAAGAATTATATCGTAGAGTTCAGAAAATTGCAGAAGGCGCAGCACTCATGACAGAAACGACAGTCGACGTCCGTTTTGAAAAGGGCTGCAGCAATTTTATACGCAATGAGGTCATGGAGGAAGTGATGAACGAAGCCTTTCAACAAGTGCCTCAAGTGACCTTTACAGAGGAAGAACAGGCGTATGCGGCTGACATGCAGAAAACCATAACCACAAATGAAAGAGCAGGATTTCTAAAGGAAATTGAAGGTCTGCTTTTAGACGAGCATCTGCATCTGCTGGATGATCTAAAAACGAGTTCGCTAGTGTCAGACATTGTCCCGACGTCGCCAAGGAAAAAAGCACGATTGTACGGCTCTACAGATGTGGGTGATGTGAGCTGGCTGACGCCAACCGTTCAATGTTGGGTGACGTGTTATACAGCCGCTACCCCATTTCATTCATGGCAAATGGTCACACAAGGGGTTGCGCCACTTGCGTACAAAGGAATGAGGCAGGCTGCACTCATTATGGCTAGTACAGCCCTTCGCCTCTTCGAACAGCCAGAACTCATAGAAAGGGCAAAAGCAGCGCATCAAAAGAAGCTTGCACATACGCCGTATCAATGCCCCATTCCAAAAGGAATCCAGCCCTCCACTATTCGACGTTCGTAAAGACAGGAGAGTCAATCATTAAATGAGTTTTGTGTAAACAATCATGGCTCCTGGAATCGTTAGCGCCATGACACAAAATAGGACAACGAGCACCTGAGTTGAACTGAGCGTTACCGGTCCAAGGGGACCGGTTAGTAAATACAGAAACGCAATGGAGGCAAATAGAACAAAATGATTGATGATCATTGATTTTCCGATAATTGCTTTTGAACGTTCATCCCTTGGAAATAGATGTGGTGAAAGGTATGCGAGCATAAGCATATTTATTCCCAGAGCTAATTGCATCAAAGCATCTGGGAACTCACCACGGGATAGATCCGGGTAATTGATGTAAATGCTTACTCCAATTAAAGCAGTACCTACAATCAAATAGGCCACCCGTATTTGCTTGCTGTTTTTCGTTCCGATCATAGGTTAGTCCTCCTCGTAAACGAAGATCTCTTCAATCTGGCAATGAAAAAGACGCGCTAGTTTAAAGGCCAATGTGATGGAAGGATTGTAGCGTCCTTTCTCAAGTGAAATAATTGTTTGTCTTGACACGTCCAGTCGGTTCGCCAAATCATCTTGTGTGAAATCGTGCTTAGCACGCAAATATTTAATATGATTCTTCAACTTTTCACCTGCTTGAAAGTAAAGTGAACTATACGTAAAGTTCACTTTACATTACGAGTTCATTCACGTCAAGAGTTGTCATTCAATGAACTAACGGAATTGACAAAGTACCGGTGGTGTCTCATGGAGAAGAGGTGAGGCAAAAGGGGGAGAGCCGGACCATAGCAGTCCGGCTCACTTTAGTAGTTGCTATTCTTGATATCGTCTGACCTTCAAGAGTAACGTCGTTATATCTGAAAGTGGTTTTTTGACGAGCGTGGTTCTTCCGACAGAATACGTTGTAGTATTGACTTTTCATAGTAGGAAAAATCGTTATCATGTTCTCGTGGTCGTGCGAGTGCAATAGTTTGGTCTAGGGCAATCCTGCCTTCTTCAATTAGGATGACACGATCCGCAAGCATCACTGCTTCAGACACATCATGTGTGACGAGGACAGCGGTAAATTGCCGCTGTTGCCACAACCGTTCCACGAGCCTTTGCATTTCAATTCGTGTGAGTGCATCGAGGGCGCCGAGCGGTTCATCAAACAATAACAGCTTTGGGTCGCCGACGAGTGCTCGCGCAAGGGCGACACGTTGTTGTTGACCGCCAGAAAGGTGAGCGGGCCATTCCTTCACTTTATCGGCCAAGCCCACTTGTGCCAAGGCATTCGTAGCCTGCTCACTCGCTTCTTTGGCAGGTAGCTTTGGCAGACTTAGCTTGACATTGTCCAGTACACTCTTCCACGGCAGCAGTCGACTTTCCTGAAACATAACGCGACTATCTGGCCGTATGCCAAGCACAGGTGCGTCGTTAACGGTCAATTCGCCATCGCTTACTGCTTCAAGTCCGGACATAACGCGCAACAGCGTACTTTTCCCACAACCGCTCCGTCCGACAACGGCAACAAACTCACCGGGATGTATGGTCAGGGATACATTATTCAGTACGGTGGTCTGTCCAAAACGCTTTTCGACATGTTCAAGCGTGACAGTGACACCAACGTGATTACGGTCACTACTTATCGCGTGCCGTGGTGAGGATGCCATCGCAACCACCTCTTTTCTAACCATTTCGCCATCGAATCGGACAGTTTTCCTAGAAAGGCGTAAACGAGAATACAGAAGACTACAACGTCAAGCTGATAAAATTCGCGCGCGTCCATCGCCATGTAGCCGATGCCGGAATCCGCTGAGATGGTTTCTGCGACAATGAGTGTGAGCCACATGATGCCGAGGGCAAAGCGAAGCCCGACAAGAATGGAAGGTAGTGCGCCAGGTAAAATGACCGTACGGTAAAGCTCGAGCTTTTTTAATCCATAAATCTTCCCCATCTCAATCAGTCCAGGATTGACCGAACGGATGCCATGCAGTGTATTTAAATAAATCGGGAAGGCGACACCAAAGGCGACGAGAAAAATCTTTGCCTCCTCATCAATGCCAAACCAAGCAATGACGAGAGGGATGAGTGCGAGATGCGGAATGTTTCGTGCCATTTGAAACGTCGAATCCGTCATTTTTTCGGCCGCTGGTGAAACGCCGTTAAGCAAACCAAACAAAAAACCGATCCCCCCGCCAATGGCAAAACCAACAAAGGCGCGCATGGCGCTAATAGATACGGCCGAGAGGAGCTCGCCGGAAACGAGTTTCTCAATGCCTGCTTGCACGACCGCAATCGGCGTCGGCAGCACACGTTCTGAAATAAGCCCAAGCATGCCAAAGATTTGCCAGAAAATGATCAGAAGGAGAGGGATAAACCACGGAAGTAGTGCTTCTTTTGATCGAGTCAACGTCATTCCTCCTTTCTGCTCATGAGCCTGATTTGGATGTCGGAGGCTTGACGTTGGCGATCAATTCGCCGAAAGGACTAATTGAACTTGGTCCCTTAGGTATGGAAGGAGTATCAAGATTGAGCTTCGGGAATAACAGCTCTGCCACACGGTAAGCTTCTTCTAGGTGTGGATAGCCTGAAAGAATGAGTGTCTCAATGCCAAGTTCTTCGTATTCTTTAATTCGCTCTGCGACGGTATCAGGGTCGCCGACTAGCGCTGTGCCAGCACCACCACGCACAAGACCAACCCCTGCCCATAAATTCGGATAGATTTCGAGATCGTTTCGACTCGTTTGATTTAGCTGCGACATTCGCTGTTGCCCGACAGAATCAAAACGAGCAAAAATCCGTTGGGCATCCTCAATGGCCGCTTGATCAACATGTCGAATCAATGCTTCAGCATCTTTCCAAGCTTGTTCTTCTGTTTCACGAACAATGATATGCAACCGCATGCCGAAGCGGACAGTGCGCCCTTCCTTCGATGCAGCTGCACGAACTTTAGCGATTTTTTCCTTTACCGCATGAGGGGGCTCTCCCCAAGTAAGGTACACTTCCGAATGCTTGGCAGCCACATCAACCGCAGCATCAGAGGAGCCTCCAAACCAAAGGGGAGGATGAGGCTCCTGCAATGGAGGATACACGACTTTCCCCCCGTCAATCTTCAAATGCTTGCCATCAAAGTGCACGGTTTCACCAGCCAGTTCTTTCCGCCAAATGTGCAAAAACTCATTGGTTAGCTCATACCGTGTGTCGTGATCGAGGAACAGACCATCTCCAGCTAGCTCGACAGGATCACCACCTGCGACGACATTGATGAGTAAACGGCCGCCGGATAAACGGTCAAATGTTGAGGCCATCCTCGCGGCGACTGTAGGAGACATAAGACCAGGTCGCACTGCAACGAGGAACTTAAGACGTTCTGTGACCGGGAGAAGCGTAGATGCAGCAATCCAAGGATCTTCACAAGAGCTCCCTGTTGGCAGGAGAACACCCTCATAGCCAAGAGCGTCTACTGCCTGTGCAATTTGTCGCATATATTTCGCATCGACGGGGCGTGCACCATCTGTTGTTCCAAGGTAGCGGCCATCGCCGTGTGTCGGGATAAACCATAAAATCTTCATGATGTCACTCCTCGTTTAGTAATGTTTCTTCAATGGAAAGCTTCTCAGGAATAATCTCTAACTCATAAAACGTATCCGCAATGTCCTGTTGTGCTTGCGCGACCTCGTCGCTCATAAGCGTCACACCGTACTCACGTCGTTCTGCCGCCAACTCTAGCGGGGCAACATCAATGCCGAGTTGTGGAGACAATAAAGCTGCCATTTCTTTTGGGTTTTCCTTGGCCCATTGATCGACTTTGTCGGATTCTTCTAGAATGATATCAACGATGTCAGGATGGCTTTCGGCAAATTCACGTGAGGCAATATAAAACTCATGGTTGCTGACTAAATCTGTGCCATCGGCGATGATTCTAGCGCCAGTTGCTTCCTGGGCTGCCGCAAAGAAAGGATCCCAAATGACCCAAGCGTCCACGCTCCCTTTTTCAAAAGCAGCACGGGCATCGGCTGGTTTTAGATAGCTAGTCTCAATGTCTTCATAGGCGATGCCTTCCCGCTCAAGCAGCTTGACTAAAAGATAGTGCACATTGGAGCCTTTGTTTAGAGCAATATTCTTTCCTTTTAAATCTGCGACTGTCTGAATCTCTGAATCCTTCGGCACAATCACCGCCTCTGCTTTCGGGCTTGCAGGTTCGTGGGCGAGATAAACAAGTGGCGTGCCAGCGGCTTGGGCAAAAATTGGTGGCGACTCCCCAGTATGACCCACATCGAGACTACCAACGTTGACCGCTTCTAATAACTGTGGTCCACCAGGGAATTCTGTCCATTCTATGGAAATGCCTTTCTCTTCTAGTCGCTCGTCCAGCGTTCCTTTCGCCTTCAGAATATTAATTGTTCCATATTTTTGAAAACCAATTCGGATTTCAGATAATGCCTCCTCACCACTTGTGGCTTGACCACATCCGGCAATGAGGAGAAGAAGAACGAGAGACATAAGGCAGGTTGCTCTTCCTAAGAAACTTTTTTTCGATTTTTTATGCTGTACCATGCTGCTCCTCCTTGGACAAAACGTTTCTCGGATGGGAAAAAATAAAGCCCCCCTCTTTGCCCATAGCGATGCTACGACAAAAAGGGAGGCTTCCGGTGTTCCGGTCAGACCGTCTTGTGATTAATTTTTAGTTTTTTTATAGGAATTATGAGGTTTATAGTATCACCAGTGGTTTTGTCCTGTCAATAGCGTATTTATTATTAAAGTTTAATTTATGAGACAAGGCGTTATTATGATCAGAAGGAAGTGAGCCGAAATCGAGGAGAAGTGAGCCCAAATGAGGAAAGTGAGCCGAAATCGAGGAGAAGTGAGCCTAAATGAGGAAAGCGAGCCGAAATTCGGTCAAAGTGAGCCGAAAAAGTCAGAAAGTGAGCCGATAACGGAGGAAAGTGAGCCGAAATCGAGGGGAAGCGAGCCCGAATGAGGAAAGCGAGCCGAAATTCGGTCAAAGCGAGCCGATAACGGAGGAAAGCGAGCCGAAATCGAGGAGAAGTGAGCCCGAAATGTCACGAAGCGAGCCAAACAAAGTCGCATCCCAAAGGAAAAAGCTGCCCACAAGTGAGCAGCTTTTTCTAGAAACGTCTTATTGCTTTTGCAAGCTGACAAGTTCCACGCATGTGCAAAAGACGCGCATCGCCTTGTCGAGCTCTTCGACCGTTGGGAAGGACGGGGCAATGCGGATGTTTCGGTCAAGGGGGTCCTTGCCATAAGGGAACGTGGCGCCAGCATTCGTTAATACGACACCCGCTTCTTTGGCGAGGCGTACAACCTCTTTGGCACAATCGTTCAACGTATCGACACTGATAAAGTAGCCGCCATCTGGTGCTGACCAGGTCGCAAGGTCTTTGCCGCCTAATTGTTCTTCAAATACTTCAAAAACTTTGTCAAACTTAGGTTTTAGAATGTCAGCATGCTTTTGCATATGTTGAACGACACCTTCTGCATCTTTAAAAAAGTGCAGGTGTCGCACTTGGTTAATCTTGTCTGGCCCAATCGTTTGCATAGCCAAATGCTTTTTAATGGCGTCTATATTTTCTTTGCTGGCAGCCAAAGCAGCGATGCCGGCCCCCGCAAATGAAATTTTAGATGTAGACACAAAGGCAAAAATGCGGTCGCTATGACCATTTGCCTCACAAGCGGTAAAAATATTATTAAATGTTGCCGGACGGTCAGTCAAATAATGGACAATGTACGCATTATCCCATAGGATGCGAAAGTCTGGTGCCTTCGTTTCCATTTTTGCAAGGCGTTCGATCACCTCGTCCGAAAACACTGAACCTGTTGGATTGCTGTATTTCGGCACACACCAAATGCCTTTAATTGTCTCATCCTCTGCAACAAGTGATTCAACGGCAGCCATATCAGGCCCATCATCTGTCATGTCCACAGGAATCATTTCAATGCCAAAATGCTCACAGATCGAAAAATGACGGTCGTATCCTGGCGTTGGACAGATAAATTTCACCTTTTGCTGGCCCCATGGCGCATTACTGCCTCTCACTCCGTGCAAAAGCGCGCGTGCAATTGTGTCATGCATGAGGGTAAGGCTGGAGTTTCCGCCAACAATCACTTCGTCAGTCGTGACACTAAGGAGATCGGCAAATAATTTTTTCATTTCAGGCAGACCGTCGAGGCCACCGTAATTTCGAATATCCACGCCACTTTCTGTGACCATCGCGTCTTTTGAAGAAGGGTAGTCCAGCATCGCGTTTGATAAATCGAGTTGCTCGGGGCTAGGTTTTCCTCGTGACATGTCGAGCTTCAAGTTTTCTTGCTTGTATGTGGCATAGGTGTGCTGCAATTGCTTTAATCTGCTCTCTGATTGTGCGTCCAAGTAAAGTCCTCCATTTCCCAAGCGGGTTGTTCTTTTCTTCTATTGTAAACTTCATTTGGCGTAAGTCAATTCGCATTTCTGTGAACCGGTGGCATTCGATTTCAAAAAACTGGAGGAACTATTTTGCTTGAAATTTAGGTGACTCCCTATATAATTAAGTTACTTACTTATCTAAATAGGGGTGGTAAAGCTTGAAGCAGGAAAGCGAAGCATTATATCAGGCGATACATAAACTCAGACGCAAGGGCACTGAGATCCAGGAGCAATATGAGGATCATACAGCAAACGAATTTCGCATACTACATTTATTGAAAATGCATCCTGAAGGGATGAAGGTGTCCGACGTAAGCACAAAACTAGAGGTGACCTCTCCGTTTGTGACACAGCTGATTAATTCTATGGAAAAACAGGGCGTCATCGATCGGCGACGGTCGTCGGATGACCGTCGTGTTGTCATGCTGATGCTAACGGACAAAGGGGAGCAAGCGGCACGAAAAATCGAAACATATATGCATCACTTTTTTGATGGCCTTGTTGCTTATCTGGGGGATGAGGAAAGCCGAAAGCTGACAGAGCTTCTTCATCATGTCTTTGATTACTTGGACACACAAAAAAAACAACGAGAGGAGGACGCAAAATGAAACAATTGCTGCCTTTCCTAAAACCTTATAAAGGGCAGGTTATTCTCATCCTAATCGGCACACTTGCCGGCATTCTATTAGAGCTGTATTTGCCTACATTAATGGCTGATGTCGTCAATAATGGCATCGTCAATGGAGATATTCCTTATATTATTCAAACAGGGGGTTGGATGATTGCCTGTGCTGTACTGGCTGTTCTTTTAACCGTAGGCGTCAGCTTTTTGGCTTCACGTGTTTCTCTAGCGTTCAGCCGTGATGTCAGAAGAGAACTGTTTGTTCACGTCGAGCATTTTTCACTAGAAGAATTCGATAAAATCGGAACTTCCTCCTTAATTACGAGATCCACGAATGACGTGAAGCAAGTGCAGGATGTTCTGAATATGATTTTGCGGATGATGACGAGGGCTCCTTTTATGCTTATCGGAGGTATTATTTTTGCCGTGTCCATGGACGCCACGCTGTCGATTGTCTTTTTTACAGCTCTGCCTGTGCTAGCTGGGTTGATTATTCTTATTGCCCGCAAAGCCATCCCGTTGTTTGGCGAGATGCAGAAGAAAACAGATCGGCTTAACTTATTGCTGCGTGAGACGTTAATTGGAACAAGAGTGGTTCGTGCTTTTAACCGCGTGACATTTGAAAAACAACGATTTAATAAAGCCAATGAGGCCTTTCGTGACACTGGGATTCGCGTCGGTCATATTTTGGCATACATGTTTCCGGTGATGATGCTTGTAATGAACATTACAATGATCGCTCTCATCTGGTTTGGTGCCATCCGAATCGATGCAGGCGCTTTGGAAGTAGGGACATTAATGGCCTTTATGCAATACGGCATGATGATTATGTTTTCATTGATTATGCTATCAATGGCCTTTGTAATGATCCCACGAGCACAAGTATCAGCGAAACGAATTCTTGAGGTGCTCGACATGCAAGCGAGCATTCATGACCCTGCCAATGCAAAGCAACAAACAGGAAACGGACAGATTGAATTTAATCATGTCACATTCCGTTACCCAGGTGCTGAACGACCTGCGCTTGATGACGTGTCCTTCGTTGCCAAACCTGGAGAAACAACCGCCATTATCGGAAGTACGGGGGCAGGGAAAACCTCTTTGCTTCATCTGATTCCACGTTTTTATGATGTGGAAAACGGCCAGGTGCTCATTGATGGTGTCGATGTAAGAGACATGGCACAAAAGGATGTTCGCAAAAATCTTGGCTATGTGCCACAAAAGGCCTCTTTATTCTCAGGAACGATTGCGGAGAATGTACGTTTTGGGAATAGTGATTTATCTGATGAGGCCATAATGGACGCATTAGAAACAGCGCAAGCAAGCGATTTTGTGAAAGACAAGGAGAACGGTCTTCAGGCAGATATCTCCCAAGCAGGGGCGAATTTATCAGGCGGCCAAAAACAACGTCTTTCCATTGCCCGCGCTCTGGCAAGAAAGCCAGCGATTTATTTGTTTGACGACAGCTTTTCAGCGCTTGATTACAAAACAGATGCTCGCCTGCGAAAAGCGTTGCAAGAAACGACGGTAGATGCGACGATCCTTCTCGTTGCGCAGAGAGTGAGTACAGTGGAGAATGCAGACCAGATTATCGTACTCAATGAAGGAAAAGTGGCTGGGATCGGAACTCACCAGGAGTTGCTTGCCAGCAATCAAATTTATCAGGAAATCGTAAACTCGCAGCAATCAGAGGGGGAGAGTGCATGACGGAGAAAAAACATACGAACCAAGGCCATAGTCGCGGCCCGGGGGGCATGGTTCCCGTTGAAAAGCCGAAAGAGTTTAAACGAACATTGCGTCGGCTCGCAGGCTATTTGCGCCCCCACACAAAAATGCTTATCTTCGTTGCCGTTGCGTCTCTGTTAGGGACATTATTTAATGTCATTAGTCCATGGCTTCTCGGCCTCGCCACAACGTCGCTGTTTACTAGTTTTACAAATGGTACAGGTGTTCAGTTTGCTTATATCGGTGAGCTCCTGCTCTTGCTAGTTGGCTTGTATATTGTCGCTTCACTATTTATGTTTCTTCAGCAATATCTCATGGCGACTATTTCGCAACAAACCATTGCCAGCCTGCGAAAAAAGGTCAATGAAAAGCTCTCGCGTTTGCCGTTGCAGTATTTTGATCGTCATTCCCATGGGGATCTGCTAAGCCGTGCGGTCAATGACATTGATAATATCAATACATCCATGCAGCAGGCGTTAACGCAGATTATTACATCCGCATTTACCATCGTCGGCATTATCATTATGATGCTCACGATTAGCCCGTTGTTAACTCTTGTCGTTTGCATCACGATTCCATTGAGTGCGCTAGTGATTAAACTGATTGCCGGTCGCTCACAACGCTATTTTAAAGGACAACAAACAGAGCTCGGAACCGTGAATGGTCATATAGAAGAAATGTTTGGCGGACATCAAGTCGTCAAAGCGTATGGGCACGAAAATGAAGCCATCCAACGTTTTGATGAAATGAATGAAAAGCTCTACACAGCTGGCTGGAAGGCGCAGTTTATTTCAGGAATTATGATGCCAATGATGACGTTTATCGGGAACATCGGCTACGTGCTCGTCAGTATTGCAGGCGGTATTCTTGTCATTACCGGAGGCCTTCAGATCGGTGGCGTGCAGGCGTTTATCCAGTATACTCAGCAGATCACACACCCAATGGCTCAAGCGGCAGGGATTGCAAATATGATTCAAACCGCTTTGGCCTCTGCCGAACGGATCTTCACCTTGCTTGACGAAGAAGAAGAAGTACGTGAAACGCCAAAAGCTGATGCGATGGAAGGACTAAAAGGAAGAATCACCTTTGACGATGTCACTTTTGGGTATGACGCAGAGCACCCTGTCATCCGTGGTGTCGACCTTGATGTCCAGCCAGGCCATACCATTGCAGTGGTCGGGCCAACCGGGGCAGGAAAAACGACGCTGATTAATTTGCTCATGCGCTTTTATGACGTTGATGATGGCCACCTTTTACTAGATGGCAAGGACGTGAGAGAGCTAAGTCGAGAGCAGCTGCGAAGTTGTTTTGCCATGGTGCTGCAAGACACATGGTTGTTTAAAGGAACCATTCGTGAAAACATTGCGTACGGTCGCGAAGGCGCCACGGAGGACGACATTGTCCAGGCAGCAAAGCATGCGTATGCGGATGACTTTATCCGTACCTTACCAGATGGTTATGACACTGTCCTTGGGGAGGATGCCTCCAATATTTCTCAAGGCCAACGACAGCTACTAACTATCGCTCGTGCCATCCTCTCGAATCCAATGATTTTGATTTTGGATGAAGCGACAAGCAACGTCGACACGCGCACTGAAATGAACATCCAAAAAGCAATGAAAGATATGATGGTTGGTCGAACGAGTTTTGTCATTGCCCATCGCCTGTCCACCATCCGTGACGCCGACCGTATTCTCGTAATGGACAAAGGCAATATCATTGAGCAAGGGTCACATGACGAACTCCTTGCCCTCGGCGGTTTTTATGCCGATCTGTATCATAGCCAGTTTGCTGAGGTCGGGTAAGAAAGCATAATGCAAATGGCGCGAATGCCAATGAAAAAGCAGCGGTCCGCTGAAAAGGCCGCTGCTTTTGCTTGTATTAAAATTCGTAGTCAGAATAACCGAGAAATCCTGTATCTGCATTGACCCATAGTTCAGCTACTTTCTCACCATTCACGTAATCACCATAAACATAAAGTGTTTCGCCATCTTCATTTAATTCACTGCCCTCAGAGGTTAACTCTCCTTGAAGATCCTCCATGTATATGCTTTCATGCACTAACCGTTCAGCTTCATATGCTGTAAGGCTAATGAATGCTGTTCGGTTAGTGATTTCATCAATTTTCCAGATCCCATCATCAAATCGCATGACGTAGTTATACATCCCAAACGGGGCTCCAGAAGCTGCAGTTTCAGCCACCTTGGCCTGAAAGGTTAGGGAGGTAGGCGTATATTCTGTAATGGTTGCTGTCCAAGGGATGCCTTGTGCAGTATACGGAAGTAATCTTGCGGCTTCCAAAAGTACTCCAGGAGAATTGTTGTAAATGGTTCTCCAATGATCTAACTGGTTTTTCGTATAGTGTTCCAGTACTTCGTGTTCAAGTTCTGCAAAAGCGGGGCGGTCATCTGCAAGCGGCGTCTCGACGAAGACATCTAAAATCGCCTCTTCATGAGATACAATCGTTTGTGCGATTTGCTTTGTGAGGTCTTGTAGCTCAATCACTTTGATAAGGGCCGTTGACGTTTCAGCTACCGTTACAGGACGATTCGGCGCAAAAGTGTTATCACCTACGCCTTGCAAAACGTGCGTCTCCGTTACAGCACTAATCCAACCATTCGAAAAAGACGACAGCTCTTTCGTGTCTTCGTAAAGAAAAGAGCCGTTTAAAGGAGTAAGATCCAACGCGCCGCCAATCCAAGCAGCCATCGTCGAGCGCTGAATGGGTTCCTCCCATTCAATCTGGTCTTCCTGTTCAGACAACATGAGATCAAGTTTGATCGGCCATTCGGTAGAGTGATTTTTTTCGAGAGAATTGATCAGCATCGTTCGAAAAGCCTCGTGCGTCAGAATCTGTTCCGGTTCAACCGATTCTTCAATAATACCTTCAGACATGAGTTTTTGAATTGCCGGTGTCCCCCAATGGGTTTCAGCCGCTTTGGCGTCGTAAGGAATACTTAATGATAATACCACGCAAAGGACAACACACCGCATCAATCCCTGTCTCATTCTATCCCCTCCACGTCGGATTTGTTTGTGTTAATTATACCTTTATTGGATGTATTTGTCATAGGTGGTGATGATCTTTAGCAAATGAAAAGAAAGATCGTCGCCTTTTTGAGGGTATACTTGATCTATGTTTGCTTAAAGGAGAGGTTGAAGATGACGCTTCAGATTACCCCTTATTTTTTGATGCCAGGAAACGCGAATGAAGCTATTGAATTCTATCGTAATGTGCTAGGTGCAGAGCTAGTAGAAAAACAGACGTATGCAGATGCAGGCATTCCATGTCAAGATGCGATAAAGGAACATATTGCTCATGCGCTACTAAAAGTCGACGATTCCGTACTTCAATTTTCCGATTCCCCGACGATTCCAACAGAGCCAGGCAGTTTATTAAACCTCTCCATTACAAGCCCTGATGTGGAGAAAACCAACCAAGTGTTTGCACAGCTTGAGGACGGCGGAACCGTTCGACATGCATTAGAAAAGACAGCATTTAGTCCTGCTTTCGGCACCGTAACAGATCGGTTTGGGGTCACGTTTACAATCATGACGTTGCCATAGGAACAGCACCGGCGATGAACCAACGATCGCTGGTTTTTTAATGCTCAAACATGAAAAGCCTAATGGAAGGGAACGAATGGAGGAAGTAAAATTGTTAGAATTAATAAAAAACAATGATCAATTGGATTTATGAGATAAAATTGATTTGAATAAAAGACGTTGTATGAAATCGTCTGCGTGTTTCACGATTTTTTTCAATTTTCTTTACGTTCACATGAGTGACGAAAAAGGGTTGAAAATAAAAGAGCCACGATTGGAGGAATGTCTTGTGAAAACCTTTAAAAACCCTATTATTCCCGGAATGTATCCCGACCCATCGATCTGCAGAGTTGGAGAAGATTATTACTTAGTCACTTCGAGCTTTGAATATTTCCCTGGTGTTCCAATTTTTCATAGTAAGGACCTCGTGAATTGGCGCCAGATCGGTCATGTGTTGGACAGGCCTGAGCAATTGAATCTCGATCAAACACCAACCTCTCGAGGCATCTACGCTCCTACCATTCGATATCATGAGGGTGTGTTTTACATGATTACGACGTTTGTGGTTGCTGATAAAGGTGCCAGGAAGAACTTTTACGTGACAGCGACAGATCCAGAGGGGGCATGGTCTGACCCGCATTGGTTAGAGGATGCGCCAGGCATCGATCCATCGCTATTTTTTGATGATGATGGAAAGGTGTACTATACCGGTAATCGTCAGCCTCCAACTGGACAAAAATACAATAAACATAATGAAATTTGGTTACAAGAGCTGGATCTTCAGAAAAAACAGCTCGTGGGACCAAAATACAGTCTCTGGGATGGGGCATTAAAAAATGCGCATGCTCAAGAGTCTCCTCATTTGTATAAAATAAATGGCTGGTATTATCTAATTATCGCTGAAGGTGGGACAGGGTACACGCATGCAGTGACCATTTCACGAAGTAAGCAGATCACCGGGCCTTATGAAATGACGGAAACCAATCCAATCCTGACTCACCGGCATCTTGGGAGACATCACCCGATTGTGAATATTGGCCATGCCGATATTGTTGAGACACAGGAGGGTGACTGGTGGATGGTCTGCCTCGGATCTCGGCCGTATGGTGGATATCATCGTAATCTAGGCAGAGAAACGTTTCTCGTTCCGTTTATTTGGGAAAATGATTGGCCAATTGTGAACCCAGGTAAAGGCGTCGTTGAGGAAGTAATGACGTTTCCAGCGCTAAAAGAACAACGCTGGCCCACATCACCTGCCTCGGATTCATTTGAAGCAGAAAAATTGGATGACCGATGGAACTTTTTGCGAACGCCTCGAGGAGATTTCTGGTCCTTAAATGAAAGACCTGGTTTTTTAAGACTAAAGGCGAAAAAAGAGACCATTATGGAAGAAGAAAATCCTGCATTTGTTGGCAGGAGACAGCAGCACATCAATTTCTCGGCTCAATGTGTCATGGAATTCAAACCTGAAACGGCATATGAAACAGCAGGGATGGTCTTGTTGCAAAATCATAAGTATCAGTTTCGTATGGAGGTCTTCCTAGCAAATGGACAGCCAAGTATTCGATTGATCAAAAGAGAAGATGGTGTAGAAGAAGTACAAGCAACACAAGACATTCAGTCGAACAACATCTATATCAAAGTAGAGGCGATTGGTCAGGCGTATGATTTCTATTTTGCAGAAAGACCTTCTAATTGGATCACGTTGGCAAAAGACATGGATGGGACGACGTTAAGCTCGGATAAAGCAGGAGGTTTCATCGGAGCCTATATAGGGATGTATTGTTCTTCAAATGGACAGGAGAGTCAGAACGCTGCAGACTTTGACTGGTTTGACTACCAAGAAATACATTAATTTTAAACAGACACTAGCGAGGCTTAGCTAAGCGTAGAACAGTTACCGCTCCATGACTTAATTTACAAGAATTCATTTACTCTCAATCATGTAAAACGGATTGGGAGTCTTTCTATGTAAGCGAAGCGATTGTATTCGCGCAGTAGGCCAGTGAAACCGCGCAGTAGCCGGCGTTTTCCGAGCATGTATTGTAATAATCCGCACATAAAAAGGTTTTACCCGCGCACTATAGTCAAATCCGCGCAATCCTAGCCCTAAGCCTTGCGTTTTTATTCTGAAGCACTCACTCTAAAACGTCTTATTAGACACTCCTTTTTTCCTCCCGATCTCATCCGTATCCGTGCATAACACCTCAAAATTAAAACATCCAGTAAGATTCAAGGATAGTTTCGTAGTTTCTCTGGATTGTCTTCCCATTAGAATAGATTACAATTTACTGTAAGCGCTTAATAAAAGGGGGATAACAATGAAACATGTAATGAATAGTCTACTTTTTGCTGTACTGCTCATTGCTTTAACAGCATGTGGTAGTGGGGGTTCAGAACAACAGAGTGAAGCTTCTGATGGAGCGGTAGAGCTGACGTTGTGGACGGATTGGACAGAGGATCGTCCGGAGAATACAGCTTACAAGCAAACCATTGAGAAATTTAACCAAGAGCATGAGGATATCAAAGTCACGATCGAAGCGATTCCACATGATCAATACGAAACAAAGCTACGTACGCAAGCGGCAGGGAAACAGTTGCCTGATATGTTCCGCGTATGGCCAGGAGCACGTCTTGAGCCACTAGCAAAAGGTGGAGCGACATTGCCTCTAGATCCGATTATGGACACATGGAAGGACGTCATTCCAGAAAGTGCATTAAAAGCTTATCAATATGATGGTACACAGTATGCGATTCCTGCCAACATTAGCTTAACTAGCTTAATCTATTATAGAAAAGATATGGTTGCCGATGCAGGTTTTGAGACATTTCCAAAAACATATGACGAGTTGAAAGCGCTTATTACAGCGTTAAATGACGCAGGCACAACACCAATCGCTCTTGGAAATAAATCCATTTGGCCACTACAATCAGTGTACATTTCAACCATTGCTGATCGTTTTACAGGAAGCGATTTTCTTCCAAACGTACTGAGTGGAGAAGGTACATTCGAAAATCCATTGTTTGTTGATTCCCTTGCTGTTATTGATGAAATGACAAAGCTTAACGCCTTTAATTCAGATTTGAATACAATTGACGAGTCACAGGCGAGAGGAAAGTTCATTGCAGGAGATACAGCGATGCATTTTGCTGGCTCATGGGCAATTGGACCAATTTTAGATAGTATTGAAGATCTTGATAATATCGGTGTTGCCCCATTCCCATCCTTTGCAGGAGGAGAAGGTGATCCATCTGCGATTGCCGGGAGCGCTGGTGGAGCGATTGCGCTAAGCAGTCAGCTTGAAGGTGAGAAACAAGAAGCAGCATTTACATTCATGAAGTATTTCTATAGCGATCCATTGTATCAAGAGCTTGTGAAAGCCAATATTGTAGTTCCGGTAGAAGTAGAGGTTGGCGATGACGTGCCAGCAGTATATCAAGAAGCAAATGCATTAATGCAGGGCGGAATAACGCCAGTCTATGATGCAACGTTGTCTCCTGAGCTTACCGATCTTATTAACAATGGCTTGCAGTCCATTACGCTTGGCGATATGACGCCAGAGGAACTAGCTAAAAAAATGCAGGAAGCCAACGAGTCGGCGCAAGAATAATCACTAATAAGCAACTCGTCGAATATACAACATTAAATTTAGCAGGTTGCCGATTTGTGGCAACCTGCTTATGTGGGGAGGTTCGTTATGCATAATTCTATGAAACGTTCTTGGTTTATTGTTCTCGGTTTATTGCCAGCCTTGCTCGTTTACACAGTGTTTGCCATTTTACCGATTCTGCAATCCTTTTATTATTCATTGATGGAATGGGATGGCTTTTCAGACATGGTGTTTGTAGGACTGGATAACTTTAAGGAGCTTTTTCAAGACGAGCTTTTTTGGAACTCAATGAAAAACAACGTCTTGGTTGTTTTAGCGTCTGTCTTAGGCCAAGTGCCAATCGCGCTGTTTATTGCACTCTTGCTTAATCGAAAGCTGAAAGGGCTAAAGTTTTTCCGAACGATAGGATTTTTGCCTGTCGTCCTTTCAACGGTTGTTATCTCCATCACTTGGGGATTGATGTACAACTTCGAGGATGGGCTCTTTAACGTCTTTCTTCGTACGGTGGGCTTAGACGCACTAGCACAGAACTGGCTAGGCGATACAACATGGTCTATGCCATCTGTTTTAGTGACAGTCATTTGGCAATTTATTGGTCTTTATCTTGTCATTTTTATGGCCGCGCTGCAAAATATTCCTGAAGAAGTGCTTGAAGCCGCACGTATGGATGGGGCAAACGAGTGGACAACAACATGGAAGATTACGTTACCAATGATTTGGGACACGGTGATTGTAGCCGTTATTCTATGTATCTCAGGAAGTTTAAAAACATTTGATTTACTCTATGTAATGACCAACGGTGGGCCAGCCCATTCGACAGAAGTCATGGCGCTCTATATGTTTAATCAAACGTTTGGTCAATTTCAATATGGCTACGGCAGTGCCATTTCAGTGCTTATTTTTGCATTTAGTTTATTGCTTATTTTTGTTGTGACACGTCTGTTAGGTAAGAAAATGTTATAGAATGGAGGAAGTCATATGTCGCGTGCAATACCTCTTCAGACGAAAAAAAAATGGTCGATCAAACGAGGCCTGATTTATTTGGTTTTGTCATTGTTCGCCATTGCTAATGCGTATCCAATCCTTTGGATGATGATGAATTCGTTTAAATCGTCTAAAGAATTTACGGTTGATCAACTTGGTTGGCCAGATCAGTTTGTGTTGGATAATTACATTAATGCATGGAATACAGCAAATTTTGGTGTATTGTTTGGCAATAGTATTTATGTAACAATCGTAGCAACACTGCTCACAGTGTTTATGGGCGCTTTGGCATCGTATTGTTTGGCGCGGTTTTCATTTAAACTGAACAATATCATGCATACGTATTTTGTTTTTGGCATGCTCGTTCCAATCCATGCAACACTTGTTCCAATGTTTATATTAATGAGAGATCTGGGATTACTAGACACTCCGGTCACTTTGCTTTTCCCTTATATTGCTTTCCACTTGCCAATTACGATCTTTATTTTGACAAGCTTTATGAAGGCCTTTCCAAAGGATATTGAGGAATCAGCGGTTATGGATGGCTGTGGGCTTTTTCGTATCTTTTGGTCCATTATTCTACCAATGTCTCGCCCAGCCATCGCCACAGTGGTCATTTTAAACTTGATTTACAACTGGAATGAATTTTCATTCGCGCTTGTTTTGATTACAGATCCAATGCTAAAGACGCTACCGCTTGGACTGGCCAGCTTTGCGGGTCAGTACACGACTGATTACGGTGCACAGATGGCAGGTTTAACCCTTTCAGTTCTCCCGATCATTGCGTTCTATTTGTTCATGGAACGTGAAATTGTTCGTGGAATGACGGCAGGTGCCGTGAAAGGCTAAAAAACATTAACAATAAAGAAGGTTGTTGAGAAGCATGATACGTGGATGGGGCCTCCGGCGAAAGTTTGTCACTGTATTCCTTTTTTTAGTGACCCTTCCGACACTTTTGTTTGGCAGCTTGATTTATTATCAGGCGACAACAACCTTTAAGCAACAGGCAGTAGAAAACACGACACGACGAATGGAAACCAATGAGAAAAATGTAACGGAAATTATATCGCAAATTGAAAAGCTATCGTCCTACATGACATTTAATGAGGATTTCCGAACGTTTTTAACCTCGACAGAAACAGAACTTGCGTTGCAGCATGATCAAGAAGTGGCAAACATTCGAGGGTACATTACGTTTCAGTTTATGTCGCATGGCTATATTGATTCCATTGAGCTGCGTGGTGATCAAGGAGCTGTGCTTCATATGGGAAACCCCGTGGTGTCTGGGGACGAGTCTTATCTGGATAAGCAGGCCATTTACGCAAATGGTTATCCCATTTGGAGCAATGCATACGAAGTGGACACTCAATGGTCTGGCGAGGAGAGCGTGATTAGCCTGACTAGGTCTATTAATGACTTGACAGACATTGAGCGTTCGCTCGGTATGGTCCGCATTCGTTTGAACACAGAAGAGCTATACCACCGCATAGAAGTAAATGCGCGCAGGCAACAAGGAAAGTATTTCGTTCTTTCAAATGATGGTCAATTTGTCCTTTATCCCAAAGCGACACAGGAAAGCAAGGCCATTGGAGAAGAAGACATTCGACAGTTTGTTGTGACTAATGATTCTACGACGATGCGTTATCGAGTCGGCAAAGACAATTTCCTCGTTGTTAAAAAACCGATTGAAGCCACAAACTGGGTATCGGTCGTTGTTGTAAATGAAAATGATGTTGTTGAAAGCCTTTACAAAGTTCGCCGGTCCATAGTCAATATGATTTTGCTTTTAATTGCGTTAGGCGGCATTGCCCTTGTTGGTTTTTATCATTTGAATATTAAACGCATTACAGCACTGACTGAGCAAACGAAGCAACTGGAAATCGGTGACTTTTCAGCAAAGGTGCATGTGCCATCGAAGGATGAAATTGGTGAGCTAGGGGCACGCTTTAATTCATTGGGCGACCGTATACAACAGCATATAAACAACGAATACAAATTTAAAATAGAGCAGCGAGAAACCGAATTAAAGATGCTGCAGAACAAACTTGATCCACATTTTTTATACAACACGCTCGATATGATTCGCTGGACGGCGCGTCTAGAAGCAGCTGAAGAAACAGAGCAGCTTATTGAACGTCTAGCCACAATGTTCCGTATGTCATTAAACAGCGGCAAGCCCTATGTGAAGCTCCATGAGGAAATTTCTTATATTGAGAGCTATCTTGAGCTACAGAGCAAGCGACTTGGGGACCAACTCTCTTACAGATTGTTTGTAGATGCACAGATTATGGAAACACCTGTGATGAAGCAAATCCTTCAGCCACTTGTCGAAAATGCCATTCGACATGGCTTCGAAGACCTCCCTTATCAAGGGAAAATCCAAATCCGTTGCTTCTTACAGGAAGAAGATTTGATTATTGATATAATCGATAATGGCTGGGGTTTTACTGATGATCACGATGTTACTACAGGTGGCTTTGCCCTTGGCAATTTACAAGAGCGTTTGAGTCTCGCCTATGGTGAAGGCTATGGACTTACGATTCTGCAGCCAGCAACGGGAGCGTGGATTCGATTGACGCTTGGTCAAAAGCCATTGCTTACCGAATGACTCAGAGTGTAGACAACGTTCATAACAGCATTGAAAAAATTAGGCTGAAGGAAAGCGTTTGTCTAAACAAAGCGAGCTTTTGTAACTCCGTTAACTGTCTAAACTCGAGGTGAAATGATGAAAGCATCACTTATGATTGTAGAGGATGAGCCAGTCATTCTTCGTGGCCTCAAGGAAACAATTCCATGGGAAAATTATGGCGTGAATCTAACGGCATCGGCAAAGAATGGAAAAGTTGCCATTGACATGCTTTTGAACGATCCTTCTATTGACATCGTATTAACAGATGTTCGTATGCCACAAATGGACGGCCTTGAGTTAGCGGAATATATTGCCCGCCATTTCCCAAAAATTCATGTCGTTATTTTAAGCGGGTATGATGAATTTTCATATGCTAAAAAAGCCATTTCTTTAGGGGTGGAGGAATACCTACTAAAACCGATTAATTTAAATGAGCTCGAGCAAACGATGTCGAGGTTGTCTGAAAAAATTGGACAAGGGCACTCCGAACAATTAAAGCGTCAACATCTCACGTTAGAAAACCGGATGTACCACCAGTTATTTGAAGTGACCACCGGAGAAGACGGCGAGCATGATGCTGCCTCGATGTACGTTTTTCCAATGGTAAGCATGGTCAAAAATTATAAAGAGGAAGACTTTACAAAATGGACGAGAGAGGAATGGAAGACGAAAGCAGAGGGCTGCTTTAAGGAACAGGGATATTGGACGACATCGATGTTTATGGGCGAAAATCAACTCCTCACATGCGCAGCGGTAGTAGATACAAACGATATACCTTTATTGAGAGCGCTTCAAAGAGATTCTTCCTATCGCCTTCAATTCGTAGTTTCTGCGAAGTCCGTTCCTTTACATCAATTATCGACTGTGTGGGATGAGCTTGTTCAGACAGCGAAGGGCTTGCCTCTCAGCAAGGAGAGCATCGTGTATAGTACCGCATCTCCAGAAGTGATTAAAACCCCCCCACCCTTCGTGAGTGAGCAAAAGCTGAAGGAAGCGATTTCAGAAAACGACCGTGAGACGATGACCCACCTTGTGCAATTGTGGATCATCGAGATGGAGAGGGAAGGCGTCTTTTTAGAGGATGTGCTCAAAGAAGGAATGCAGTTATTGGATATGGTTATGGGAAGGTTTACACAAAATGGTGTCGTTTATCAATCCTTGCCAGTCCAACATTTAAAAGATGTGGATGTCACGTTGTACAATTCGTATAGCCTAGTTAAAGGGGTTCTGCTACAGGATCTCTATGACATTGCTGATTGGCTTGATGCTTCACGAAGCGATAACAAATCCTGGTTGGTTGAACAGGCGATGAACTATATTCATCAGCATTATATGACAGACATAAAGGCACTTGAAGTTGCCAAAGAAGTGCATATTTCACCGAACTACTTTAGCTCGCTATTTAAAGAAAAGACAGGAAAAAACTTCAATGAATTTGTCAATGAACTGAGAATAGCAAAAGCCCGCGAATTGCTTCAAGGAACGCATATGAAGGTGCATGAAGTAGCTGAAACGGTCGGCTTTCAAGAATACAAATATTTCTCAGAGGTGTTTAAGCGCTTTTCGCAGATGACGCCTTCTGTGTATCGGAAGTTGCTTGTGACGAAGGCTGGTCAACACAATTCAGGCTGATGAGAAACGCTCGCTTTTGTCGTTGCTTTGCCTTGTCCGGTGCTCATTGCCCTTATGGCAACTCCGCGCCTGCCAAGCCTTTGCGCCTCAAAAGGCAAACGTTTTCATTCAGCCTGAATACAGCTCGATGAAAAACGCTCGCTTTTGTCGTTGCTTTGCCTTGTCCGGTGCTCATTGCCCTTATGGCAACTCCGCGCCTCCCAAGCCTTTGCGCCTCGAAAGACAAACGTTTTCATTCAGCCTGAATACAGCTCGATGAAAAACGCTCGCTTTCGTCGTTGCTTTGCCTTGTCCGGTGCTCATTGCCCTTGTGGCAACTCCGCGTCTGCCAAGCCTTTGCGTTTAGATAAGACAAAGGTTTTCATTCAGCCTCGTATAGTGAAATGCTGTCATCGGCTTGCCTATGCATCCATTTTGAGGGCGCGTTTTATATCAATCGTCTAACGATGCTCATGATGCTGTGGTTCAAACACGTTTTCATCTGCATGTCGAACCATACAAAAATGATCTACATTGTAATGGCCATGAAGTGTTGCATTGTGATGCGCAATAATGGTCTCGGCAGAAAGAACAGGCGAATCAGCTGTCGAATGGCCGTCGCCGATGAGTGTCACATCCAAGCTGTGCGTGGTCGCTGCACGAACTGCCGTGTCGATACAGTGCTGCGTTGCACATCCCATAATCACGACGTGGTTCACTTGGTGTTTTTGTAAATGGGCGAGCAATGGCGTTTTATGAAAGGCATTGGTCGACAGTTTATTGAAGGTTTCCGCTGATGGCGGAACGTGAATGTTTTCGTGTACATCAAACCCTGGGCCCTTTCCACCACCGACATCCTCGTCCCGAATAAAAACGATCAATATCTCCTTTGACAATGCTTTCTCAATCACGGTATTAATGTTTGCAATCAGGCGCTCTTTTTCCCAAACTTGTGCTTCCTGATCGTTCCCTTCAATAAGGTCTTGTTGGGCATCGATAACGATTAATGCTTGGCTCAATTACATTCCTCCATCATTTGTTTTAGATGATCGATCCCTTATTGCTTCGACTTGTGCCTGCGATTCTTTCAGCACATAGCTCAGGAACGTATCACTGTCTTGAAAAACGACTTAAGAGCGTGACATCATTCATTTGTGTCCCAGTACTTGACGTAGTTTTCCATAGACAATGCCTTCCCATCCTTGGTCCATGCGCTTATGAATCGTTTCATTTGTATCTTTAGCTTTCGGCACAACCTCGTCTGCTAAACCCCAACCACCATGTGTTAATGTGAATTCTGTTTTCCCATCAACCTCGTTTAACTCAAAGGCAACCCACCATCCCGACGTGTCCCATGAGAACGTAAGCTGATAGGGAGGATCGACCGTCAGCACTTTGCAAGGGGACAGACCGAAGGGGGATTTCAGCGTAAATTCATTCCCTACAACAGCCATGAACGTGTTTGGCATGAACCATGCCGCTATGCCCTCTGATGTGGCAACGGTGTTCCAAACATCATGAATTGGGGCATCTAAGAGGATTGTTTTTTTAAGATCTGGTAATACGGATTCGACTTTCATAATTTTTGCCCCCTTTTGTAAGATAGGTTCATTATAGGGAGGCAAAAAGTTTCTCGTCAAGATGCAGTCAATGTTTCAAGAAAAATTGTTCACATGTTTTCCTTTCCTGACGCCCTTTAGAAAGCCTATTCCCATCGAATAATGTAAGCGATTGCTCTTTATCGTATAGAATTCTTGTCTCATTTGTCTTTCCTATAGAGACACAGTATACTTAAACAAGTGAAAAAATAAGACTTTTATCCTGTGTGTTTGCTTATCAAACATACAATATCCCTACGAAATTATGTATAGGAGTTTTTCGATGCCTCATTTTGTCTATTATCTTTCTGAAAATAGTGAGGTCCATGCGCGGCGTGGAGCCATTATTATAGATGCATTGCTGGAACGATCGTCGCAGTGCACGATCACAGTGGTTCATGGAAACATGCTCGCGTTGTTGGAGCGTCAGCTTGGACACTGGGGGGAACGTGTATCTTTTCGATTATACCGCGATGGACTATCTTACAAATATGGAAAAGACGGATTTACAATTGATGTTGTGGAAATGCGCGAGACGTATATGGCCTTCTCTGAAAAATTCCCTGAGCTTGTCGAACAAGAAGCGGCTTTTTTAAAGGAAGTGGGAGCTGATGTTGTCATCAGCGATATAGAAGCAGTGGCTTTTCCAGCAGCAAAGGATGCAGGAATTCGCTCTATTGGCATATCCAATTTTACATGGCATACCGTTTATTCGGATCTCGTTATAGAGGACGCAGGGGTGCTGGCAGATGCCTATGAGCAAATGGACAAATGGTTTGTTTTAGCAGGTGGCCATCGTGAGCCAGCATGGGGGGATCGTGTCAATGCAGGGTGGTTCGGTGCTCCAACACAGGAAAAACGCATAAAATCGCTTCGAAAGCGCTGGTTTGGCACCCATCCGAATAAACAAGTCGTGTATGTCAATTTTGGTGAGCTGATGAGAGATCAGCGGCTGCCGGAGGAGTGGACAAAGCATAAAGACACCTTGTTTGTTGTTTCCTCAGGTTTTCTAACCGGTAGTGAAAATATTGTTCCCGTCCCTCGAAAAGAGCTGCACCCACAAGATTACTTGGCGGCCTGCGATTGGGCAATGACTGTGCCAGATTGGCAGACTGTATCAAACGCCGTGCTTTCCCACGTACCAATGCGCCTTTTAGGACATGCCAATGCCATTGATGATGTTAGGTTGAATACCGTCTGTGTGAATGCTGAGTATGGAAGCACACACCTGATCGAAAGCACACAAGGCATCAACGATATTCCTTTTGTGGCCCCCCATTATAAGCATCGCGAAGTTACAAATCGTCTTAAAGACATTATTGACAATATTTTAGAGTATACGTAAATACAAGCGGACGGACAAGACAGCTATGTAACTGAAACGGAAGACATCAGTATCGAAGAAGTCATTGATATTATGCAAGGCTATTACGATGACTCACAAAACGAGACACCATAAGCAAATAAAAGGCTGTTCCAAAAGTGTTTAATCCCTTTTGGAACAGCCTATTTTATTTGAACGGATGTCCCGACTTAATACACATCCCGTGCATAACGTTTTGTTTTTGTCATCTGTTTCACATAGGTGTCCGCTTTTTCAGCGCTCATTTCTCCATAGTGGGCAATGATTTTTCGAAGCATGTGATCGACGTCCTTCGCCATCTGCTCTGCATCCCCACATACATAAAAATGCGCACCTTGTTCTAACCATTCCCACAATGTCTTGCCATGCTCCCACATGCGCTGCTGTACATACACTTTTTCTTCCTGATCCCGAGAGAAGGCAGTGTCTAGACGGTGAAGCTTCCCTTCATTGCAAAGCTGTTCAAGTTCCTTTTGAAAATAGAAATCTAGTGCTTCACGTTGTTCTCCAAAGATGAGCCAATTTTCTCCGCGAGCTTCTCTTGCCGTCCTCTCTTGCAAAAAGCCCCTAAATGGACCAATACCAGTCCCTGCGCCAACCATAATGATGGGGTGGTCGTTGTTTTCTGGTGGTTGGAAATGTGCCGACGATTGAATGAAAATAGGCACATCGGTTTCCGTATTTGCACGATCGGCGAGAAAGGCGGAGCAAACGCCTTTGCGTGCTTTCTCCTCGCATGCATACCGCACTGTAGAGACAGCGATATGCACTTCATCTGGATGTTTCATTGGACTCGAAGCGATCGAGTATTGCCTTGGCTGGAGCGGCCTTAACAGTTGAATGAAATCTTGAGCGTTAATTTGAATAGGGAACTCCTTCACCACATCGACGAATTGCCTACCCCAAAGCCAATTCTTTCGTTCCACCGTCTGTTCTTCAGTTAGTAGGTTCCCGAGCACTGTGCTTTTGGAAAGCTCAGCAATCGTTGCAAGCTGTGGATCTGTCACACGACAAATTTCATAATGACGAAGCAAGGCTTGCCCAATCGTCACTTGTTGCCCATCCTTTAGCGTGACAGGTTCATGGGGTTTAATGTTGACTACCTCTAGCAATTCCTCAACGAGCTCAGGGCAATTGGTCGGCCAAACACCTAAGGCATCACCAGTCTTGTAAGTCAATCCACTGCCAGCAAGGTCAAACACATAATGCCTCGTTTCTTTTTCCGAGCCTTGCTTGTTTAATAACGTATTTGTTTTTACTTTCGTCAGCAATGGATTTTTCTTTGAGAAGGCAGGTGCAGACACGCTCGATTCCTGAGCTGACGTGGCTTCCTCCGTGGACGATGACTCGGAAGCGAAGCGTTCCTCTAAGGCGTTGATCCATTGATTTGTCTCATCCTGATAGTCTGTGTCACAAGCAGTGCACGCCATGAGCGGTTGCGCGCCATAGGAGGAAAGCTGCTTGTCGAGTGCTTTGCCAAAGCCACAAAATTGATCATAGCTAGAATCGCCTAAGGCAAGGACAGCGTACTGAAGGGTAGCCAACGAAAGATCGTTTTTATCACAAAGGTCATTCCAAAAGCTCTCTCCATTATCCGGTGGCTCGCCATCTCCGAACGTACTCGTAATGAAAAAGGCATACTGGGTGTGTGACAAATCTGTCACGGCTGCTTCATCCATGGAACACATATGAACATCAAGACCAGCTTTCGTAAGACGTGTAGCGCATTCCTCTGCAATCTCTTCCGCATTGCCTGTTTGTGAAGCCCATAGTAGTGACACTTGAACGCGGTCTGCTGGTGGAAGAGTTGCCTTTTCGACAGCTTTTGAGGAATACATCCCTGCAAGTAACCCATCGATCCAGTAACGCTTCTCGTCTTGGATTGGAGCTGATGCAGGCATCACGGGAATGCGATCGGCTTGCTTCTCCTGTGTTCGTAGGCTTGCGATGAACCCTGCCATGTAGTGTTTTTCGTGTGGTTCAAGGGCGACCTCATCGGATGGGTCAATGCCTAAAAGCATAGCGATTGTATCGACTTGAGACAATGGGGACGCCTCCTTAGAATCGTTCGGCGGTGCGACAACACGAGACAGAGCAACGGCACAACCCTTGATTTCAGGCTGCAATGATTCTGGGTCGGTGACATCATTCGTGACATCGTTGATCGCCAGTTTTTCTCCAAACTGATCGTTCCAATGAAAGGGGGCAAAGCATTGTCTTGGCTGCACTCGCTCGGTGATGACGGCAGGGAGGATGGCTTCCCCACGACGGGATTGAATGTGAATAGCGTCCTTTTCTGTTAGTCCTAACGCTTTGGCGTCGTCAGGGTGAACTTCAACAAAGGGACCGGGGTTCAGCTTGTTTAGTTTAGCGATCTTCCCAGTTTTCGTTAATGTATGCCATTGATGCTGGACACGCCCGGAATTGAAAATAAACGGAAACGTCTCATCGGGCATTTCAGCAGAGGGCATAAAGGACCGTTTGAAAAACTGCCCTCGACCACTCTTGGTTGGGAAATACAATCTTGGCGTGCCTTTTGATGTGTTTTTTATCGGTGCGTAACGCCCATCATTTACATAGCGAATAGGGTTGCGATCCTCACTGTCGCTTGCTGGAGCTGGCCATTGAATAGAGGTTTTTCGCAGACGTTCATAGGATGCGCCTTCGATAGTGTATCCCGTTTTCTCATTGCTCGCCTGCTTTAACTCATTAAACACCTCTTCTGCGGAGGAATAACTAAATGCTTCCTTGAACCCCATTTCACAAGCAACCCGTGCGATAATCTGCCAGTCTGGCATTGCTTCCCCAGGAGGGTCAACAGCTTTCTGCATTAATGATAGATTTCGCTCTGAGTTGACCATGACGCCTTCTCCCTCAGCCCAAAGTGCCCCAGGGAGGAGAATATCCGCATATTGATTTGTCTCCGTTTCAAGATAGGCGTCCTGACATATGACAACATCGGCTTTTTTGAGCCCGGCAATGACATTGCGACGGTTTGGCACGGTTGCGACGGGGTTTGTGCAAATCACCCAGCACGCTTTAATGTCGCCAGCAGCCATCTTTTCAAACATCGAGATTGTTCCAGGGCTTGATTCAGCACGGATACTGCCTTCGGGGAGCGACCATAGATTCTCAATAAACGCCCGTTCCGTTTCAAACAGCACAGAGCGTTGGCCTGGCAATCCAGGTCCCATGTACCCCATTTCCCGACCGCCCATGGCATTCGGTTGGCCAGTGAGGGAAAAGGGACCACTCCCAGGGCGACATAATGCTCCGGTCGCTAAGTGCAAGTTGCAGAGGGCATTGGTGTGCCATGTGCCACGAGTGCTCTGGTTTAGACCCATCGTCCATAAGCTCATCCATTCGCCTGCTTCGCCAATCCATTGGGCGGCTTTTCGAATGTCAGGTTCAGGAATGCCAGTCAGCTCTGAAACCTTTTCAGGAGTATAGGTCGAAAGAAAGGTTTCCATTCCGTCCCATCCGTCTGTATTTTCGGCGATAAATGCTTTATCGACATGCTTATTTTCGATCAATAAATGGAGCAGTCCATTCAGAAGTGCGAGATCGGTCCCCGGCTTAATTTGCAAAAAAAGATCCGCTTTTTCGGCAGTAGCCGTTCGTCTAGGGTCGACAACGATGAGCTTTGCCCCCTTTTTAACTTGATCGCGCAACCGTAAAAACAAAATCGGGTGGCAGTCCGCCATATTGGCGCCGATCACAAAAAACAAATCCGTCTGCTCCATGTCCTCGTAAGAGCCAGGTGGCCCATCAGCGCCAAACGACAGCTTATAGCCGCTGCTTGCCCCTGACATGCAAAGCCGTGAATTTGATTCGATGTGTGAGGTCCGTACAAAACCTTTCGCTAGCTTGTTGATTAAATACTGCGCTTCTAAAGACATCTGACCGGACACATAAAAGGAAAGCGCATCTGGTCCGTGGGCTTCCAACGTCGTTTTCAATCGTTGAGCCGTCTCAGTAATCGCCGAATCAATAGAGAATTTTTCAGGCATATCTCCACGAGCTAGTCGGCGGTGGGCGTAAGCCATTCGACCTGAATCGGTTAATGCCTGAGCGCTAGAAAGGCCTTTTGTACAAAGACGACCAAAGTTTGTCGGGTGGTCCTTGTCACCAGACACCTTGACTATCTTTTGATCCTCCACCTCGAGGACGATGCCGCAGCCGACACCACAATAGGGACAAACACTTTTGATTTTTTCGCTCGCCACGTATGCTCACCACAAAACATTTCGGATTAGGTTGTTTGTGCCTCACAGCAAAAACAACCTTGTGTACTTTACACTATAATCTGTTTTGTGAATGTTCTCATGACTCTCGTGAAGTAGTCTTCCATGGAAATGTATTTACACGTAAGTTGATTTGTTTAAATAGTGAGAAGGGGCGTCACCAGTCACCTTTTTGAAAACGCGGCTAAAATAATATGGAGGGGATGCAGCTGAAGATCCCGCAGGAAAGCAAGACTCCGAGGAAGCTGAAGCCGTGCCCGGTGGCATAGAATACACGACGAGGTCTTCTCGAGTCGATGTTGCACTTGTACCCTTTAGGGTGCAAGCGAAGTATTTTGACGAAGCGGACAATGCCTTGCTAGCAAAAAGACGCCACCGCTTTTTTTATGCACACCATTCACTTCTCAACCCTTCACAGAGCCGGTGAGCACGCCCTTTTCGAAGAATTTTTGCAAAAACGGATACAGCACAAGAATCGGGAGAGTTGAAACAATGATGACGCCGTATTTCATTTGATCTGCGTATCGCTGACCGTTTTTTTCAGTTTAAATGGATCACTCTACTTCATTGAAGAGACGTCATGAACATAGCTGTCCATCACTTTGATTTTTCCGTCTTTATGAGCGTGGAGCTGATACACGTCACAAAAAGCGTAAGTATGAGTGCCCATGCTCATCGTCCCGTTGACGGAAGCCACTTTCCCGTGGGTGATGAGCTGATCGATGTTGAGCTCAATCGCAACAGTGTCCATCCTCATTTCCTCAAGTTTCTTCACAAAATTCTCTTTTCCTTCTATGATACGTCCTTCAACATGAAGCCTCCAAACGACATCGTCTGTGACTTGATCGGCTAAAAAGGCGATATCACTTCGGGCGAATGCTTCATTAAATTCCTTGAAAAAAAGCTGATTTTTTGTTGTTACCATGTCGTTCCCTCCTTGGTTTGGTTGAGCAAAAGAATAGTTGTTTGCTGTGTCGTATCCGCTGTGATTATTATTAAAAATTACTGTACGTCTGTGATCGGGCAAGAAAGGTTTTCATTAGTACTGGAATGGAGATCAAAATGGGCGGGTCTCCTTGATCTGGTTGTATGAGAGTCAATGTTTGTGGGGGAACCGGTTCAAAAGGGGTGACGACAATAGGCTCTTTTGACCATGCGCGAAGCGTCGTTTGCGGCAAAAGGACGTCCATAGCACCCATGCCCCATGTGACTGAGGTGGCCATTAGATAATACAAACCCGGTTTGACATGTGTGAAGCAAAAGGAGCCAGTGGAAGGAAGTAAAGTGCCATACAGAGGTAATCCTTCTGGAATTGGCTTTGCAAATAGGCCAATCAAAATGCAGCCCTGAAAAGGCGCAGAGCTATTAATCGTACCATGGACGACACCTTCCGTCGTTAACGCAGCGTTATGATGAGTCCAATCGTTAAACGCTTGCAAAACACTGAAAAGCTCTTGTGTGTCCTCTGAAGATTGACGAAACTGAGAGGGCGTTACACCGACCTTATCCGTAAAGCGAGTCGTAAACGTGCCCAAACTTTGTTGACCAATCTCCAGTCCAATGTCTCGTATTTTCAAATTGGTTTGGAGGAGCAGTTCCTTTGCTTTTTGTAAACGAAGAGCAGACACATAATATTGCGGGGAAAGTCCTGTTGCTTCTTTAAATAAGCGTGAAAAGTGGAATGGGCTATAAGAAGCATAACGAGCCAAATGAGTAAGCGTGAGCGGTTCATCAAGATGCTGTTGGATGTAGGTTTGCATTTCCTTCATATCGAATAGAGTGGCTGTCGTCATTGAAGAACCTCCAAAATTATGATGGAAGAACATTTGTTCTGTATACTATATCATAATTTGATAAAGAAGGAAATAAAAAGCTTGACACCACAATTCGGATTAACATTGATCTTATAGTCGTCTGATTAGATTTCAGCGACTGCTTCTTTATCAAAACAACCCTTGTTTCAGTGTGCGAATATAGGTTTCTGAAATACGTGCGGTCATACACTCGCTTTCCGCGGGCGAACTGCGTGCCTCCTCGGCGCATATGAATGCGCACTGCGGGGTCACGCTTAGCTCGCTGTTCCCGCAGGAGTCTCGCTAGTGACCGCTGTTTTTTTAAAAGAATACTTTTTTAAAAACGAAACGATTTCCCTCCATTCTCAACGGACATTGAGAAAGGGACAAATGATAACAATGAAGCTGTTAAACCTTAGAGGACGTGATTAAAGAATAGACACATTTTTTCATCGACAGGTATAGTAGAGTTAACCACGACTAATTGGCAAGAACCATAAAAAACAACTTTCCATAGTCAGTCGTCCAGTTTCTCCATAAAATCCTTCATTAGCTTGTTTGTCTCATGGGGCAATTGTGCGTGGACGCGATGGCCTCCTTCTTTAAATAAGTGAATCGCAGCGTTGGGCCAAAGGGATAGGGCACGCTTGCGCATTCGTCGAGCAGAGTGGACAGGACTTCTCATGCCGAGCACCAAGAGGAGGGGCACCTGAATGGATTCTAGTTCTTGTTTCTTCATATATAAAGGTGGGGTTCGCAGCATTCGAAAATCCCTCATGGCGGATACAGAAAGCTTTTCTTGTAATGGGTCAGGAGAATACGCGCACATCCATTTATACAATCGCTTTCGCATTGCATCAGGGCCAATCAGTTGCGCCCAAAGAAGCTTTGCCCAAAACAGGAGAGAAAGTCGAACGATGGCTTGTGCGGGCTCTGTTAAGAGGAGGCTTTTCACTCGGGAAGCATGCTCACGAGTGTACCGAAGTGCTAGCCAGCCTCCGTACGATGTGCCGCCGAGATGAAAAGCGGTTAGATGAAGCTGACCGACAACCTCTGATAACCAGGACACTGCATCTTCAGGCAAATGGACGGAATCCGTTTGTTCACTTTTCCCTGCATCCCCCAACATGTCAATGACATAAACGGTGCGTTCGTTGCCGATGGCTTCAAGATTATTGACCCAATCGTTACTTGTGGCATTCAATCCATGGAGCAGAATCAGAGGCGTTTGCTTGCTAGCCCCATACGTATATAATTTGGTTGTGCCAAAGGAGGTTTCAAGAGACATCATTGTCGTGGAGGCTGGCCATTGGGACAGGGCGTCATCATATAATGAAAAGAAGCGATTTTTTGCCGTCTCGTTTTTAAAATGGCCAAGCATTTGTTTCTTCTTCTCCCGTCGTTTCATCGGTGCCTCCTTAAGATTCAGTCACACTTAGTATACCTTGTTTAACAGGACAATGAAAAAAGGAATCGAAAAATGTCCACATCCGTGGTATGGTAAAGGAAGGACAAGATATAGAGCATTTCGTAAAGGGGAGAGGCAGAGTGAAAGGATTGTTGGCCAAACAATTGGAGAACGCTTATCGGTCTGAAGAAAAATCCTTGCATGAATTGCAGCTCAGTGAACTTGAAGGTACAGAATCAGGACTAGATGCCCTGCACGTATATGAACGCTTTGTCGCTGAAGTGACAGAGGATAAAAAAGGCGAGCCCTATTTCTTTTGGGGCTAAGCCTTTTTTGTTTGTCTGAACATGAACCCGTCTTTTGAAGAAACAGCTTGTACAATCAGAAATAGACGCCTTGCTTATTAAAAAATGTCATCAGCCTCCGTGACAAAACTGCGTTAACAATGCATTGAATCACGGTTGTAAACGCTTTAAGATAAAAATAACAAAGCGTGTAAAAAAGGGAGGAAAACGGCATGGCTGAAACGAGCACACTGCGTTTAAAAGTCCAGAAATTCGGTAACTTTCTAAGCAGCATGATTATGCCAAACATTGGCGCCTTCATTGCTTGGGGGATTATTACAGCACTATTTATTGCTGATGGGTATTGGCCGAACGAGAAACTTGCAGCTTTAGTTGGTCCAATGATTAATTACTTGCTACCGCTCTTAATTGCCTATACAGGCGGTAAGTTAATGAACGATGTGCGAGGCGGGGTTGTAGGTGCTATCGCCGCAATGGGTGTTATTGTTGGGTCGGACATTCCTATGTTCCTTGGAGCGATGATCGTCGGGCCACTCGGGGGCTATTTGCTGAAATTGGTGGATCGTCTCTTTCTTGATAAAGTAAAAACTGGTTTTGAAATGTTATACAATAACTTCTCTGCGGGTATTCTAGGTGCTGTTTTGGCTGTATTGTCTCTTTTGGCAATAGGCCCTGCAGTTATTACCTTGCAAACTGGCTTGGCAACCGGCCTGGAAGCCATCGTCGCAGCTGGCTTACTGCCACTCACCAGCTTGATTGTTGAACCAGCAAAAATTCTCTTCCTGAACAACGCTGTGAACCATGGGATATTTACTCCAATCGCCACGGCAGAAGCTGCAGAAACAGGAAAATCAATTTTGTATCTAATTGAACCGAACCCAGGTCCTGGACTTGGTGTGCTATTAGCCTTCACCATTTTCGGAAAAGGCGCTTCAAAAAGTTCAGCACCAGGTGCCGCAGTGATCCAGTTTTTTGGTGGGATTCATGAAATTTATTTCCCTTACGTCTTGATGAAGCCAATGCTTCTTCTCGCCGTTATCGCTGGTGGTATGAGCGGTGTGTTCACGTTTGCCTTGCTTGATGCGGGCTTGCAATCGGCGCCGTCTCCAGGAAGTATTTTTGCGCTGATCGTGTTTGCTCCAAATGGAGGACTATTGTCCGTACTAGCTGGGGTGCTCGTCGCAACAGTGGTTTCGTTCCTCATTTCGGCAGTCATTATTCGAGCTGGCAAAGGGGAAGATGACCTTGCTGGAGCTGCCGATAAAATGCAGAGCATGAAAGGCAAAAAGAGCTCTGTGAGCGACTCATTCAAAACAGACAATGCAGACACAGATAAAAGCGAATTTTCATATGCGAACGTGAACAAAGTGGTGTTCGCTTGTGATGCAGGCATGGGCTCAAGTGCAATGGGTGCCTCCTTACTGCGGAAGAAGTTTAAAGAAGCGGACATTGACATCCCTGTTACGAACACTGCGATTAATCAGTTGCCAGATGATGCAGATATTGTCATTACGCACAAAGACCTTACCTCGCGTGCTAGAGATAAACGTCCAGATGCACACCACATATCTGTAGACAATTTCTTAAACAGTCCGGCGTATGAAGAGCTAGCCAATGAATTGAAAAAATAAATTAATTGTCCCTCTGCCAATGTGCACGAGGGATGATTGTCTTTAGGTGTATTTGGGAAAAAGAGAAGAAGGGAGGGATGGCCACTGTATCTGTCAGGACGAGAACGACGAATTCTTGATCTCCTTTTGAATGCCAGGGAGGAGTTGACCGTAAAGGAGCTTGCTTCTGAATTAGACGTCAGTGTGCGTACCATTCATCGCGACTTCCCACAGCTTAATGACGTGTTGAAAAAACATCAGCTCACGCTTCAAAAACGTTCAGGAGCAGGTTTGCAGATTCACGGAGATGAACAAGCAAAGCAGGCTCTAGCCAATACGTTGCAGCTAGCGACCAAAACTGATTTTTTGCCAGAAGAGCGGCAGGCAATGCTTATGGCTGCGCTGCTTCAAGCAAGCGAACCTGTGAAGCTGTTTTCCTTGGCGGACGACATGCATGTGACGATGGCGACGATCAGTCATGACCTTGATAAAATTCAGACAACGCTTGAATCCCACGCCTTATTGCTTGTACGAAAAAGGGGATATGGTGTAAAAATTGAAGGTGAAGAAGGAGCCAAGCGGGCTGCGCTCAGTCAGCTCATTTCGAGCAATGTGGATGCCTACGATGTGTTTACAACGTTTAAAGAAAAGCTTTCGTCGTCCCCTTCTTTAAGTCTTGTCTCACAACGGCTCCTCGGTCTCGTCGGCGAAGACACGCTTTGGAAGATTGACGCTCATGTTCGGAAGATGAGCGATGGATTGCCGTATGAGCTGGCCGATATGTCAAGAATCGGTCTTGTCATTCATTTGGCTTTGGCGATTGAACGCTTGAAACAAGGCGGTCGAATTCAATTTGACCCATTGGAGCTTACGCAGTTAAAGGGAACGAGAGAATTTCGCGTTGCCAAGGCGATGATTGCTGGTCTGGAGACCGTTTTTTCCATCCCTATTCCGGAAGATGAAATTGGGTATATCACAATGCATCTGTTAGGCGCAAAACTGAAGGCCAATGAGCCGGACGTGTTATCGAACCTGGCCTATCAGGCAAAGGAATTCCTGCGCCTAGTCGGAGAGGCGATTGGGGAACAACTCACAGATCGTCATCGATTACTAAATGATCTAATGACGCATTTAAAGCCGACGATCTATCGGTTGCGCCAAGGCATGCAAATTCAAAACCCACTTCTCGAGGACATTCGCACAACGTATCCAGAGCTGTTTGACATCACTGCTGAATGCGCACGAGAAGTCTTTCCTGAAGTCTCATTTCCTGACGATGAAGTCGGTTTTTTGTTGCTGCATATCGCGGCAGATGTGTTGAAGAGGCAAGCGAAAAGAACGTTGCACACACTCGTCATCTGTTCGAGCGGCATTGGTACGGCAAAACTGCTAGCCACACGACTGCAACAGGAAGTGCCCGAGATTACGCAAATTGATAATCGCTCATTGTTTGATTTGGATAAGCTAAATCTTGATCAGTATGACTTAATTGTTTCGACAGTTCCTCTAAAAGGAATGTCCCATGACTATATTCTGGCGTCACCTATTTTATCGAAAGCAGATATCCACAATATCAAAAAAGCCGTCATACGAGTTTCATTAGTGCACAAAGAAGGCGAGATGTTAAAGTCGTTTGGGCCGACGGAGGAGCACTCAACGGAAGCTATTGTTCAACAGTTAACCACAATGCATCAGTATTCCACGGCCGCTCTGATGATTATTAAAGGGTTTCGCATTCAACAATTAACGAAGCAAGACACATTGGCATCACAGCTTGCCTTCATCTGTCAGCAACTTGAGGAGGACGACACGCTTCGCGACAGCCCAGGCGTTGTCGAAAAGCTCCTGCACCGCCAGAGGCTTGGAGGTCTCGGCATTCCAAAAACATCACTCGCCCTTTTTCATACACGAAGCCCGTCCGTTTTGCAGCCAAGCTTCACGATGTATAGGCTGAGTCATGCGATTGATGTGCCGGGAATGGATCAAGTGGACATGAAAGCCTCCACTATCCTCATGCTGCTGGCGCCAGAACAATTGGATCAAGAAACGTTGACGCTCTTAAGCACGATTAGCTCGCTATTGATTCAGGACGAAGAAAGCACAACGCTTTTTGAAGAAGGAAACGAACAAGAGCTACGCCAACGAATCGCCGCGGAGCTATTCCAAAAACGACCAACTAAAGGAGTGTAAGTGTATGAGCAAAGCCATTTTACCTACATCTAACATCGAGTTGAACGTACAGCTAGCATCAAAAGAGGACGCCATCCGTTACACAGGCAATATTTTGGTGAACAATGGGTACGTCGAAGCGTCGTACATTGACAAAATGCTTGAACGCGAAGAAATGACCTCCACCTTTATTGGCAACAGCGTAGCGATTCCACACGGGACAGATGAAGCAAAAGCGGCTGTGTTACACACGGGCTTGGCCATTGTAACCGTTCCTGACGGTGTTGATTTCAACGGCAACACGGTGCGAGTGCTGATTGGGATTGCTGGGAAAGGCGATGAACATCTCGAGATCCTCTCCAATATCGCCATCGTTTGCTCTGAAGAAAGCAATATTGAAACGATCGTAAACTCTACCTCAAAAGAGGATGTCATTGCTTTGTTTTCCGAGGTCACTGAATGAAGGCCGTTCATTTTGGTGCGGGCAATATCGGTCGTGGCTTTATCGGTGCTCTACTGTTTGAAGCAGGGTACGAAACGACCTTTCTCGATGTCAATGACAAGCTGATTCAGGCGATTAATGACCAGAAGCAGTATCACGTTGCGCTGGCGACAGATGAAAAGGAAGAGACGTTAGTACAAAACGTCTCTGGCATTAACAGTGCTAGTGACACAGATGCCGCGATACGAGCCATTTCGGAAGCGGATCTTGTCACAACAGCTGTAGGCCCAAACATTCTTCAGCATATTGCAAAACTGCTCGCAGAAGGCTTGCGAAAACGGTACGAAAGCAATCAACAACCACTAAACATTATTGCTTGTGAGAATATGATCGGTGGCAGCTCCGCTTTAAAGGAACATGTCTTCACCTATCTCGAAAGAGCGGAGCAAACCGTCTTCTCCGAGCTGTATGGCTTTCCAGATGCCGCTGTCGATCGGATTGTGCCAAACCAAACGCATGAGGATATGCTACGGGTGACCGTTGAGCCGTATTTTGAATGGGTCGTCGAAACCGCTGATCTGAAAGGCGGTCAGCCACCAATCCCAGGCATCAAGTATGTGGATGAACTCCGCCCGTATATTGAACGTAAGTTGTTTACCGTGAATACAGGGCATGCCGCTGCCGCTTACCTTGGCTACTTGAAAGGGTATAGCACAATTAACGAAGCGTTGCAGGTGAAATCCATTCGCGCAATGCTTCAAGGCGCGTTAAAGGAATCAGGTGAAGCCCTTATTCGTACGTACAGTTTTGATCGCGACGAACACGCTGCGTACATTGAGCGCATTATCCAGCGTTTTGAAAATCCGCACATCTCAGATGACGTCACCCGCGTCGCCCGCGGACCAATCCGCAAGCTTGGGCCAAACGACCGCCTCATCCGCCCAGCAAAGCTTTACACGGAAGCTACTGGCGAGCCAGCAGGTCAGCTAGCGTATATCATTTCCGCCGCATTAAAATACAATTACCCAAACGATCCCGAAGCCATGGAGCTTCAAGAACAGATCAAACAACATGGGTATCAAAAGACACTGGAAACAATCGCCGAGCTTCCAGCGTCCCACCCATTAACATCAGCCATTCTGAATTATTTACCAGCATAGTCATATATGGGAGCTTCCTAATTGAGGGAAGCTTTTTTTGCGTAACACTTTATGATAAATCATCAAAAATCTATACCGGGACTATCGATCTATTTTCGTAGAAAAACGCACTTTTACACACTTGAGGATTGAAGGATAAATATTCCTGTGATAATAATTGGAACCAATGGAATATCGATCAAAATACCAAATGATTGATAAGTACCAATCAACAATTTTTTCTCAGGAGGTTTATATGATTTCTCTACGTCTTATTGTTAGGTCGGCTTTTGCTGTTGTCATCACAATCTTCATTCTTTCAGGGTGTACAGACAATCAGGAGCCATCAAATAACGAAAATGCAAATAATAAAGAACTCGAAAAAGCAGTTGGTGGGAAAGATGAACAACAGATAGATAGCTATGATTCAGAGTTACCGGAGAACGTTCTGCGCCCTGAAACAATGGACGCTTTAGTATCGTTACCTGTTGGGCCCTTCGCTGGTTCGCTGGCAGAGGAATACGACGCTGAAGAGGTCAAAAAAGCTCTGGATACATTCCCGAAAATCACGGGAGAAGCGTCACAGCAAGAAAGGGAAACCTACGTTAAAAATATAATTGCTTTGTTTGCCGAAGACTACACGCCACCATCTGCCGTGACAGATCAATGGAGAATTAAAGATCTTCCGCCGCCACCTGCCATTCAGGATGGTCGTTATCAACTTAAACCTAACCTGAACGTTGAAATTGTTCTTGATGCCAGTGGCAGTATGGCAGAGGGCGTTGATGGAGACACGAAAATGGCCCTGGCCAAAGAAGCGATCCAAAGGTTTTCCAGAGAGCTGCCGGAAGAAGCTAACGTAGGGTTGCGTGTGTTCGGTCATAAAGGAACGACAGCGTTTGCCGACAAAGAAATCTCCTGTCAAAGCAGTGCGCTGTTTTATGACATCCAGCCATACGATGATGACAAGCATCGATGATGCACTGGAAACGTTTGAACCAAGCGGATGGACTCCGCTAGCCAAAGCGATTCAAGATGCGACAAAAGACCTCAGCGCGTTCCATGGCGAATCGAACACCAACATTCTTTTTATCGTCAGTGATGGGAAGGGAATGTGCGGTGGAAATCCGGTTAAAGCCGCGAAGGAAATCCGTGATTCCAACATTCAACCAATCGTTAATGTTATTGGATTTGATGTTGACAAGGAAGGCGAAGCGCAATTAAACGAAATCGCCAAAGCGGCCAATGGCACATTTGCCCTGGTACAGCATGAAGAAGCCTTAGAGGAACAGTTTGAAAAAGCCAGAGAAATTGCAGAGAAATGGGCGGGCTGGAAAAGTGAATCCATCCAGTATATTAGGGATGCTAAATCAAAAGCTACAGTATTATTAAGAGCGTATGGGTCAGAGACCGTCGATAAAAACCGCAGATTTCGTTCAAATGTTAAATTCGCATTAAGTTACCTAAGTGAAAAAAATGATATGGATTTTGGCCTGTCTGCAGACCTTTCAGGCATGAGAAGAGACTGGTCCAGCCGGGCAGGTGACATAGAGGATAATGTGACCAGCAGCTTTTATGACCAAAGAGACCGAATTTTTGATCAGATGCGGGAAAAAATTGAATCAAAAGCTGAGCAAAATGAATGATTCCTTATGATTAATGGAACTTTCGCAGGTGAAGGAGGAGACGATGAAAAGCATTACACCTTTTACAAAGAGACGATGTCTTATAATTCTCCTCTCCGTTTTGATGATCAGTGGTTGTTCAGATGGGGAAAAAGAAGAACCAGTATCAGATTTAAGTAACAATGAAGCGGACGAAGCAAACATGAAGACCGAGGACCGGCCAAAGGCAGCGGACGAAACACCGAAGTGGCTGCTTTACCCTGAAACGATCGAGGATTTGGTTGAACTCCCTACAGGAGAATTCGCAGGCGCCACGTTTGAGGAAAACGCCGAAGCAATTAAAGAAGTGCTCGAAGGTTTTCCTTCATTGTCGGAGGAAGCATCCAAAAAGGAAAAAGAAGCCTATCTAAAGAAAATTGTCGCTATGTTCACCGAAGATTACTCTCATCCTTCAACCATTTCGGATCAATGGGCGTTAACGGATCTGCCGCCTCCTCCCGAAATTGAGGACGAACGGTATGAATTAAAACCAAACCTCAATGTGGAGATCCTTCTTGATGCAAGCGGTAGTATGGTGGAAACGGTGGGGGACTCCACGAAAATGGATCTTGCTAAAGAAGCGATTCAACAGTTTTCCAACGAATTGCCGGAGGCGGCGAATGTCGGCTTGCGTGTGTTTGGGCACAAAGGGACAACAGCGTTCGATGACAAAGAAGCGTCCTGTCAAAGCAGCGAGCTCGTTTATGAGATTCAGCCGTATGATGGTGGTCAAGTGGATGACGCACTGGCAGCTTTTGAACCAAGCGGATGGACGCCACTTGCCTTGGCCATCCAGGATGCCACAAATGACCTCAGCGAATTCGATGGAGAAACGAATACAAACATCTTGTTTATCGTCAGTGACGGCAAAGGGATGTGTGGAGGCGATCCAGTAGCAGCTGCTGAAAACCTCAGCAGCTCTAACATTCAACCGATCGTTAACGTCATTGGATTCGACGTAGACCAAGAAGGAGAAGAGCAATTGAAAGAGATTGCGGAGGCGACGGACGGCCTTTACGCCCTCGTTCAGCATGAAGAAGCGTTGGAAGAGCAGTTTCAAAAAGCCAGAGAAATTGCGGACCGCTGGGAGGAATGGAGAAAGCGTGCAACAAGTTATTTGGTAGAGGAAAATACCGGAGGATCAAGCCTCATTGCAGAGTATTTAGATCAGATGGGCGATCAAACAGCACAAGTTGCATATGACAATATTGATTTTGCAATTGATTATTTGTATGAAACATCGAAAATTGAGTCTGCGGTATCTTCAGATTTTAATAGTTGGAACACAGACCGCGTGGTTAGGATTTTAGATATTATAAATGCTGAGGTAAATCATTTATACGAGACAAAAGAAGATACCTTTGACAGCACTTGGGAAGAAGTCTACAAGAAAGCTGGCGAAAGATAGCGGAATAATATTTCGTTTGACTATCACCTCATCAGGTTTTATAACCTGTTTTCGGCTCTGCAGGTGATATAGATAATTATGATTGCCACCGTGCAGAAAATAATTCCACTCTCTGTTTCTTGACCAGTGTTCAAAGATGACCAAAAGAAGACCTCAAACATACTACATGGTTTTGTCTGCAAAGGTGAATCAAACATTATCAAAACATGGAGCTATACTGAAGAAAAGAGTATAGCTATAGGATATATGTTTTATGTATGATGGGACTGTCATATCTATCTCCAAGGTGTTGAGGCAAATTCAATTGCTGAGAGAGAAAATATTGGAACTTAAATCTTTGCCTCCACCCATAATCTCTAATCAATCGAAGGTGGCCCCAGTGAGCAAAAAGGAAAAACGATGGCTTCGCTTTGCAGTTGATGATCACCGGCTTTTCTTTGTAGACGATACGAGGAAAGCAAATGCTATTAAAAGGAAGGAAATAAAGTGGGAGATCAAAGTCAACTACTTAATAGTTTTAATTAAAAAGTATATAATATCCTTTTCGGTCCAGCGATATTCGGAGTTTTTCCTGTTTTGGGTCCAGACTTGTCGATACCAATGTTTTGGGTATGGGTAACTGTGATGATCGTGCTGTCGGTATGGGCCGTTATAGGGTATTATCGTAAAATGTATGAGTTTGTCTCAAGCAACGCATTATTTAATGTGGTAAACGGGGATATTATGGCACTGTTCTGTTTAATCCCTTTGTGGAGAGTAGTTGGTGCTCATCTTTGGGTAGGCGTAGTACTGTTATGTCTTTATTTCTTTTGTCTGGTATTAATACATGTAAACAGGAAGATGATTTTTGATGGAATTTATGGAAAGAAACGAAATAGCTTTGGAAAGATTTTTCTGTTGTTGCCCTTTATAATAGTTGGTCTGTCGGGTGGTGGCTCGTACGGGTATTCGGTCTCTTTACAGACTAGTTTTGGTTACGATTCATCGTTAGTGGTTATGAGCGCACTTTTGGGAGGTTTCGGTTTTATTTTTTTAGTATTGTTTCATTGTTTATGGGTGAAGTTCGAGGACAACAATAATTAGCGCAAACTCAAAATGGCATGGAATAGGCCTGTCTATCCTTTATGTTAAGTACATGAATTGCTGCATCAACATTATCATTCCCCAAAGCCTAAAGAGCAATCGTCGTGTTTTCTTTGCAGCTGGTGAATCACTGAGTTGTTGGATTTCGCTTGTTGTGTTAGGCAATGTAGAAATGCATAACATTGCAATTGCTCCTACATAGTAATGCAACTTGACACGGAGCCTCTATGGGCATGCACTAAACGCCAAGAAGCCATGCGCCATAAGGCTTTGGCTTTGCCAAAAAGGCTAGCACGCCCAACTCTCCGTGTAAAGTTGCAACGAAATATCGGCTTGCAAAGTTATGCACTATTGTTTTGCACTACACACTTGTGACAGCTGGTGGTGAATGAGGAGGGAAAGTTTGCTCCATACATCGAGTTTAAATCGTTATGACAATGTTAGTTCTTAAAAATGGGATTAACATTTTATAGCTTATGCTCAAAACATATCATTGTTATATGGTAACAATCGACTATTCTCATTATGTAAAGTCCTATTAACATGGAGGATTTATCTATGATAAAAAAAACAGAACTTGTGCAGAGTGTGAAGATACCTCAAGCAGTAGTCGAAGCATCTAAACCTTTTGAAACTCAAAATGAATCATTGTTATTAACTATTCCAAAAATTTCTCATGGGGGAACTGAATTTTATTACCTCGCCTTTGCCCCGAAACTGGAGGAGCAAATTATTGTAGCGGAAGATGGAAAAATTCCTCCAGTAGAAAAGGTGGAGCACGTTTGTATGATTGCTAATATATATATGAAAAGCCTTACAGATATAAGAGAAATAGGATACCTTTGGGCAAGAGAAAAAAGAATTAAACAGTTTAAGGAAACAAAAGAAAAACTTCACAAAATAAAAAACGCTACAAAAAATAATGATGTTATCGCTGCGTGTTCGTCACTTATCAAAACTTGTGAAGCTATTATTGTTACACATAAGGAATTGATTAATACTGTTAAAAAAGTAAATGACATGCTTCGAAATACAATAGTCTTGCAAAAAATCACTTATGAAGAAGGTTCTACCTCGAAATCAGTGCTTGACACTTTACCCTGAAAGTTGATGCCGGTTACACTCAACTAAAATTCCCGCTTTGTAATAGTCGTGGTT
>NZ_SNYJ01000013.1:0-28000 GCF_004363045.1 Aureibacillus halotolerans
GTTTCAATGTCCTGGCTCACGGCATTCTTTTTCAATCGCGAAACGAAGAAGTACCCATCATCGGTCATTCGGTCAAAGCGTTCATAATCAACGTATCCCCGGTCAAATACATACATGGCGTTTGGATCATCAACGAGGACTTCCAGTTGACCGCGGTCATGTTGTTTCGCTGGCGTCATGGTCAGTTGATCTGGATACGATGTCTGTTGGTCCATCAAGACCAATCGGAGATGAATTTTCAGCCCTGCCTTTGTTTTTCGAAATTCCGCCCACCGGTACTTCCTGAGATTCAGCGGAATGGTGGTCGAATCGATAATATGTAGCGGCATGGCAGGCTTGGATGAGCGATGGAAGGTGTGTATTTTCTGGACGAGATCGAAAAACAGGCCAGCCAAAACGTCAGGTGGCATTTCATTATTCCGTCGCGAAAGCTGCGAAACGCTAATGGCGTCAAATCCAACGGTTCTTTGCAGGTCTTCATCAGCCAGTGCATCGCTCATTTCATGCAGGCTGTCCCATTCGTTGAGATGCGCCAGAAGCATTATTTTCAGAAAGGCGGTCGTCGTCAATTTCTTAGTGTAATAATCAAGCTTGAGCTTGGAAACCTGCTCGTCTAACCAATGAAAGTTAATCGGGATTAGCCATTTACCAAAAGAAGAAAGTCGTGTATGCTTGTCCATGAGTGATCCTTTGCTTTGGATTTGGACAGGTGACCACCTCTCCATCCATTGTAAAGGGTTTTTTCATTGTATAACGACTTGTTTATTGAACATTCTTTGTATTTTTAATGATCAGTACCTTTTAATGCAACGCTAGTGGGATTGTAATTAAATCATAAATGCTGATCAAAAGCAGCACCTAGCGAGACTCCAGTGGCAAAGAACACACGATGAGGCTTTTCGAATCGATGTTGCACTTGTGCCCTTTAGGGTGAAAGCGAGCGTATGGCAGCTTGCATAGAAAGCAACTCCAAAATTGAATTGCAGGTTTACCCCCAGCTATTATCTATGGTGTCTGCAAAATGTAGGGTGCGAAAATTGGGTTACTAAAAAAACGGAGGTGTCGTTTAGTGAGTAGTTTTCTTAACGCTCAAGAAGACCATGAAGTTTGGCTAATCGTCGTCACAATTGCAAACTGGCTAACGCTTAAGAAAAACAAAAAGCTTGTACGCTACCAAAAAAAGCTACAAGGGCAATACAAGCCGTACTAATTATACAAGAGCAAGGGCTGTCCCAATCGTGAACTGCACCTTTTCAAGTTGACAGTACAAAAAACAATAATCAGTTAGACGGCCTTAGTTCTGAATTCCATTGGACTGAGGCCCTTTTCTTTTCATTTGCCTTGCAACCGTTCGTAATTGTAAAAGCGGATGTATGCGTCAAAATCTAAAGTTAAAGAACAAGAAATCGACCGAAGTTTGATGCTTCTATCGATTACTGACAATTAATTCGCAGGAACATCATCTTCTTCAACCATCTCGTAACTCTCTGCATACAGTCCTTTTGCTAACACCTTTACATAGGTTGAAGAGTCTAATACGATGCTGGTCGTGAATACCACTGTTTTACTTTCGCCACTTCCAGTAAATCCCGTTAATGTATATTTATATCTCCCATTTGCCTCTTCTGGTGCTTCAGTAATTTGTGCATAGACATACTCTTGTTCAATCAATGGATTAAACCGATCAAGGTCTTCTCGATTGAATAAATAAACTAAATAAAAGCTAGCAACGACAACCACAATGATGATAATTGCTATTAATAGTTTTTTCACTGTTTGGTCTCCTTTTCTCGTTATAGCGAACTTTTTACAATCTTGCTGTAATAGTTGATGGTTAACACAGCAAACAGTAAGTAAATGAAAACGTAGGCTGCCATACCAATGATTGTAGGCATGACAATATTAGAGACGACGAGAACAGAACCTACGTTAACCGCAAAGGCGGCATGGAATAGACCAATAAATAGAGGAATAAGGAAAACAATAGCTTGTTTGCGTATAATTCCTTTCATAATGTCGTGCACCTGAAACCCAAGCTGTCGCAATGTTTTGTAGTGGTTTTTTTCTTGTTCTGCTTCCGTCATTTGTTTAAAATAAAGAATACTACCTGTTGATAGCAGGAAGACAAATCCTAAAAAGCCTGTTACAAAAATCAACAAACCGAATTGTTGAAGGGCCTCCTGGTAGATTGAATAATAATCAATGATAAATTGATCACCATCAAAGCTGGACATAAACAATGGCGAGGCTTTTTCTCGCTCGTCTGTTTGATTTAGCATAAATGTATCCAGTGTTACGTATTCAACCTCATTATCTTCTTTCATCATCTGGACTGCGCGGTCAAACGTTCGTTCTGAGACAACCAATTGTTGACCATAAAGGGTGAAGTTCATCGCATTTTCAGGAATCAACTCTGAAATCTTCCAGGAAACAGAATCCTCGCTTGACTCATACAACACATCTTTAGGAAACGACCCATCCACGCCTTCAATTAAAGCACTAGAATGATAATAGACAGCTTCTCCATCCTCGGGAATCGTTATATCAAGGCTTGCTTGCAGAAGCTGTTCGGCAGGCAGGAGCATGGCCGTTTGCGTAAAAGGGTTCTGATTAGAATCAACAAAGTCAGCAGGGAACCTTAGCATCTTCACTTTATGATGTGTAACGTCTATCTCATCATCGTTCAATTCCTCTATTAGCGCCTCAGCCTCGCTTTCCATATCCTCTAAAACGAAGTCAAATGGCATCTTCATTTTGACATCTGTTTCAGATGAATAATAGAGCGAGTAAGATAGGGAAATCATCGTAATGGTCATCGCCGATAATACGGTGATTAGTGTTAATGAATTTGCATTGCCCTTCATCCTGTGCATGAGTGGGGCAATGGATAAGCTGTGATATAGGCCGAGATGTCCATTTTTATTCTTACGAAACAGATGAAATAGCCAGCTAATGCTTGTTTGAAAGATAAGATAAGTGCCAGTGATGGTTAAAGCTAAAACCGCTAACATGATGAACAACAGAGAATCCACATTATCCAGAATGATAGTAGACAAGTAATATCCATACCCTACTAGAACAAATCCAACGACAGCTAAAAAGCCAGAAGTCAAGCCAGGTCGTGTTTTTATATCATCATGCTGTTTCTCCGCCTGAAATAGTTCAAGCAGTGTACTTCTGTATATCTTGATAAATATTTGCAGAGATGAGACGACAATTAAGACAGCAAATATAAGTAGCGTTTGAATTGTGGCTTGCCAAGACAAAGATAAGCCTACAATGTCCTCAACCCCAATGAGGTTCAGAAGGATGATAAGAAAAAAGCGTGATAGTAATACCCCAACAACCATACCTGTAAAAAGTGCACCAATTCCAAGGATGACGTTCTCCAGAAGTAAGACGCGGACAACCCATCGCTTTGATAATCCAATCAGCTGATAGATACCGAGTTCCTGACTACGTCTGCTTAAAAAGATGGTCGTTGCATAGAGTGAAAATACAATTGTTATGGAAATCAGCAACAATCTTGCGACTTGAAAGGCGGTTGAGAAATACGTACTCTCCATGAGCTCATCAAGGGAAGAATCATACTGTAAGGTAGAGAAGATAAAAAAAAGTCCCACACTAACGATTAGGGCGAAGAAATAGAGATAGTACATTTTTATATTCTTTCGCATACTCCGCAGAACCAGGCTAATCGTAGTCATCTCTGAACGCCTCCTCCAAGAACAGCTTGCATATCAAGAATCTCCTTGAAGAAGGATTCTCTCGTTTTTTCTCCTCGATATAATTCTGCGAATATGCGTCCGTCCTTGAGAAACACTACACGACTACAATAGCTAGATGCGACAGGGTCATGGGTTACCATAACGATAGTGACGTTGCGTTTAAGATTAATCTCATGTAAGTTTTCTAATAAGTTGGAAGCTGCTTTAGAGTCTAGAGCACCTGTTGGCTCGTCAGCAAAAACAATAGACGGTGAATGGATGAGTGCACGTGCAGCTGAGGTACGCTGCTTTTGTCCACCTGAGATTTCAGAAGGATACTTGTCAGCTAGTTCTCGAATATCTAAAACATCTGCAATTTCGTTGAACTCTTTCTCGGCTTGGGTTTTATTTATCTTTACTAAGGAGATTGGTAAGAGAATATTTTCTTTAACTGTTAGCGTGTCGAGTAAATTATACTCCTGAAAAATAAAGCCCAAATGGCTTTGACGTACTTTTGAGAGCTTGGTATCCTTCATTTTAGAAATCTCGTGGTCGTTAATAAAGATTTTTCCATCTGTTGCACGGTCAATTGTGGCTAACGTATTAAGCAGAGTGGTTTTCCCTGATCCTGAGGGGCCCATAATCCCGACAAATTCTCCCTCCATCACTCTGAGGTCAATGCCTTTTAATACTTGTTGAGCATTTCCTTTAGATCCAAATGACTTGCACACTCGCTCAGCTTTTAATACAGTTTTGGATCCAGTTGAACCATTCATCTGTAGTCCTCCAATCAATCAGCTTCTATACATAGCTTACTTCTTATAGGTGCTCATGTCGTAGTCTTAAGATGATAAAGCGATCTATAACGTGATATTTTTGTCACATTGATAAAAAATCAGCCAGGAATGATGATGTCCTGACTGATGCTTGTTAGATGGATAAGACTCTTATGTTTTCAAACGGATGATTTTTAGAGAAAGCCATGTACATCGTCGTCCCACAACCAACTGCTGAAGTAACATCAAGGCGGATATTCAAGTTCTTTGTTATTTCTTTTGCAAGATAGAGACCTAATCCAGTTGCAGCTTGTTGGACTCTTCCGTTCTCTCCAGTGAAGCCTTTGTCAAATATTCGTGGAAGATCATGTGGCTGAATGCCTGGTCCTTGATCCGTGATACCTAATGTAACCTCGCCTTGTTCAATGTGATTCATCTTAATGGTAATGCTCTCTCCATCAGGACTATACTTGATGGCATTCGCTAACAGCTGTCTGAAGACAAATTGGCACCACTTTTTATCTGTTAATACAGAGGTCCTTTTGGCTACATCAATGTCTACAGAAATGTTTTTTTCCATACACCACGAAGATAATTCTCGAATTTCTTCTTTTATCATATCTTCTACGACCACTTCACTCACTGAGAAATCCGATTCTAAGCTAGGCAAACGCGCAATATACAATTGCCTATCTACCATCAAGTGCAGTCTTAGCCACTGTGCATCTAGCTTCTGTGCTAGTGTTTGGTGCCGATGTGCATCAATAGTAAGCTTCATGGCAGTGAGAGGAGCTTTCATTTCGTGAACCCATGAGGCTAAATAGTGATGTTCCATGACTTGTGCAGATGTATGATCGTGCAGATTCTTTTTATGTAGCTGATCTACTGAGATCAAAAAGGAATACATAATGTGATCCGGAAAGCGATTTTGAGGTTTAGGCAAGTCTTCCACCCAATGATCATCCATCTGCTCAATGAGTGTACGAAGGGCTTTTAAATAAGCCGTTTCTTTTTTATATCGCCATATAAAAAAGCATAAGAAAATAATGAGATACAATACATTAAGATAAAGTAGTGAGTAGGAATTAACGCTTATCCCCCCATCAAACTGGATTAATGTATTCATTACGATCAGCAATAGAATGATTAAACTAATCCAGCTCTTTTTGTACAAGATGTAGTGTAAGAACATTGCCATCCTCCTAAAGCGTAATGGCCATATAGCCTAGTCCTTTTTTTGTAATGATGGCATCTGAAAGCCCAATAGTGGAAAGCTTCTGACGCAATCGGGTTATATTCGCTGTTAATGTATTATCATTGATAAATTGATCATCATCCCATAGCATTTTCATTAGCTCATGCCTTGAGATAATGTTATTACTCGCTTTCACAAGAACCTTTAAGATAAAGAACTCGTTCTTCGTCAGGCCAACCTCTATTCCATCCTTATGTATGCCGCCTTTTTTCAAATCAATGATGGCCTTGTTCCATTCCATCACATCAGAAAGTGCATCTTCATACGCATAGGTCCTTCGTAAAATGGCTTGTATTTTTGCGACTAGCACATCCATATTGAACGGTTTCTGGGTGTAATCATCCGCCCCCATGTTCATCGCCATAACCATATCCATTGGATGATCTCTTGAAGAAAGAAAGAGAATAGGTACTTTTGAAACAGCTCTAATTTCCCTACACCAGTGAAATCCATCAAATTTAGGAAGTTGAATATCTAAAATAACGAGGTGGGGTCGGCTCTGTGCAAAAGAGCCCATCACATCGGAAAAATCTGTCGGATGACTGACTTGAAAAGACCAACGACTTAGGCCATCTTTTAAAGCGTCTAAGAGGGCAGAATCATCCTCTACGATAAAAATGTTCATCTCCATTACAATCCACCTCTATTTCCTATGCACCCTATTTTACTACGTCCTTTTCTGTTATACAAAATCTTCAGAGTCTGAGAGATTGAATTATTCATATAAAGGAGTGGCACTTTAAATGGGAGAACGACATCTATACCAAACCACAGTGCCAAAACAAGACTGACTAGTGAGAAGTCAGCGAAAGCCGTAGTAAAGACACAAGGAATGGGCCGATACGAACTGCCTACGCATGACAACGAGCACGAATAAAAGAGCTGTCCCAAGTATCGTTAATGACACTTGAAACAGCCCCTCTTTGTGCTTTATGATGATGCTTGCAAGTTAGTAGGAGAGCAAGCATTTGTGAGCAGCCTTACGTTAACGTTTTTCTTCTTTAACGTAGATATGCGCGTCCTTTGCATCATGTTGCGCAAACCACTCTAGCAAATTGTTGCTTTCCTCCTCCGTTGTCGCCTCAATCACAACAAGCACATCACCTTCCTTGACCTGGTGCTTGTAGTGGTTTGCCCGTTCTTTCGGCACTCCATAAGCAATCAGCCCACCGATTAGACCACCTGCCCCAGCTCCTACAATCGCTCCAGTTAGCGTTGAAATGAGTGGACCTGCTGCAATTAAGGGACCAACGCCAGGAAGTGTAAATGCCGCAAGCTCAGCAACGAGCGCTGCCAAACCACCTGTTACCATTCCACTGGACACGCCAACACCGAGACCTTTTGAGGCATTTTTTTCGTATGGCTCTAAGGCATCCTCTGCCTCCGTTTTTTCTTCTATCGCCTCTGCGTCTTCCTCTTTGCCAGCCACAACCGAAATATGGTCCTCACTGTACGAATGAGCCTTTAAATATTCAATTATGTCTATCGCAGCAGCGCGAGTATTGAACAAACCTGCTACAGCATATGGATATGAAGCCAAGACGAACGCCTCCATCATTAGTAGAATTTTTATTACTATACCCTTATTTGAGCTAGGCTAAAACGAGGGGTGTCACTACAGTGGTCTTTGTTTCGGGCACCAGCACCGTTCTTTCGGGCACTTTGATCGCTTTTTCGGTCACTTCGACACAATTTCCGGGCACTTTTTAAAATATTTCGGGCACTCTACTTCGTTCGGGCACATGAGCCACATCATTCGATCAAGCGCCATCCACATTGCGAACATTTCCATGTTCAAACGAAAAACTGCCCCACAATTGTGGAGCAGCGGATAACAAGATATTAATCAAAATGGATTTCTTTTTGCTGTTTGGCCGATTCATAAATGCCTGTCAGCATTTTCATCATTTCTACGCCATCTTCAACTGGGCTGCGATTTTCACCGTCGTCTAAACAGTGGGTGATAAAGCTGTCCACTTGCGCTTGGAATCCAGTTTCAAAGTTGAACGTTTTTTCATTGACTTGTGGGTTCATATTTAGAATTGTATTGTGTCTTTCTCCGACGATATGGAGCTCTGGTTCAACCTCCGCGCCACCTTTATCACCGAACAAAGTAACACTAAGCTCATCCTCTTTTTTATGGAGGGTGAAGCTACAATCCACGGCAAGCGATGCACCGTTTTCAAAACGAATGAGCGCATTAGCCATATCCTCCACATCATTCTTGGAAGCATCATAGTCTGCGGCCTTATAAAAATCAAGTGTCGTAATGTTTGGTCGGTTGCCAAGTTTTTTGTATGTATTTCCTGAAATAGAAGTCACCTTTGGACGGCCCATCAGGTACCAGCAAAGGTCGATGACATGAACGCCAACATCAATGACTGGACCCCCACCAGAACGCTCACTGTCCGCAAACCAGCCGCCAGGATTTCCGAGTCTGCGCAAGCATGACGCCTTTGCATAATAGATATCCCCTAAATCGCCTGCATCAATAAATGATTTTAAAATCGCGGTATTGCCGCCAAATCGTCTCACAAACCCGACCTGAAGCTTTTTCCCCGTCCTTTGAACCGCATCCTGAACAGCGTATGCCTCTTCCATTGTTTTGCATAATGGCTTTTCGACGAGCACATCCTTGCCTGCCTCCAATGCGGCAATCGCAATTTTGGCATGACTGTTGTTCCACGTGCAGATTGAAACCGCTTCAATTTCCTTGTTTGCTAAGAGCTCTTCATAAGACGTGTACACATTCGGAATGTCGTATTCTTTGGCTTTATTGTTTACGCGTTCTTCATTTTTATCACAAATGGCATGCAATTCAGCCTGTTCACTCGCCTTGTAAGCACTTAAGTGCGCAAAGCTAATACTTCCAGCCCCTATGACACCTACACGTAGCTTTTTCATTGTTGTTCTTCTGATACTCCTGTTACGAGCAACAGAAGTTCACCTCTCTCCCGTATTGGATGTGCAGCAGACGCGTCTGCCAAGTATGTTGATTATAACGAAAATTAGTGAAGCATGGAATGTTTATTCACATTTTTCTTTAGAAAAAGAAGAATTTATTCAGTTATGTGCTGCGTATTTATTGTACACTTCTTCAATATAGCTCCAAGCACAATGAGCGGTAAAGTTGAACAACCATCAAAAAACGTTCAAAAAAGGCTCCCCTTTCTTGAACGCTAGGTTATTTGACAATCAAAACAGGCCATTTTACTCTGGATGCTACTTTATGACTGACACTACCAAGCACCATACTTTTCAACGTATTTAACCCACGACTTCCAAGGACGACACAATCGTAGGGGCGGCGGTTTGCATAATCAACTAAGGTAGGACCAGGGTCTCCCTGTAAAAGGACAAGCTCATAGGACAGCGCTGTTTGGCTAATGACATCCTCTACTCGCTGAATTTTCTTTCGCTCACCGGCTTTTAATTCATTAACGTCATCATCAACTGGTGCAGACCCGTCCACTACGAAAACGACCTCAATCAATCCATTTCCCCCTGTAAGCTCAACCGCTTTTTCAGCGGCCTTTACAGAATGATCGGACCCGTCTACAGCTAGCAAAATATCTTGGAACATAGACGTACCTCCTTTGCCAGATGTCTTGTGTATATCTTACTTCTTCTCTACATCAAGGGAGAAACCCTTTTCTTACTATTCTTTGATGAGCTACGTGACAATTTTGCTTTCTCTCACCTGATCGACATTAATCAACGTACGAGAACCTTTCGAATTGAAGAAACGTTGTCGAATTTTCTTGCTAAATACGCTATAGTTAAGGCATTGACCTGTAACTGATGAGAGGAGCTATTTAAATGTCGAAGCTGATTTTATTTGATGTGGACGGCGTGCTACTAAGTGAGGAACGCTATTTTGACGCCTCTGCTTTAACTGTATGGGAGCTTTTGTATAGCAAAAATTACCTTGGGCTGGACGCAGAAAAATTTAGCCCTGCACCAACCGAGGAAGACATACGCTCGATCCGAAAAACAGTTTTTCATGACGATGACGTTTTGAATTTCATCAAAGGCCGCGGCATTAATGCGAACTGGGACATGGTATACCTCACCTTTTCCTTCCAGCTTGTCCAGCTTCTCGATGTCATCGAAAAAGAAGATCGTGCGTTTGTAGAAACGATTCTTTCCAAAGACCTTACCTTTGACAGCCTTGCACAAATTCGTGAAAAAGCTGCTGGTGTTGATTTCGAGCCTGATTTTTCATCATTTCTACCAGCCTTCTCACCAAGCACCGCTGAGAAACAGGCGATTTTAAAGTACGTAAATGATATTGTCGAAAATCAGCTAGGTCTGTCTGTCCAATTGTTCTCTCGTTCGAGTGCGCTTTGGGATGTTTGTCAGGAAGCGTTTCAGGAGTGGTATCTTGGCGATGAGCGTGTCGAGGCGTCTATCGGTAAAGCGCCACTACAAACAGGGAAAAAAGGGTTTCTAGAGGATGAAATCGCCATTGTTCAACCAGAGGTGATGGCATCCATTTTAAAATCCCTCCAAGACCAAGGGTTTATTCTCGGCATTGGAACTGGTCGCCCAACGATTGAGACCCTCGTTCCATTAGAAGCGTTAGGTTTGCTTCAATATTTTGAGCAAAATCGCATTGTCTCTGCAAGCGATGTGCTAGACGCTGAGCGTGCACACCCTGCTCATTCGCCTCTAGCCAAACCACAACCTTATTGCTATGTTCAGGGGTGGTTAACGAAGGAGGTTGCTGTTGAAGAAGCGATTCAACAGCCATTGCCGCTCGATAAAAAGGGCGAAGTGTTTATCGTCGGCGACTCTCTTGCCGATTATATGGCCGCCAAAACGATGGGGGCAACATTTGTCGCGACACTCACTGGTCTGTCGGGCCAAGAAGCACGTGCCAAATTTGAAGAGCTCGACGCTGATTATATTCTTAACGATGCTAGCGAGATTTTAAGCGTATTTGAATAAGAGATAAAAAGAGCTGTGCCCATTAAGTCAGTGGATGACCTTTTGGGTACAGCTTTTTTATTGGTTGGCTCTCTATTATGTAAAACAAGCGATTTAGGAGGTACATGATGATCGAATTCCGGACAATTACTGAAGATAAAGATCGCCATTTAAAAACCTCCGTGATCTCTTTTTGAATCCATAATCAGCTTAATTTGCGGAAAGAAACAAGGACCACTCACGATGCCGTGGGTGGTCCTTCAATTTCTCTTTTAAAGTTTTCGTGCCACGCCATCCTTGTTTGCTGCTTCGGCGACTGCGGCGCTTACGTTTTTGACAACTTCTTTATTAAACACACTTGGAATGATGTAATCTTCATTGAGCTCGTCTTCGCCAATCGAATCCGCAATCGCTTTTGCGGCGGCAAGTTTCATGTTTTCTGTGATTGTCGTTGCCCGGCAGTCGAGTGCCCCTCGGAAGATGCCAGGAAAGCATAACACGTTGTTAATTTGGTTAGGATAATCCGAACGCCCTGTCGCAAGAACGCGTACATGCGGCTCTGCTAACTCTGGAGAGATTTCCGGATTCGGGTTCGCCATCGCAAAAACAATTGGGTCTTTGTTCATTTTTTTCAGATCGTCAACAGTGAGAATATTGGGGGCAGAAACGCCAATAAAGACATCTGCACCTTCTAATACATCTGATAACGCACCTTTTTCCTGATGAGGATTCGTATGTTCCGCATACCAATCCCACATGCTATGGGCATAGCTTTTTCCTTTTGTGATGGCGCCTTCTTTATCGACACCAATGACGTTCGTAATGCCTGCATTGAGCAGCATTTTCGTGCTTGCTATGCCAGCGGCGCCAATGCCGCACACGACAACTTTAATGTCTTTGATGTCTTTTTTTACAAGCTTCAATGCATTCAATAAACCTGCCATAATAACCACTGCGGTCCCATGCTGATCGTCGTGGAACACGGGAATATCCAGCTCTTCTGTCAGGCGGTTTTCGATTTCAAAACATCGTGGTGAAGCAATGTCCTCAAGATTAATGCCACCATAGGTTGGTGCCATTGCTTTAATTATTAGAATAAGTTCTTCTGTATCCTGCGTGTCAAGACAGACAGGCATCGCGTCAATTTGACCAAGCTGCTTAAAAAGCATAGCCTTCCCTTCCATGACCGGCATTGCTGCCGCTGCCCCGATGTTGCCTAGCCCTAAAACCGCCGACCCATCAGAAACAACTGCCACCGTATTGCGTTTAATCGTTAGCGTATGCGCAAGGTCAGGGTTTTCATAGATGGCTTGCGATATTCTAGCCACCTCAGGCGTGTACACCCTGGACAAATCTTCACGGTTATTGATTGGCACTTTCGGCCTCATTTCAATTTTCCCACCGAGATGAACAAGAAAGGTCCGATCAGATACATGGACCACGGAGACATACTGAATGTCACGAACCGTCTGAACAACCTCATCTGCATGAGCTTGACCATTGACCCTCACCGTAACGTCTCTCGTTGTTTTCTGCTTCGCTTCTTTGATTACATCAATCGCAACAATATCGCCACCTGCGCGTGTTACGGCAGTTGCTACTTCACCAAAGCTCCCTTTTTCGCGGTCAAGCTCTAGTCGTAAAATAATGCTCATCGTTGCTGCCATAGGTATCGTCCCTTTCTTTTCAAATCTAAATGCTCATTCTATTCAAAGGCATAGTTGGATCATACTATGTTTTTACTTTTTTTGAAAGGGAGCGCTTACAAGCATTGATGAGTTGACAATGCTGTTATAATACTTTTTGGTAATAAGACTTTTGATAGGAGGCGTTTGGATGTCACTCTTGAGTATCGCCTTCCCACTCTCTTCAGAAATGCTCTGGATTGTTTTTGCACTCATTCAGTTCTGCATGTTTATCATCACGTATCGTTTTTTCGGCAAAACAGGCTTGTTTGTGTGGATTGCCTTTTCAACGATTGTCGCCAATATACAAGTAGTTAAAACGGTCGAGTTGTTTGGGGTTGCGGCCACACTCGGCAATATTACGTACGGGACGATTTTTTTGGCAAGTGATGTGTTAAACGAGAAGTATGGGAAACAACAGGCCAAACAAGGCGTTGTGGTCGGGTTTTTAGCTTTAATTGTCATGACCTTAATTATGCAGTATGCCCTGCTATTCCCTCCAAATGAGGGCGGCAGCGATATGCAGGAAGCCTTGCAGCTTATTTTTGGGTTGCAGTGGCGCATCGCAGTCGGAAGCTTAGCGGCCTTTTTTATAAGTCAACGCATTGATGTGTGGATGTATCACCTCATGAAGGTAAAAACGAAGGGGCGTTATTTATGGCTCCGGAGCAGCGTCAGCACGATGGTCTGTCAGCTCATTGATACGTTTATTTTTTGCAGCATCGCCTTTTTAGGTGAAATGCCTGCGTCCATCTGGTGGCAAATATTCTGGACCACGTATTTGTTGAAGTTTCTTGTCGCCGCCATGGCAACCCCGTTTATGTATTGGGCGCGAAGCATCAAGCCGCGATCTGTCCCATCTGACAACTAAGCAAATGTTTGTTACGCTAATGCGTAAAGACATCCATTGGAGGAAAAGCAAATGAATGAAGCATCATGGTTACCTACCTCAGGTCCAATGCCACGACCAGACAGTGTCGAGCAAGCAAAGACCATCCTCGCCAACGAGGCGTTTGAAGCGCCAAATGTGCAGACAATTACATTTCGAGCACTTGAGTTCACAGCTGTATGTCCCAGAACTGGACAACCAGATTTTGGCCGCGTGACGATCCAGTACACACCAAACAAGAAGTGCATTGAATCAAAGGCATTGAAATTTTACTTGTGGTCCTTCCGAGACGAAGGTTGCTTCTGTGAATCACTAGCCGCTCGCATTGCGGATGATATTGTCGAGGCCATTACCCCTCAATCAGTTTCAGTCACCGTCCATCAATCGCCACGTGGTGGGATTGAGTTAGAAGCTACGGCTGAACGTTAAAAAAAAGGCTCCCAAAATTGGGAGCCTTTTTTTAACGTTCTGCTTAATCTTTGTCTTCGTAAATTGTAACAATCGGCGCATCATAAGCAGCTACCTCTATATAGTCATCAACTAAATAAATCAAGAAATGCCTAAGGTCTTCTACTCCTTCTCCATTAAAAGTTTGACTATTCAAACCTTTGATGTAAGACGAATTTTTCACCTCGAAAATTTTAGTATCTAGCGTGCCAGTCTGACTTCTAACTTTACCGATTGCCATATTGATATTTTCTGTGAAACTCTCATTTGTTAATTTATACGCCACTGGAAATGTATCAAAAAAAATTTTAACGTTAATAGGCTCGTTTCCGCAGTCGAAACCCTGAATTATGAATTCTATACCTACTTGAGATATTAAGTTTATTGCCTCAATATCATAATCTAGATTCTTAACCCCAGCGGTTAAAGAGAATGGTATTAAATCCCCATAATCACTCACTGTCCCACCTCACAATATTGTTTATTCGAACCTTCTTGCCAATAATCACACGAATGTAATTCAGCACTATCTACCTGATAATCACTCAAGAAGTCCTGCATGGATTCTAATATAGGTTGATCTAAATAATCTGGTTTCAAAGGTTGAAATATGGTTTCAAATCGTTTAAGCACGCTGATGATTTCATCTATTGAGTTAATCTTTTTGTTCTCGCACACACTATTAGGGAGACTTATATCTTCTTTGTTTGAAATGACACGCATTGCTGTAGGCAAAAAGTTCGCTTTATAGCGTTTGTAGTAATCCAATTCGGTGTGGTTATGTCCTTTTTTCAGAAAGGTCACGACGTTGTGTACGGTTTGGCGAGCACGACCGATCACAATATTGATATTTTTGATACAGACGTATTCTGATGAAAATAGGCTTCTATGATTACGAGTTCGTCCGTGCTAAGATGGGTGTGGGTCATTCATAATCACTCCTATGATTTCTTTGGCGGAAATTCATTTTGAGTGTATCACGAATGGCTTTTTTCATGTGTCTAGCTTAAATTTACAATCTGCGAAAAACCTGCAAATATGAGTCATTCTTACTTTGTTCGACTTTTCGAGTATGTGATTAATTGCTCTTTATTTCAATTAGAACATCAAAATTTTTCAGAATTAATTCAATCTCCATTATTTCATGATCTTTTAGTCCATCTATACCTATGGTTTCTTTGTCACCATCAACATTTGCGCGTCTACTCCCAGCTCCGGTAAAGAATCCATGTTTCCCAAGGATATCTAAAATTTTGTTGGTATCATTATTCTTACAGGTTAACCATATCGAGCTAAAATCACTTTTACTTATTATATTATTATTAGATGTTATAGATTTTGAAACTAACTTTTTCAGCATAAGTTCTATATCATCAAGCTTTTTGCTGTTATCGAACTTTTCCGAGTCAGATTCAAGCAGTTTATCTCGGTACATCTTTTCTCCCAATGTTCTAAAGATAGGATTATCAGGATTCTCTTCATTTTCAGCACTTTCAATTACTTCACCTATTTTATCTTTCAATTCCGTTACACCTTGCATATCATTTACAAAAAATAATGTTCTTTCATCAATTATATCAAAGGGAAGCTTTGTGCCTTCCACTGCAACTTGCACAACTGGCTTTCTCGCGCCATGTCTAACAGCAAGCTCGTACATAACATTTGGGTTTAATTCAGTTAAGTTTGCAATTACCATGTCGGAAGATATTATTTTATCTAATATTTGTCTGGTTATTGAACCCGAATCCGTCATCTCATGAGAAACTGATACTTCGTAACCTAATTTCTTCAATTCTGGTTTTAAAACAGATTTGATTACTCCATCTGCACTTCTTCTGGTGGGCGAGCCCGCATTCCCTATTGGCGTTATAATAAAACAACTTTTTATCTTAGTCATAAAATTCTCCCTTTATAGTTCAACGTTGTTCGTGCAAAATCCGACGAACCGTTTTTATAATTTGTGTTTTTGGGATCTCAGGGTATTTCATCTTTATTGTGTTGATGCAATTCACGTAATTCTCTTCTCGCAGGATCAATTCGATCTCATATTCAATATGTGGCGCTAACTTCTCCTCTTCGGAAGCTTCGTCTTGCTGAGATGTCGCATTAGTTTTATTGACTAGGTACAAAGTTAAACTGTGAACCAACATGATTACAGCCTCAGTTGCAAATGATAAATCAACAGTACTAAAGATGGAGTCCAACCAAGTAAGAATCCCCAAACTTAGGAAAAAATCAAAAAACAGAACGACTTCACTTGGAACTTCGAATGATGTGAAATCGCTTATTACTTTGGATAAGCTATCCATTAGCAATCCTAGAACTAACTCAATTATGTAAAGAACCAACAGAAAAACCATTAAATGAAGGAGATTATGATACACTCCACCCATGAGCTCAATAATGATAAAATCAACGAAAAAGAAGGGCAAATAAACAAGCGCCACAATAATCGAGATGAAAAACGGAGCTTCAATTTTTTTAGACATTTTAGTAGGTCACTTATAGCAAAGAACTTTACGATAAGCTAGCCCTTGCTTGATTCCCTTTTTCACACTCCCTAAAATTGGTAACGATTATAGTATATAACGTCGGTCTGCATAAAAACAACAATAATTCTTCGGTCAATAAAGTGGTTTTTATGAAAAAAGATTCACTCCATGTAAAAGCTTTAGGACTCTTTGCGTTACTCATCATTATTTTATATGTCTTGTTTTTATCGAGGTATATTAGTAACCAGACGGCTTTCATCATATTAATGATCTTTCCTATACCGTATTGGCGAGCAGTCAGCCTCATTAGGAAAAGGAAGAAGATGAAACAAAACTATATGCAAAACCCCAATGATGAAGTTGCCATTGGGGTTTTACTCTTACTTTTATATTCTTCCGCGTTAACGACAAAATGATTTACTCAGAGGTGCAATGCGCCTCGATATAATTCTTTCCCCAACTTTCCAATACATCGAGGATCGGAAATAGACTCTTGCCTTTGTCGGTCAGGGAGTATTCCACTTTTGGCGGCACCACTGGATAGACTTCTCGGTGGACGAGGCCATCCTTTTCCATGTCACCAAGTTGGTTTGAAAGCATTTTTTTCGTTACGGTCGGGATCAGTTTTAATAGTTCTCCAAATCGTTTTGTGCCTTTTAACCCAAGATGACATAAGATAATCAGCTTCCACTTTCCTTCAATGACGGACAGTGTCAGCCGTTTTTCTGAATACATACCTTCGAGATTCTCCATCTGTCCAACGGCATTTATTTTTCCCCAATCAAAAAGCATATCAAGGATAGGCAATAAACTCTGACCCTCCTGAGTTAACGAGTATTCCACTCTTGGAGGAATTTCCGGGTACACTTCGCGGTGAACGAGTCCATGTTCTTCTAGTTCCCTCAACTGGTTGATTAATGTTTGTTGTGAAATGCCCGGGGTCAGTTGCATTAGTTCGCCGAATCGCTTTGTCCCCTTAATACCGAGGTGGCATAACAACGTCAGCTTCCATTTGCCCTCCAGGATGGATAACGCCAATTCTTTTTCACGGTAAATGCCATTGACCTTTTTTGTAATCATCGAAGGTACCTCTTTCTTGGGCTAGTCTATTGAAAGTAACTATATCAAAAAAAAGTGCCTACTTACATAAAACGGGCTTGAACTGTACCATAATAGACAGGTAAGTGAGGCAAAGCTTGTCAAACTAAGGAGGCAACTTAAATGAAATTACAACTTGCATTAGACTTGGTGAACATTCAGGAAGCGAAAGAACTTATTCGAGAGGTCGAAGAGCATATAGATATTATTGAAATCGGCACTCCTGTTATTAAAATTGAAGGCTTGAAGGCCGTTACGGAAATTAAAGAAGCCTTTCCGAACCTACTGGTGCTGGCTGACTTAAAAACGATGGATGCAGCTGCGTATGAAGTGCAAAAGGCTTCTGAAGCCAAGGCAGATATTGTTACGGTTCTTGGTGTGGCGGAAGATGAGTCCATCAAAGGAGCCGTTGCGGAAGCCAAAAAACAGGGCAAACAAGTACTCGTTGATCTGATTGCTGTGAAAGACATCGAAACGCGTGCCAAAGAACTTGACGCATTTGGTGTTGATTATATCTGTGTGCATACCGGCTATGACCTGCAGGCTGTGGGAAAAAATTCATTTGCCGATCTTCAGACAATTAAAGGCGTAGTTAAGCATGCCAAAACGGCGATTGCCGGCGGGATCAAACTGGAGACGTTGCCTGAAGTCATTAGCGTAAAGCCTGACTTGGTCATTGTCGGCGGCGGCATTGCCAACCAGGACGATAAGAAGGCCGTTGCAGCGAAAATGCAAGCAATGATTCAGCAAAGGTAACTTGATGAATACGACGGGCTATTTAAAAGAAATTCTGCAGGAACTGAATCAAGCCGCTGACCAAATAGCTGAAGAGCAAGCTGAACAACTCGTAGGCGCGATTTTGGATGCCGAGAAAATATTTGTAGCTGGAGCAGGCAGATCAGGATTCATGGCAAAATCCTTTGCCATGCGCATGATGCATATGGGTTTAGACGCCTACGTGCCTGGCGAGACCGTCACACCGGGTTACACGGAAAAAGACCTGATCATCATTGGCTCGGGGTCTGGTGAAACAAAGAGCTTGGTCACGACTGCCGAGAAGGCCCAAAGCATTGGCGGGAAACTGGCTATAGTCACCCTCGTCCCAACGTCCACGCTTGGAAAGCTGGCCGACTACACTGTGCAGTTGCCTGGAGCAACCAAAGACCGGTCAGAAGATGGTGGCTTTCAAACCATTCAGCCGATGGGTTCTTTATTCGAGCAAATGCTCCTTGTTTTCTATGATGCCCTTATTTTAAAGATCATGGAAGCCAAGGGCTTGGACACGCAACGAATGTATGGAAAACACGCCAATCTTGAATAAAGGCAAGAACGACAACGGGTATGCTGTTGTCGTTTTTGCTTGTGTAGGCTGGTGAACCAAGGTCTTGATAGAGATTATTGAGGTTGTATTTAAATATGAATTGTGAAATTAATTGCTACTTTCAAGGCTACTCCGCCATACGTACCCATTACACAATATAATTCACAGCGATGACAGAGAAAAGGGTCCCTGCGGCATTATTCACTGCATGAACGACGACGCATGGCCAAATCGATCCGGTACGGTAAAACAGGTAACCTGTGGCTAAGCCTGCGAAGAAGGCAAGCGGCCACACTTCATTAATGCCATGGGCCGTCGCAAAAATAACGGCACTTCCAAGTATGCTGACCCAAGGACCATATTTCTGTAGCGCATTCGTCAATACTCCGCGAAAAGCAAATTCTTCACCAAGAGGCGTTAGCACAGCGATCATCACTAGCTGAAGGAGGAGCGCAACCGTGCCGCCGTTCGCTGCAGCAATATAAGACTCCTGTGTGTTCTCCGTGTAACCAAATCCGTAATAAATCACGATGACAAAAATACGTGCAAGCACAAAGACACCAAGGCCTAACCCGACAGCCACCAGAAGCCAACGTCCACTCGTGCGACGAAAGCCAAATGAAGCGCCTGAACGTATACGCAGGATGTACGCCGCAAAAAAAGCACCCAACCCAGCAAGACCCGATAAGGCGGCTAAACTAATGCCATGCACAACACTACCCTCTTCAGTTAAGGTGAATATGAGTGGGATCGCCACCGCCATGACAACCACATACCCGAGTACCATCATTCCAATCTCCGGCCATCCTGGTCTTCTCTTTTCTTGAGCGATGTGTTCTGGTGTAGTTGAAGGATTTGAATTCATTACAGTCATCTCCTTTAAAGTAAGATATTGAAAAGTATGTTCACTTTTACCCTAGAAAGAGCTGACTATAAACGCAGAAAGGAAAATCCATACAAAAGTCCTATTACCTCCTAAATGTTTAATTAAGCTATAGCGGAGAGTCACGAATTTGAGCCCTTTCCTAACCTTGATGTACTTTTTTATCGAAAACAAAAGAGCAGTCACTAGCGAGAAATCCTTTAATACGTAGCTCATTCCGAGATAGCTCAGCTTGACCGCTTGCTTATAGAAATATTTATCCATTATTTTCATTGCACTCATTCAAACGTTTAGACTGTACCCTCTGCTTATTTCTATATTGAAGCTTTGCCGTCTTGTTTTCAGGCAGAGAATCCTCTTGCTGCATACTCCAGCGAAGCAATTTTCGTTCAAGTTCCACCGTTATTGACTCATGCTCCGGTTTGCCGAACAAATTGACCAATTCATCAGGGTCATTTTGCAAATCGTAAAGTTCTCCGTCCCCATTCGTGTAAATGTTCAGCTTCCAATCATGGGTACGAATGGATTTCCCTTTACCCAACCATGCTTCTCGGTGCGCGCACCATACAAAGCATGACTCATCGAACGGATCCTTTGGGCGATCAGTAATTTCTGATAACGTCATCGGCTCTCCTTCTTCCCCACTTTCAATCACAACATATTCACGAGGAGAATACGCCTGTTCAAACAAAATCGGAGCAAAACTACGGCCCTGCACGCCATGTGGAACCACAGAACCGGATAACTCCAGCAATGTGGGCATAAGGTCGACTAATTCTACAAGAGGTTTGCTAGACTGCGGTGAGATTTTCCCCGGCCAGGTTACAATTAAAGGCACATGCGTAAACGAATCGTAAAAGGCATTGTGCTTTTGAATTAATCCGTGAGCACCCATTGAATCCCCATGATCAGAAGTAAAGATCACAACAGTATCTTCTTTCAACCTTAAGCGTTCCAAGGTTTCCATCACACGACCTACATTGTCGTCTATGAAATTGATCATGCCGTAATGGATTGCTCTGACTCTGCGGATCAGATCGTCATCAGCTTTATCCATCGCATCCATTATATGCGCAACTTTTTGGCGTTCAGGCTTGTCTTTTAAATCATCTCTTGGTGGAAGAGGAACATTTTCCAGATCATACATACTGCCATAGGGCTCTGGCACCTGATAAGGTGTGTGGGGATCAGGAAAGGACAGCCACATAAAGAACGGTTGGTGAGTTTGGCGAACATTTTCTAAATAATCAATTGCCGAATCACCGAGTAACTGCGTTCCACACTTTTCATAAGACGCGGGATTTACCCCATGTCCCAGTGGACTCCTCCAGCAATGATCCACGGCCCATTGATGCGCGGAGGCCGCTTCAGGATCATTTTCATACCCTTCCACTAAGTGGCCATGATGCCCCTGTTTAATGTAGTCAAACACCTCATGCAACGTACTCTGTCTATTCGCTGAATCAAAAGCGTTTTCGTTCTCCATAAAAGCATGATTTTTGCCAATTAATGCGGTCTGATAGTCGTTTTCTTTTAAGACTTGTGGCAGTGACACTTCCAATGGATTGATCAGCATATGATTCGCATGACACCGAATCGTGGATGCATACCTCCCCGTCATCATTGAAGACCTGGACGGTGAACAGGCTGGATAATTACAAAACGCGTTGTCAAACACAACGCCGTTTTGAGCCAAACGTTCGAGGTGTGGTGTTTTTACAATTGGATTTCCGTATACCCCTAACGTATCTGCAGACTGCTGATCCGTTTGAATAAGGATAATATTCGGCTTTTTCATCATATATTGGTTCCCTCTTTTGCTGATGGAATTGGCTGTTCCGAAAAAGTGTGTCCATTCACAAATAAAGTACCTTCATTTCTTATATTCAATGGATTTTAGAGTGATTTTTCAATCTTTTATTCCAAAAATCACTCCTCCTCACTTTTTACAAACTCTACGTATTGTATCCAGTGGATGCTATTTATCAACCTTCGTCCTCATCCTCCCCAAACATCATATGGGGCTTTGTTTTACGATAATACGCAAGACGATCCGCCCGTGTCCCGGTGTGTAGTTCAAGCAAATGGCCGTCGGGATCGTAAAAGTACAAACTTTTCCGATCTTCCTCCGCACGTTCTCGCCCTTTCAAAATAGAAACGCCATATGCGGTGAGGTGCTGTTTCCATACCTCCACATCGTCTTCAGAAATTGAAAACGCAAGATGGGTATAGCTTTGTTGTACAGGCTGTCGGCTGGTGTTCTCATTTAGCGCAATCCACTCGCCTCCAATATCGAGGTAGGCGGTCGTTCTTCCTTGCACAAGGCGTTTTCCTTTAAGGACATCTGTATAAAACACCAAAGAGGTCTCTACATTCTGCACCTCAAAGCATATATGGTTCATACCATGAATCTCCACCACTCCACGCTGCCTTTCTACTGTGGTATTGTAGCTCCAAGGAGGTCGTTCGTATGGAGCTTTCCCTTTTAGATACATCGCCTGTACTCGCCGAGGAAAAGGATACACATGCGCTTGCAAACACCATCGCTTTGGCAAAAACGGCTGATAGGCTAGGCTTTAAACGCTATTGGTTTAGTGAGCACCACGAGCTTAACGGCATCGCCAGTGCGTCACCAGCTGTAATGATTGCGGCGATTGGCAGCCAAACGACTCAGATCAGGCTTGGTGCTGGGGCCGTACTGCTTCCCCTTCACACGCCGTATCGTGTTGCAGAAACCTATAGACAGCTGGCGACACTTTATCCTGGGCGAATCGATCTCGGCATTGGACGAGCCCAAGGTGCCCCAGCAGAAGTAGCGATTGCGTTAACAGGCAATTTCCTCGAAAAAGTTCGCCTGCATCCTGAACGTCTAGATGAGCTACTTCGTTATCTCAACTCAACGACAATGCGCCCAACGCCAGCTCTGCTGCCTGAGGTCTGGCTGTTAGGCACAGGGAAACGCAGTGCTCAGGCGGCAGCTGAAAGAGGGCTACCTTTTGCCTTTGGAGCCTTTATGAGCAAACTTTCTCCACAGGACGCGGTTCAGCTGTATCACTCTCAAAAAATACAAAAAGGACGGACAATGATCACTCTCTCTGCAATGTGCATTCCCCTAGGATGGACAGAAGCCGATCTCAAGCTACCTCCGCTATCGACAGAGGGCTTTCCTGTTCCGATTATAGGCACACCTGAGGAGGTCGCCACACAACTTCGACAGCACGTAAATGCTGGACGAGCAGATGAATTGATGCTTCACCTGCCCAGCCCCGTTTATGAAGCGAGGGATTACACTGTTCGTTCATTAGCACATGCGTTACTTTAACGTCGCTTCAATGAATACAGGGTCATGATCCGATGGAAAAACGAGGTCAGGTCGGTCGCGTACAATCAACACTCGCTCAATAGATATGTCTGGGGAGAAGAAGATATAATCAATGGGCTCGCCTTCTTCGACCTCTTTAAAGTTATGAAATGTTGGCTCAAGGGCAGGCAATTGATCATGCACATGCTCAACGGCGCCAGCTTCTGTTTTGCATGATCCAAGAATATTAATGGCCTCTCCATTCGGTCCTTCGTTCATATCTCCCAAAATAAACGTAGGCAACGTCTCATCCGCTTCGAACTCCTCAAGATGCTGCTTGATAATTAGCGCACCTTGCTGGCGTGCATACGGGCTTTCGTGGTCCAAATGGGTATTCATGATACGAATTCGGGCACTAGGATTTGTCACCGAGCGAAGCACAGCCCACGTACAAATCCTTGGCAATGAGCCCCAGTCTAGGCTGCCCGGTTTTTCTGGCGATTGTGATAGCCAAAACGTGTCTTCCTTTTCAAGCTCCCAAGCCTGCTTACGAATAAACACAGTATTTGCCTCGTCACCTTCGCGACGGTGAGCACCAAACGAATGATAGTCTGGCAACGCTTCTTTGAGTGCTTCCAACATCTCTGGCGTCATTTCCTGTGTGCCGAGCACATCAGGCGCATGGTGTTGAATAACCTGACAGATGGCCTTTTCCCTTTTACTCCATGGATAGGGATCCTCATCATTAGCGTAACGAAGATTAAACGACATTAGGCGAGTTTGCATTGGCTTCTTCTCCTTTGAATTCATTTTCGTCTTATGTTTATCCTACAAGAGGATCGCAAACAAAAAAAGAATGAATGGCTAATTCCTCACCATTCACTCTCCTTTTGTACACATTATCCCATTAAAAATGGAACGATAAGGTACAACACGGCAGCTACTGCAGCTGCAGAAATAGCCGGCACAAGCTTGAAGCGCGCATAGGCAATCGTGTTCATCCCTAAAATGACCGAAGTGGTATTCGTGTCATCACTCAATGGGGAGGCGAAAGCGCCAAAAGTGCCGCTCGCAAAAACTGCCCCCACGACAAGTGGCAGGCTCACGTCAGAGACTTGCGCCAATGACACACCTAGAGGCATCAGAATGCCCCATGTGCCCCAGGAGGAACCAATAAAGTACGAAATAAAGGCACCAAGCAAAAACAACACTGGTGGCACAAAAGCAACCGGAATCCAGCCAACATTGTTCGTAACAAATGTCGAGAACCCCATAGCGCCCGTGGCGTCGGCCAAGGCCCATACGACAGCCAATAGCAGAACAACGTTCATTACTTCATTTCCGCCTTCAATAAGCGCAGCAATTAAGGCACTTAGCTTAAATGCCTGAAATCGAAACAGGATCATTGATAAAAGCACGCTTAACACTAGCGCTAACACCATCGCCGTGAGGACATCGGCTTCAATAAACGCTTGAAAGCCCTGAAATCCTTGAGCGACCCCATCCAAGTAAGTCAAAAACACAGTTAAAAACAACACAACTGCCAAAGGGATAAGAAGATTTAACGGCTTTTCCGGAAGGTCTTTTGCGACAGACGGATGACACCCTTCCCATTGATCGTCTGGTTCCTCGCCACCTGCCTTTGTCGCTGATGCTTTGCCATGATGAAAAAAGCTAAGATAAAAGCCAATCGCAATCATTGAAAATGAAAAGAAATTAAAAGGAATGCTTTGGAGATAAAGTTGGTACGGATCCTGGGTCAACCCTTCATTATGCAACGAAATGTCAATGACAGAGGTCATATAACCAACAAAGGCTGTCGCAATTGGAACGAGCACAATAAAAGGGCTGGCCGTTGTTTCTATCGCAAAAGCCAATTCCTGTGGGGTCATCTTTACACGTTTGAGAAGGGCTCTCATGATTGGAGCCACCGTCACAATTCGGAAGCTTGGGGCGCTGAATGTACCTGTTGCAGAGATCCACGTTAAAGCGAGTGCCCCTTTTCTAGAGCCAATTCGATTCGATGCTTCCTTTACAAACCCCTTAATGCCCCCTGCACGTTTAATCATGCCAACCATCCCAGCAAACAAGTACAAAAAGACGATGATTTTCAAGTTGTTTTCGTCTTGAAGCCCTTTAATAATAAAGCCTATTGCCGTCTCAAAGCCGCCCAGCCAATGGGGCGTCAGGAAATAGGACGCTGTCAGCAATCCCGCCCCCAGCCCAGGAAGCACTTGCTTCGTCAACACTGCCACGACGATCACAGCCAGAAATGGCAGCAAACTAATCCACGTTCCTTCCATTCCATGGCCCCCTCACATTTTTTGTTAGTGTGTGAGGAACACTTAGCAGCTATACATTTAGAAGGAAAAATGGGAAGGAAAAACGATTGGATGCGGCGCGTTTTGACGAGGAAACGATCTGTTGACTCCTGTATCCGATCCGTACCAAACAGTATTCGATCACTTTCACATTTTATTAATTCCTACTCTGCACACCTCTTTCAAAACAAAAAAACGCCTGCCACACTACGTTATGTGTACAGGCGTCTCGTGGTTTACCAGCCGCCAACCTCGCTTGGATTGCCGCCAAACCGTTCTTCTTTATTTAGGGTGTCAATGTTTTTTAAGTCATCATCGGATAGGGTGAAATCAAACACTTCCGTGTTGCTCTTAATACGTTCTGGTGTTGTAGATTTCGGAATGACAACAATATCATTTTGAATCGCCCAGCGTAGCATGATCTGTGCGGTTGATTTATTATGCTTTGCAGCCACTTGCTTGAGAATGTCATTTTCTAGCAAGCGACCCTGACCTAGTGGTCCCCATGATTCGATTTGAATTCCCTGCTCCTTACAAAATTCACGGAGCGGTTTTTGTGCGAGCTGTGGATGCAACTCCACCTGGTTGATCACAGGCTTATGTGTATGGTCTTTTAGGAGCTCTTTCAAATGAGGAATTTCAAAGTTGCTTACGCCGATCGCCTTGACGCGCCCATCATCGTACAGCTTGCCAAGCGCCTGCCACGTTTCGCTGTAGGTTGCCTTCATCGGCCAGTGCACAAGATACAGATCGAGATAATCCGTTCCAAGCTTGTTTAAACTGCGATCAAAAGCGGCAATGGTCTCATTAAAGCCTTGCTCATCATTCCACACCTTGGACGTCAAAAACAAATCCTCTCTCGCCACACCGCTCTCTTTTATTGCTTGACCGACGCCTTCTTCATTTTGATAGAAGGAAGCTGTGTCGATGGAACGATACCCGACCTCAATCGCTGATTTTACTGCATTAACAACTTCATTGCCTTCAGATACTTTAAATACACCAAAACCAAGTCTAGGCATTTCAAGTCCATTTGCTAACGTTGTCGTTTCTGTTAAATGCATCGCCAAGAAAATCGCTCCTTTATTCGTTTTAGCTACTACGCTACGCCTCTTCGTGAGAAAAAGCAAAAATTCTGCATTAGTTTTTGCGTAAATATGCCAAAACGACTATGGTTTGATTAGAAACCTTCTTCTAGTGTGAGGAGATGTCTTTTTGTTTTTCGCGAAACGTTCTTCTTTAAACTTATATTTTGTAGAAATTTGCTGCCTGTCCTAATCGCCTAAAAACTAATTCTTCTTCGTTTAATGCTCGTAAATCATTTTCCGTGTCATTCCGCCATCAATGACGATGTTCTCACCTGTGATAAATTGGTTGGCGGGATCAGTCAGAAAGAGGCACGCCCTAGCAATGTCCTCTGGCATTCCAACCCGTCCAGAAAAATGCTGCAGGTGGTCAACGTCACGTAATTTCGCGTAATCGCCAGTTTCTATCCAGCCAGGGCTAATAGCATTTACAGTAATTTTTTTCGCAGCTAATGACGCAGCGAGCGAATGGGTCAATCCAAGAAGTCCTGCCTTTGATGCGGCGTATGCCTCCGAGTTCGGCTCACTCATGCTTGCGCGGGTTGAGGAAATGTTAACAATTCGACCTCCGTGAGACATTCGTTTGGCTGCTTCACGAGCGCATAAAAAGCTGCCACGAAGATTTGTGTTTACCACTATGTCCCAATCCTTTACACTAAGCTCAGTTGGCGGAACCCAACGACCAATGCCTGCATTGTTAATTAATACATCAATGCGTTTGTGGGCTCGTGCCACCGAGTTAAAAAAGGAATGCACCTCCTCCGGTTCACTAATGTCGACCTTGTAGGTATGCACGTTTTCCCGGCGATTGAGGTCTGCGAGGAGATCTTCATCGTGATCTACTCCAATGACTGTATAGTTTTCTTTGACATAGGCTTCTAAGATGGCACGACCAATGCCCTGGCCAACACCAGTAATGACGACATTTTGCTGTTCCATGCTTGTCCTCCATTTTTGTATTTTTTACAGACGTTTTTTTGAAACTTATCGTTCATTCATTACGTCTAATTGTGCATAGATTGGAAAAACATCGCAAGAATTGGCTCTCTTTTCATTAGAGATTTGACGCTAATCAACGTTGCATTTAACTACGTAAATTACATTGAAATGTCTTTCCTAAAAGGTGGTCCTGTGTCCTATATCCTTATTTTTGCTGTTACGGTTTTCGCCATTCTATTTTGCATCATTCATTTCATCGTTAATCTTGAGGATCCCCCGAGTTGGAAGCAACAGGTATGGCTCGTTCCCACATTTACGTTTGCGGCATTTGTTCCTCTTGCAATAGTTTTTGCGATTTTTGGTTTAATGGTTTGGGCGATTGTCCATTGGTCGCTTGATCAAGGTGCGCTTACTTTTTTAAATGGAACGATGTCGATTCAAAAGTTTGTCGTTCTTCTTATGGGATTCCTACTTCTTTGTGAAATCGTGCTTCATCCGATTTTCTACGCTTTATCGACAGCCGTCGCACGCAGAAAGCTTCGTAAGGTTGAGAAAAACATCATTAGCATCATTACCGATACTGTGGTGATCTATATTGTTCTAGATATGCTGCCCTCTGTGGAATTTTCCGGGTGGGTCAGTGCGCTGTTCCTAGCCATCATGTGTCAAATTGCCGGGTGGATGATCGAGGGCGTTATTCTTCTAATAGGCAAAAAAAAGCCACTCGCTAAATAACAAGTGACCAAATACATAAAGCTGCATAAAAACATTTGTCATTCGAGACACGAAGTTTCAGGTTGTGTGAAAACACTTGTCTTTTCAAAGCACGAAGCCTTGGGAGGCACGGAGTTGCCTTTTGGGCAATGAGCACC